>JAYWBS010000143.1:0-13480 GCA_043781295.1 Polaromonas sp.
GCTTTGCTTGCGCAGCAGCGCATTGGTGATGGCAAAACTCAGGCCCCCCGCCAGCGCCAGCCAGTCGGCACCGCTTTGCGGGATGGGCCAAGGGGAGTCGGGCGTTTTCAAAACAATCAACACACCCGCCATGGCCAGCAGCAGGCGTAGCAGTGAGCTATAGGTAGGCCTTTCGCCCAGCATGACCCAAGCGACGAGAACTGTCCAGGCCGGCATCAGGTAAAACAGCAGCACGACCCGCACCACATCGCCCACCGTCACGGCCCAGTTAAAGCCGACATTGGTCAGGCCTGAAGCCAGCGCCAACCACCACAATACCGGGTTGGCCAGCAAATCCTTTAGCGCGCTGAAGTAACACACCAGCATCGCCCCGCAAACCAGCAGGTACATTGCAGCGGTGGCCCACAGCGGGTGGAGGCCGTGGTTTTGAAGCTCCCGAAAAGGCCACCAGGACACGCCCCAGACAAAGGCGTTGATGACAAGTGCGCTGGCAGCAAGCAGACTGCCCGAGGATTTAGCCAATTGCATGTGGGCGCTTTTAGAAATTCAGCTTTTCGGGATGAAGTGCAAGGCGCACGGAGCGCAGCACACCGGAATGCACTTGTGTGCATGAGGATTGCGAGCACCGCGCAACGCCGCAATTCGCCCGAAAAATGAATTTATAGAAATGCCCACTAATGCGAGGTATCGCTGCGCGCAATGCTCAAGAGATGCTCAACCTGCTCTTTGTGTTTGATGCAATTGCTTTTGTGCCAGCGCTGAATCACCCACATAAAGCCCGCCACCACCACACCGAAGGCAGTAATGGCACCGAAGGCCGACAGGCCCATGCCGGTAGACAGGCTGTAGAACGCGCCCAGGCTCAAAATACAGGCCTGCTCATTAAAGTTTTGCACGGCAATTGATCGGCCCGCACCCATCAGGTTATGGCCACGGTGCTGGAGCAAAGCGTTCATGGGCACGACCAAAAATCCGCCCAGACCACCCAGCAAAATCAAAAACGGTGCGGCCACCCAGACGTTGTTGATGAAGTTCATCAAAATCACCAGCAAGCCCATGGCGATGCCCATCGGCATGACACTGGTGGCCTGGTCCAGCCGCATGCGCATCGATGCCAGCACCGCGCCGGCAGCCGTGCCAATGGCCACAACGCCCACCAGCGACGATGCCTGGGTGGTGCTGTAGCCCAGCGCAGCCGCGCTCCAGGCCAGCACAATGTAGCGCAAGTTGCCTGACACGCCCCAAAACAGCGTCGTGGTGGCCAATGAGATTTGACCCAACTTGTCGCGCCACAGGGCGGAGTTGCAGTTCCAGAAGTCGGGCAATAATTCGAGCTTGTTGCGCGGCATGGGCCGCATTTCAACGCCTGTGCTGGGAATGCGGGTGTTGAACCAGGCCGCAATCACGTATAAAAATATCAGCACGCTGATTGCCGCTTCGGGCGCGGTGTCAATGCTGGTGTCAAAGAAAGGAATGTCTATCGACAGCAAAAGCTTGGACACCTTGTGGCCCACCAGTTGCCCGCCCAGCAGCACGCCCAAAATGATTGATGAAATCGTCAGGCCTTCAATCCAGCCGTTGGCCTTGACGAGTTGGGACGACGGCAGCAGTTCGGTCAATATGCCGTACTTGGCGGGCGAATATGCCGCAGCGCCCAAGCCCACAATGGCGTAGGCCATCAGCGGGTGCGTGCCAAACAGCATCATCAGGCAACCCACGACTTTAATGGCGTTGCTGACAAACATCACTTTGCCCTTGGGCTGCGCATCTGCAAACGCACCCACAAACGGTGCCAGCACCACATAAAACAGCGCAAACATGGGCACCAGTGCTGCCGGCTGCCACTTGGGCGCACCACTGGATTTGAGCAGCTCTACGGCGGCAACAAACAGCGCGTTATCAGCCAACGAGCTGAAAAACTGGGCCGCCATGATGGTGTAAAAACCGCGCTTCATTAAAGTCTTGTTATCTCCATACGATTCATCTTTATAGCATGGGGGCGCTGGGCACAAACCCCAGTACCACCGCACTTTAATTTGAGCACGCAATAATCAATACATGCCACGCCCTATTCAAGCCACCATCCACACCGCAGCATTGAGCCATAACCTGGCGCATGCACGTGCGCACGCACCCGATGCGAAAGTCTGGGCCATCGTCAAAGCCAACGCCTACGGCCATGGGATTGAACGCGCGTTTGAAGGTTTGAAAAGTGCCGATGGCTTTGCGCTGCTTGATTTGGATGAAGCCAAACGCCAGCGTGCATTGGATTGGCGCGGGCCGATTTTGCTGCTTGAAGGTTGCTTTGAGGCGCGTGATTTAGAGACCTGTTCGCGCCTGGGGCTTTGGCATGTGGTGCATTGCAACGAGCAGATAGACATGCTGGCCGCGCACAAAACCCTGAGCCCGCACCGCGTGTTTTTAAAGATGAATTCCGGCATGAACCGCCTGGGTTTCAAGCCCGAGCGCTACCGCGCTGCCTGGACGCGGTTGAACGCGCTGCCGCAGGTTGATGAGATATCGCTGATGACGCATTTTTCAGACGCCGACACAGCCAAAGGCATCGCCGCGCAGCTCAGTATTTTTGAAAGTGTGACGCATGACCTGCCAGGCGAACGGTCATTGAGCAACAGCGCGGGCAACCTGCGCCACGGCAATGCGCTGGCCGCCAAGTCTGACTGGATTCGCCCCGGCATTGCGGTATACGGTAGCGCGCCAGACTACCCCGAGCACAGCTTTGAACATTGGGGCTTGCAACCCACCATGACACTGAGCTCAAAAATCATTGGCGTGCAAAACTTGCAGGCCGGCGACACGGTGGGCTATGGTTCCAGCTTCACAGCAGACAGCACCTTGCGCATTGGTGTTGTCGCCTGCGGCTATGCCGACGGCTACCCACGTCATTGCACCACGGGCACGCCACTGCTGGTTGATGGCGTGCGCTGCCGCATGGTGGGCCGCGTCAGCATGGACATGGTCACGGTGGATTTGTCGCCCGTGCCGCATGCGGGTATGGGCAGTGACGTGACGTTGTGGGGCCGTGCATCAAACGGCAATGTCTTGTCAATCGACGAAGTGGCGCTTGCGGGCGGTACGGTGGGCTACGAGCTCATGTGCGCGCTGGCGCAGCGGGTGCCTGTGGGGGTTGACTAGCGCACGGCTCAGGGCAAATTGGACAGATGCGTTGTTGCAGCGCGCCCTAATTTTTGATCAAAAGTTGCCAACGGCGCTTTAAGTTCTGCTGCAAGCCAAAGATAGGCTGCGTCGTAGCTTGATAGCTTGTACCGCACAGCCAACTGATGCTGAACCAAAGTGTCCGTGCGATGCAGTTCGATGTCTTGCTTTGGGTAATCCGCCAGAGCCAGATGAACGGAGTCCAGGGACCAGCCGAGGCGTTCTTTTTTCAATGCCACGCTCACGATTTCATGATCCAGTAGATACGGTGCATGAAGCGTCTTGCCCGCCATCAATGCAAGGGCCTTGTCGCGCGTTTCTTCATCAAACATGAACGCACTCAGAACGCTACAGTCAATCACAAGCGCTGGCCGCACCATATAGGTCGCAGGCGGCTCTGCCACATAAAGATACCGATCCACACCGGACAAATTTGATGCACTCATCGCGAATCCCGATCTTCACGAACAATATCCACCCCTAGCGGTACGCCAGTCAGGGGTTTCGGAAATTTCAGCCTATGTTCGGCCGCTAATTGCTCGATCGTCTTCCAGCCATAACGCATGATGGGGTGACCCATGCGGTCATAACCCACGATGCGGCCTTTGCGTGCCGAGTCCATGTTTGAATCGCCTGCGGGCGCTTGCGCATCAGCGCCTGATGCCACGGCCTGTTCAATGATGGCCATCAGCTCACCCTGAAGTGACCGATGGTTGCGGGCGGCCCGCTGCCGCAGGCTTTCTGCCCAGGCTTCTGGAACGTCTTTGATTGATAAATTTGACATATTGGCTCCAAAATGTATTTATTTTACTCATATGGCTTCATTATAAGGTTATTATGAAGGTATTGTAAGTCAAATTTTTACTGCAACTGAAATCAGCGAACGCCTGGGCGTCTCGCGCACGCCCCTGCGGCAAGCGCTATTCAGGCTACAGCAAGGGCTTTGTCGAGATGGCGCGTGTGCACCGCGACGCGACGGACCGCATCCGCGTGATTCGCCGACTTGACTTCACCAAGCAGCCGCACATTGACGCAACGTATGACGAGCACGCCAAAATCCTCCAGGCGATCCAGCACAGGCGCGGCGACCAGGCGGCCCTGCTGCTGCGCGCACATCCAGAGCAACCAGGCCGAGGTACGCAAAATCACCCTGCACCAGGTGCATCTGGCGCGCCAGATGGGTGCCAAAACGGTTGCCTGAGCTTAAAACCCGTTTAAAAACATGAGGGAAAGTATTTTTTGATGTCGAAAAGGCCTGCGGCCCAATAAATTCGGGCGCAATCAGCTATTATTTAAATAGCAATCAATTTTATGCGCCTTGTTGCGTCAATCGCTTTTTAAAATCAGGTTTTCGCCAACAGCATGTCCATGTCCCGCAACATGTGCGCCTCTAGAGCGCCAACGCGGTTGCGAAAGCTCACATCCACAACTCCGCCTGTGCGCGGGACGTGCTCCCCCGCAGCGCCACGAAGTTGAAGAATGCCTGCAGATTCCAGCCGTTCCCGATGCGGTGCCTGCAAGGCGTCCAGGCGCAAATCCACCCTGTAGCTCACCCGCATGGCGGAGCCCACATTGCTGGGGCAACTGGTCAAGTAGCCGCGTTGCGCATCCGTACAAAAATCCAGCTGGGCAGCCAGGCGGGACATGACCGAAGCCATAACCTCATGGCAAGCGGAAACACAGGCGCCGGGCATGACAACGGCAACCCGCAGGTGGTCTTCTTCATTGATCCAGACCGACAACTGCTGCGTGTGCGTATTGAAGACGCTTCTTCCAACTGGCCAGTCGGCGTGAATGCCCGCTGCAACCATGTATTTGTCTTCTGGCCCGAAGGCCAGGTGCTTCGAGATCATGGCGTCAAGCTTGCCCTGCGGTATGTCCTTGAGTTGCGTGATCGTGCCCTGAAAGTCAGGCGCCAGGCAGCGGCAGGCGTGCGTTATTTTTTCTTCTACGCTGAGACGCTCTGACCTTGACATGCCAGCTGGAAATAGATGGCCCACAAGATTGCGTGCCGCCCGGATTCTGGTGGAGACGACAGTTGCCGGATTCAGGCACGCCAGGTCATTGCGGTGGCTCAGGGATGGTGCCTGGAAGTTCTCAAGAATGGGGTCGAACAATTCGCGGAAAACGTCGTAGCTCTGAAAGTCCGGCGCATAGATACCGACTGAACTGTCAGGATGGCGCAGGCCTGAGCGAGTCACATCCGCCAGCCGAACGCCGTTGGGCGTTGCCCGCTCTGACAACGCCGCCCAGTGCGCTTCAGTCAGATGGCGGGTTAACAATGACACCAGAGCGAATGACCAGAGCTAGTGACTAGGGCACCGCACAGTAAGCGTCGGTTTCCTGCTGGTTGATGACGCTCGCAGATGTGCTGGCCTGGACTAAAAATTCAGAAGCACCGTAGTGGTTGGGCTGGGCATTGATCGGGTTCCAGTCGTAGGTGTAGCCGAGGCGGGTGAAGGGATAGCCGGGGCCGTTCGGGCCACCGACCACGAAGGAGTCTGCCATTTGCTTGAGCACGTAATCGCGCACATCCGGTGCCCTGCTGGCCTGAATACCGACGGTGCACACCGGGCTTTGCGGGCTGGTTTCATCAATGCCAAGGCAGGGCCTGTCAAGGCGGTCACGGGCGACTTCCATGGTCACAAACCGGGCTTTGCGAAATTGCGGCGGCGGGTCCAGGGGCAGGCCCAGCAGTTGCTCCAGACGTTGACGCAGTGCGTCACCCTTCAAGCCCCAGGCGCGGCAACGTGCCTGCACTTCACCTGCCAGCGTGACCCAGATGCGATCTGGCGGCGTGGTGGTGGCGCAGCTGGTATCGGGCGCTTTGCAAGGCGTGCGGTTTTCTGTCACCCATGACACCACCCGAACCTTGTCTCCCGCCGGCAAGGGCATCAACGCACTGACCTTGCGGGGGCTTGCCACGGCAGCGTCTGCAATCGCAGCCTCATAGGCCGCACCTGACGGCATGCCGGATGGCGCGACAGCCGCGCAGCCTGACAGGCCGAGGGCGGCCAACCACATGAGCGCAACGCCCAAGCGGCGAATATCATGGCGGAAGTTTATCGTCATATTTTTCCCCTTATAAATTCAAGCCGGACACGAGAATCTGCGATGGCAGAAAAGAGCTGGGGCACCAGGTTGGCATTGGCCAGCAGGCCGTTGGCCGACAGGCGCCGCATCGCAGCCGCCTTGATGTCCGAGAGTTCTTTCTGCAAGGTGTCAAGTTGATCGAATGGAAGCAATCCGCCCGTCGATGCGTCGATGCTGCTGTCCACCGCCAGCACGCGTTCAATCAGAGTGATGAAAAATGCATCGTCTGTCTCGGGTTTGACCACTTCAGGTGGGGCCCCCTTGAACCACTTGAACACCACAATCAAGGTTGACGCCACAGAAAGTATCAGACCGAAAAGCGACTCGACCTTTTTGAGGGTGGCCTGCGACAGCAATGGATCTTTGCGGTCCATGAAGAGTCGCGTGCCGCTGGACAGCGGGTAACTGGACGATTCCAGAATCTTGTCTTCATCAAATTTCATTTTCAACCGCATCTGTAGCCCAGGACTGTAGATGCCTTCCAGCACTTTGAACACGGCGCGCGGGTCCAGATTGGCGTTCGCGACCAATTGCAGGTTAACGCCCACGGTCTTGACATCGCGCGGCGGTACGGGGGGTTGAACGCTGTACATGTACGCCATGACCTTGCTGTCTGCAGCCCAGCCCTGGCGCAAGGCCAGCGCGTTGGGGAAAGGGATCTCCAGCAGGCTGTAGCCATACTGCTTGACGATGTAGTCCGCCACGTTGGACGGTGCGAACGACGTGATGACAATCACGTCCGGCACGCGGTCCTTGCGCAATGCCAGCAAGTCCTCTGTCCCCAGATTGGTTTCAACATAGTCCACGCCGTCTTGCATGCCAGAGAATTCCAGCAACTCTTTGGCGATGACCCGGGTGCCCCCCTTTTTGCTGCCCAGGTTGATGCGCATGCCGCGCAGGCCAGCAATGTCCTTGATGTCGGGGCGCACCAGAAAGTGCAGCAGCTCGGGCGCGAGATTGGCGACATGAACCACGTTCGCAAAAGGCAGTTCCAGGCCGCCTTGTATCAGCGCGAAGTCCAGCTTGCCCTCGGAAACTTGCGCCAGCGCATCTTGCGAACCTTCTGACGGCAGCACGTCAAGACGCACGCCACCTGGTAACACTTCGTCGCGTAAAGCGCCGGCCAGGTAGTGCCTGTTGCCCAGAATATCGCCCCCCGTGATCTTCAGCGAATAAGTTCTGGGCAGCACCTCATAAACATAGTGCCCTGCCATGCCAAGCAAGGCCACGAGCAACACAAAGGCCAGCGCTTTTCGCACGCGCTCATTGCGCTGTATGCGCTTGAGCCAGTCGTTCAGTATGCCGTGTGCTTCGTTGGCCATGTGCTACCTGACCGGTATGAAACCAGCACGATCAATAATCGCCTGACCTGCGGGTGATTCCGCCAAAGCGATGAAGTCAAGCGCTTGCGGCCGTGCCTGCCCAAAAGTCAAAAGATACAGGGAGCGCACGTAAGGGTAGCGACCACTGAGCACGGTCTCACGCATCATCGGGATGTTGTCAATTTCCAGGAGGGCAATGTCGGTGGGCAGCCCACCGTCGTCAGTCGCAACACAACCTATCGCGTTCGGATTCTGGCGAATGAATGCCAGCAATTCGTCTCGGGTCTTCCTGAAATGCGCCTTCAGGGACAGATCAGCACCCGCAAGAACCACCTCGCTGACATAGCGGCTGGTAGACGAATCACGCGGGCGCATCACCACCTCAATGGGGCTGTCGGCACCTCCCAACATTTTCCAGTTGTCAATTTTTCCGGTCAGAACATCACGGACCAGTTCCTGCCTGAGTTGCCTGACCGGATTTTGAGGGTTCACCACGATGGCAATGGCATCCCTTGCAATCAAATGGTTGTGTGCTTGCGGCTCTGCTTCTGCGCCGTAAAGGTCGCGCGCCATAGCCGCAATGTCAATGGCATGCCGTTTGGCGGCCAGCAGACCCTGCAATGAACCGCCACGTTCCACAATGACCTGCACGCCATAGCGCTTCTCGAACTCCTTGCCCAGTGCGATGTTCAGCTCATACATGGCAGACGCGCCGCCTACAAGCAAGGCATTCTGCCGAATCGGCGCACGGCGAATCTGCATCCACTGCCACACAGGGTAGGCGGCGACCCCGGCAAGGGCAGCAGCTAGTCCACCCGCAACATAGCGTCTTTTCATCGAGTGGCCGGTGGTGATGCAGCCGCTGGATTCGCTGCATTCGCTGCATTAGGAAGTGCAAAGACCGAGTTGGATATCGGCGCGGACAGGCTGTTCACAAACTGCAAAAACTTCTGTACCTCTGATGCGGGCTTTTCACGCGTGACAAACATCAGTGGTGCCAGCAGGGTATAGCGACCGCTGCGCACACTGTCTGCGCCTGCCATGACCTTATCCACCGACAAAACCTTGAGTGCCTGGTTTTTGAGCGATTCGGTTGCCAGATAGGTGATGCCAAAAGGATCCCCCCCGACGCGGACAATGCGCTGATCAAGTTCGGCGTTGACTGCTCTAGGCGTGAAGGTGTCCAAATCGCCCAGGACCTTCTCGCTCCAGGTGTTGGTAATGCCGTCGCCGGGTGGGCCGATATAGACATGTATAGTCGCATCTTTTCCGCCCAGTGCCTTCCAGTTGTTGATGCGCCCAGTAAAAATTTCACGCAGCTCGATGGCACTGAGGTCGTTGACAGGATTGCTGAAGTGAACGGCCGGCGCCATCGCGACGCGCCTGAATGGAACATTGACCAGTTTCATGCCGCGTCTGGCGATTTCATCGAGCGTGTCTTCAGATGGGGCGCCGCTGACCATGGCCACGTCCGCTGTGCTGTCAAGCAGCGCAAGAAAGCCGCGCGATGTGCCGCCGCCACTGACCACCACCGTGCTGGACGGGTGGCTGCGCATGTACTGTTCGGCCAGGGATCGCACGATGGCTTCAAATGTGGTCGAGCCCCGAATGTGCACGGTTCGCACGGGGCTGCTCACGGGGCTGTTATTGGTCACGGCCAAACAAGGCAAGACCGGCAACAATGCCGCGAACATAAGCACCTGCCTCAAAATCCTCGTCCGAGACATCAGCATTGCAAGACCTTTTTGCCAGCCAAGATTGAATTCGGAAAGTTTCATCATTTGTGCCTGCGATTGCGCAGGTTCAGGATGGATGGCATCTACTGATGCTGATAACGCCCGTTACAGGCGGATAGTACAGCGTTTATACGCAACCCAGCCAAATATTCGCCCGCTTCCTGGAAGGGGCTGATTCCTGTCCAGTTTTAATGGTTCAAGCTGGCGCTCGTAATTCACCGTCATCGGCGGATGTTGCCAGGTGCTAGCAAGCCGCCAGCCCGCTTTGATCCCCTAGGTCTTGTCCGTCGTTGGGAGAGTATCGCAAAGGCTCCTAGGCCCCACCCACTGTTCCCGCACCCTGGAAGGCGTCTATTTCGGCATCGCCGTAGCCAATCTCGCGCAGAACCGCGCGCGTGTGCTCACCCAGGCCCGGGGGCGCCGCAACAACCGGAGAAACCTGGCCGTCGAACCTGACCGCACGCGCGACGGTTTTCAAGCTACCGAAATGGGGGCTTTCGTAGTCCTGAATGATGTTGGAGGCAGCAATCTGCGGGTGGACCGACAGTTCCGCCAAGTTGTTGATCGGCGCAAAGGGCACGCCCGCTGCAACGAACACGCGCTCCCAATCGGCTCTGGACTGGCTGCCTATCAAGGGCCGCAGAATGGCCATCAACGGCGCGTAATTTTCCCGCCGCGCGGGATTGCTTCGGTACAAGGGGTCGGCTGCCAGGTCCGGGCGATCAATGGCGCCGCAGAACAGCAGCCACAGCTTTTGGTTGCCGCAGGCGATGTAGACATAGCCGTCGCTGGCCTTGAACGACTCGTACGGCACGTTGTCCGAGACCACCGGACCGCCCGGTTTGGCGGGTGCGCCCTGTCCGAGGGTGCCCCAATGCCTTTGCAAGCCCCAGGCCTGCAAGGCCACGGCGGAATCGGCCAGACAGACTTCCAGGTAGGCACCTTCGCCCGATGCGCTGCGCTGGATGATGGCGGCCAAAATTCCTGCAAACGCATTCTGCCCAGTCGTGAAGTCGATCAGCGGGATGCTGAACCGGGCCGGTGGCGGGCCACCTTCTTCAGGAATCTGCATCATGCCGCTGAAAGCCTGGATGACGGGGTCGTAGCCTCTGGCTTTGGCCATCGGGCCGATGTCTCCAAAAGCGGAGATGCTGCAATAAATCAACCGGCTGTTGAGTTCTTTCAGCGCCGGGTAGCCCAGCCCCAGCCGGTCCATCACACCATCGCTGAAATTTTGTAACACCACGTCGCTGGTCTTGACCAAGCGGTGGACGATGTCAATGCCGCGCTTGCTTTTCAGGTCGATGACCACGCTGCGCTTGTTTCTGTTTACCACAAAGAACAGCGTGCCCGAACCGGCTTGGCCCTGATGCAGGGGCTGCCAGTTTCTTGAATCATCGCCTGACGTGGGCTCGATCTTGATGACATCGGCACCGTAGTCGCCGAGCAGTTGCCCGCAGTGGGGTCCGGCAAAGACCGTTGAAAAGTCCAGCACCTTGATGCCGTTGAGCGGTTTCATTTTATTTCTCCGTGCTGCTACCAGCGCTAATTTTAATCATGTAGACAATTAAACATTGTGCACGTTCGAAGGTCCGGGGTGTGCTATTCTGCGCGTCGATCCTCCCCCGCACATTGGGCCAAACTTCTGGCGAATCTGCTGACCACACTTCGCGTTACGTTCTACATGACCAACACAGACCTGAGCGACCGTCCCGTGGCCAAGGCGGCCCCCCGCAAGCGTCCTAAAGCGGCCGAAACGGTGGCCGACGAGCTGCGCCGCCAGATCGTCACGGGCCGCCTCAAGCCCGGCGACAAATTGCATCCCGAGAACGTGCTGCAGGCTGAGTTCGCGATTTCGCGCCCCACCATGCGGGAAGCGCTGCGCCTGCTTGAATCCGAAGCGCTCATCAGCATCAGCCGCGGCAAGCATGGCGGCGCACGGGTGAGCGCTGTCGATCTGGGTGCTGCCGCCAGCCAGGTGGGGGTGTTTCTGCAGATTGCGGGCACCACGCTGCAGGACGTGTGGCTTGCCCGCACCATCATCGAGCCACCGGCGGCGGGCCTGCTGGCTGCGCTGCGCAATCCCCTTGCCTTTGCGGAACTTGAGGCCAACATTGAAGCCGCGCGCGAAGCGTCGCAAACCGATTTGATCCGTTACGCCGATCTGACCGCTGAGTTCTCGATGCTCATCACCCGGCACTGCGGCAACAAGACGATCCATCTGCTGGCGTCGCTGATCTACGACATCATCCGGCGCCAGCATGAGCACGTCACCGAACGGACCCTGGCGAAAACCAGCGTCGACAAGCTGCGCCAGGAAAACATCCGCAGCCGGGAAATGGCGCTGGCGCTGATGCGCCGTGGCACGCCGGCTGCGGCCGAGAGCTTTTGGCGCGCTCATTTGGAGCACATGCGCGATCTGGTGCTGGCCGCGTATGAGACGCCGATGACAATTGATGTGTTGAACCAGCCGGTCAGCAAGCTGCGCCCGGTCGGCAAAGTCAAACGGCCTGCGCGTCCGATACGTCCAATAGCGACACCAGCGACAAAATAAAACAGGCGCGCATCAGCTCTGCGGCGTGGGACTGGCAATCGGTGCCAAAGCCTGCACCGGAAACTGCAAGACCACCACTTCAGCCCCTTGGGGGCCTGCGTGCAGGGTCACGTTTTCAACGGCCGAAGCAAAGGCAACCGACCGCGCTTGAGCGCTCTGGCCACCCAAGCTGGCAGTGCCTTGTGTGACGACGTAATAACGGCCGGCATGCACAGGGCTGGCAGATTCCGCTGGTTCGGCCAACATCGCGTGGTCATGGTTGTGGTCGTGGCCCGGCGCGATGCGCAGCAAATGCGCGGCCAGGCCATCGGGCCTTGGCGCAATCAGCACCTCCACGGTTGTGCTGGCAAGGCTGGCCAGCGCGTCGGCGCTGATGCTGCCTTGAGGTGCGCCATGCTGTTGCTCGCGCTTTAAACCACTCTGCATGCGTTCGCGGGAGCCGGGCTTGTGGATGTACCACGCACTGGTATCGCCCGACATGCGTAGCGTGAGGTAGGAGACACCGTCTGGCCCCGCCACGATGGGCCCGTAGCCCGTCTGAGGCGCTGCGTAGTGAACGCACAGCGGCCGGACATCATGCCGACCAATGGTGCCATGCCCAGCCATGATGACCTGAAACTGTTGCTCCAGGTGGTAGTGAGTTGGCGTCACCCAGTTGGGGGCTTGCTCCACCAGAAAAGCCTGCTCACCTGATCGCCGCTCCTGATGGGTGGCAATGATGTCGGTGACGTGGCCCTCAAAGGTGTCTTTGCAGACAGCCTTGCGTGTTGGCTGCGCTTTTTCCCAGGTTTGCAGGGTGAGCATGTGAATTCTCCTGTGATGGAACCCGATTTAACTTGGACGCTGCGCTGTATGACATGGCAGGCCTCTTTTGTAGCACTATTTTGGCAGACCTATTTTGCAGTTCCCAATTTCTTGGCCAAGGCCCTGGCTTTCTCATATTCGCTTTTGATGTCGGCGGCAAATTGCTCGCTGCCCACCATCAGTTGCTGGGCACCCAAAATCACCAGCCTGGCCTTGACATCAGGCGCGCTCATGGCATTGTTGATCAGGCCATTCAGCGTTGCAATGATCTGGGGCGACGTGTTGGCGGGCGCCACAAAACCGTACCAGACCGGCGTTGGTGCATAGCCCGGCACACTGACTTCTTCCGACAGCGCCGGAACGTCAGGCAGCAGTTGGGACCGCTGCATATCGAACACGGCCAGTCCCTTGGCGCGCCCTGACAGCAGGTGCTGCGACACCAAGGGCACAACCACCGGGAATAAAGGGAGTTGACCGCCAATCAAGTCGGTCATGGCCTGGGCGGTGCTCTTGTAGGGTATTTCAAGAATCTCAATCCCAACGGCTTGTTTGAACAGCTCCATTTCCTGCTGGCTGATGGTGCCAGGGCCCGAAGAGCCATAACTCAGTTTGTCGGGGTTGGCCTTGGCATAGGCGATCAATTCCTTGATGGAATTAATTTTCAGGCTGGGCGAGACGGCCAACACCAGCGGAATGACGCCCACCTTGGTGATCGGCATGAAATCCTTGACCGGATCGTAGGGTGGCTTGGCGCTCTGGCTGGGGACGATCACCATGGGATTGGCGGCGATCAGGAT
>JAYWBS010000144.1:0-4564 GCA_043781295.1 Polaromonas sp.
GCCTCGTTTGTGTTTGCCTGTATGGGGGTATGCATCAAGTTCGCGTCGCTGTACTTCAACAACGCCGAGATGGTGTTTTACCGGGGTGTGGTGGGCATGGTTTTTATGGCCATCTGGGCGCGCGCCAACGGTACATCGCTGCGCACTGAGGTGCTGTCCATGCACGTCTGGCGCAGCGTGATTGGTGTGATGTCTTTGTCAGCCTGGTTTTACGCCATCACCCACTTGCCACTGGCTACCGCCATGACGCTGAACTACATGAGCAGCGTCTGGATAGCCGCGTTTTTGGTGGGTGGCTCGCTGATGTTTGCCAAGCCAGGGCAAAAGATTCAGTCGCAGGGGCCGTTGATATTGACGATTCTCGCCAGTTTTGCAGGCGTGGTCATGTTGCTGCGCCCCGCCATGGATCAACACCAGACCTTTGCCGGGCTGGTCGGTTTGCTGTCAGGCCTGGGGGCTGCCTTTGCCTATATGCAGGTGATTGCCATTTCACGCGTGGGCGAGCCAGACATCCGCACCGTGTTTTATTTTGCGGCAAGCACCGTGCTGGCTGGCGCCGTGGGCATGGCGGTAATCGGTACGTCAGCCTGGGACTGGCAGCACGCGCTGTGGCTGCCACCGCTGGGCATACTGGCATCGCTCGGGCAGCTGTGCATGACCAAAGCCTATGCCATGAGTAAAAATCACGGTGGCACGCTGATGGTGGCCAACCTGCAATACTCGGGCATTGTTTTTGCAGCTTTTTTCAGCCTGATTTTGTTTGGCGACAACATCCCGTTGCTGGGCTGGGCCGGTATGGCGCTGATTATTTTTAGCGCCATCGCAGCAACAGTGCTGCGGGCGCGCGCAGCGCCGGATGCGCCTGCTGAAGAACACTGACTGCCCATCCTCGTGATTTTTTTAGGAGCCATGCATGACCTACACCACGCTGATTTCTGTAGCCCAATTGCAGGCGCTGATGGCCAGCAAAACGCCCTTGGTCATTTTTGACTGCACGTTTGAACTGACTGACGCCTCCGCCGGACACAAAAAATACCTTGAATCACACATCGCTGGCGCGGTTTATGCCGATTTGGACAAAGCGCTCAGCGACAAGCAGGGCACAGGCGTTTCAGGCGGCAGACACCCACTGCCCAACCGCGAAAAATTTGCAGAGTGGCTGTCCAGCGTCGGCTTTGCCAACAACATGCAGGCCGTGGTGTATGACCGCAACGGTGCGAACTACTGCGGCCGTTTGTGGTGGATGCTGAAATGGGCAGGCCATGCAAATGTAGCCGTGCTTGACGGTGGCCTGCAAGCTTGGCAGGCAGCAGGCGGCGCAGTAGCCAGCGGCGCCGAGCCCGCGCACTTTCAGTCAAACTTTTCCCTGGCAACCGAATTGGCTACGCTGGTAGCTACTAAAACAGTAGCAGAAAATTTGGGGCGACCTGTACAGACATTGATAGATGCACGCGGCGCAGCGCGCTTTCGCGGCGAGGTGGAGCCGCTGGACCCGGTGGCTGGCCATATTCCAGGCGCACTGAATCGCCCGTTTAACCAAAACATCGGGCCTGACGGCAAGTTCAAACCAGCAGCCGACCTGAAAGCCGAATTTGAAACGCTGCTCGCAGGCCGCGACCCAACAACCGTGGTCCACCACTGCGGCAGCGGCGTGAGCGCCGTGCCCAACATCCTGGCCATGCAGATTGCCGGGCTGGCTGATGCATCAAAGGTGGGCCTGTATGCGGGCAGCTGGAGCGACTGGTGCAGCGACCTGAGTCGGCCGATGGCGCAAGGCTAAAACTACTTTAGTTCAATGCGAATGCGCCAACGCACTGATCAGCGCGACCAGCCCAATACCGGCTAACAACCAGGCAATCTGCGCAGCGGTCTCGCGCGGGCTGGCACGCTTTTGCAGTTGCGGAATCAAATCAGCCAGCGCCACGTAAATAAAGCTGCTGGATGCCAGGATTAAAAAGAACGGCAAAAAGTCAAACAGCTGCTCAACCAGTGCATAGCCCAGCACGCCGCCCAGCGCGGTGACGGCACCCGCCATGGACACCTTGACGATGGCGGCGCGCTGGTTGTTGTTGGACGACTGGCGCAGCACCACCAAATCGCCCATGTGGTGCGGCACTTCGTGGGCCAGCACGGCCAGTGAGGCGACGATACCCAGCCGCATGTCCGCCATAAAAGCCGAGGCGATCAAAATACCGTCGCCAAAGCAATGCACGCTGTCGCCCGCCAGGACCGCCCAACCACCAGACTTGCCTTGACTGTCGTGGTGGTGATCATGTGAATGACCGTGCGAATGGTCATGCCCAACGCCATGTTCATGCCCGTGGTGCCACAACTCAGCCTTGTCGAGCAAAAAGAAAAACACCAGCCCGACCAGCAGCGTGGCAAACATTTCGTGCGCGCTGGACTGGCTTTCAAACGCCTCGGGCAGCAGGTGCATGAAGGCAGTGGCCAGCAGCGCGCCAGCGGCCAGACTGAGCATGTGCTGGGTATAGCGCGCCAAAATGCCAAAGCTTAAAGCGGCGGCCAGCCAGACGCTGCCGATGCCAGCGATCAGTGTCCCCAAAATAATCGCTATCAAAGTCATAGCTGCTTGCGCCCGTATTGATTGGTCTAGAGGTCTAAAGTATTGGTAAAAAGGGGTGTAAATCAATAAAAAAAGCCGCCGCACGTTGCCGTGGGCGGCTTTTTGATGTGAGGCTAGAGTTTAAGCCACACCATTCGTCTTAAACCATTCAAGCGCCCGTTTGAAGCCGTCAGCAGCCGCTTCTTTGCGATAGCTCGGGCGGTAGTCAGCGTGAAAGGCGTGAGGTGCGTCGGGGTACAGCACGAACTGCGATGCTTTGGCCGCTTTGTTTCCGGCAGCCAGTGCGTTTTGCATCGTTGCAACCGTCGATACCGGGATGCCGCCGTCTTGCCCGCCATACAGGCCAAGCACAGGTGCTTTCAAGTTAGCCGCTAAGTCAATCGGGTTGGTGGGTGACAGCGCAGATGGCGTGCCGACCAGACGGCCATACCAGGCCACACCAGCCTTGACGTTTTTGCTTTGCTCGGCATACAGCCAGGTGATACGGCCACCCCAGCAAAAACCAGTGATGCCGACTTTTTTCAAATCCCCACCATTGGCACTGGCCCACTTGACGGCACCATCCAGGTCAGCCATGACTTGTGCATCAGGCACTTTAGACACGACTTCCGCCATCAGCTTGGCCATTTCACCGTATTTGCTGGCGTCGCCCTGGCGGGCATACAAATCGGGCGCAATGGCCAGGTAACCGGCCTTGGCAAAGCGGCGCGCGGTGTCGGCAATGTATTCGTGTACGCCAAAAATCTCCTGAACTACCAGAATCACAGGCAAGTTGGTTTTACCAGCGGGTGCCGCGTAAAAAGCCGGCACTTTGAAGCCATTGACCTCAAACATGGTTTCGCCAGTTTTCAGGCCATCAGACGAGGTTTTAATCGCTGTTTGCGCCATGATGGGCATGGCCGTGGCTGCGTAGCCTACGCCCAGCGCGGTTTTTAAAGCGGTGCGGCGGGTGGCACCGGCTTCGGTCGTTTGGCCTGGGAGCAAAGCATCAAATTCGGTTTTCTGGTCTTGGTTCAGCATGGCAATTTCCTCAGCGTGTTGTGGTTAAAAAAGGGAATCAAGCGGTCGGAGTCTATGAGGTCACGGAAGTTCTTGCTGTTACGGGGAAATACCACCCGGTATTTGCCCTTGGTTCATGCGCTAAGGGCAGATTCAAACAATCTTGATGCTGAGCTCAGGCAAGCCATCAATGTGGCATTCAATCACGTCGCCCTTGACGACGGGGCCGACGTTTTCAGGCGTACCTGAGTAAATGATGTCACCGGGGAACAGCTCAAACGCTTCTGAGAGTTTCGATATTTGCTCAGCCACCGACCAGATCATGTAGTTCAAAGTAGCTTGCTGCTTGACCTGGCCATTGACTTTCAGCCAGATAGCCCCCTTGGTGTAGTGGCCGGTTTGTGCCACCTTGTAGATCGGGCCAATCGGCGCGGACTGGTCAAAGCTTTTGCCGATTTCCCACGGCTTTTTCTGATCGCCCATGCCGCGCTGCAAGTCGCGTCGCGTCATGTCCAGGCCCAGCGCATAGCCGTAGACCAGCTCAAGCGCTTTGTCGATGGGAATATTGCGCCCGCCTTTGTGCAGGGCTGCCACCAGTTCCACCTCGTAGTGGTAGTTTTTGGTCAGGCTGGGGTAGGCGTGGTCCACCACCTTGCCGGGCGGCACCAGTTGAATCGCATCGGTGGGTTTTTGAAAGAAAAACGGCGGCTCCCGCGTTGGGTCAGAACCCATTTCAATCGCATGCGCGGCGTAGTTGCGGCCAATGCAGTAAATGCGGCGCACGGGAAACATCTCGCTGCTGCCAGCAATCGGCACATAGGTGTTAGCCACGCTGAAGGGTGTGGCCGGAGCGTTGGCTGCTGTACCGGGTGTGGCGCAGCCAATCACAGCACCAGCGGTCATCAGTGCGCCGGACTGCAAGAGACCGCGCTTGGTCAAGTTGATGGGTTTGTCGAGGTTGTTAAGGTTGTTCGATGGGGC
>JAYWBS010000145.1:0-13410 GCA_043781295.1 Polaromonas sp.
AGCTTTTTTTAGCTGAATGACTGGCGCAGCTTTATGGAAACTTCAAGCATCATCTTATTGGCCGTCAGCGCGTCCATCAGCTTCGCATTGGGCCGCGCCGCAGGCAGAGTTGGGCCGCACTTGCAAATGCCGAATTGATAGTCAGCGAAAAGAAACATGCCATGTTTCGAAAAGCTGCGTACTCAGCGGCCTGATTTTGTCATCTCTTCATCTCTTTTTACACGTGTCTGGCGCTAATGCTATGCATACGTATTTTCACGCATGCATTAACGCATTGTTGGCGTGACTTGGTCAGACTGTGGTCAGTCTCTGCTTCTTAGACTTTACGTTGACCCTTTTTACTTCTGTCTCCACGGAAGCGCTGTTACTCATCCACCCTAAACATCGATGAAAAAAAATATCCAACGCATGACATCCTCATTGGGCCGGGTTCGCCTGTGGCAGGTTGCCCTATGCGGTTTTAGCTTGCTTGTCCTGATTGGTTTGTATCTGTATTTTCGGCCTGCGCCTGCATCGGCATCAGACGCGGTCAGGAATACAGCCCCGCAGGTTATCCGCGTCGGTCCCGATGAGGTTCAGCTGACGAGTGAACAAATACTTGAGCTCAAAGTTGGGGTGGTTCAATCTCAGGCATTTGAATTGAAGCGCGAAGCGATAGGCATTATTGACTTTAACCAGGATATGGCAGTGCAAGTGTTCTCGCCTTATCAAGGACGTATAGGAAGCATGCTCGTACGCGCTGGCGAGGACGTGACCCGAGGTCAGTTGCTTTATACCGTACAGATTCCTGATCTTGCATCAGCTGCGTCCATGCTGATCTCAACAACCGGCACGCTCAGGGTTGCAAATCAGACATTGCGTCGTGCTCAGGGCCTGTATGAGACTCAAAGCATCGCCCTGAAGGAGTTGCAGCAGAACACCGCCGACCAACAGGCTGCCGACGCAGCTTACCGCGCAGCACGCAAGACGCTCTCGCTGTTTGGATTAACAAACAAAGACATTGAGGATATTGAGGCGCAGCGCAAGGTAGATACGGAAATGCAGGTGCGAAGTCCGTTTGCAGGGCGTGTCACTGCCCGCGCAGGTGCTGTTGGTCAACTTGTGCAACCGGGCAGCGGTAGCGCACCGCTGACCGTTGCCAATCTGCAAACCTTGTGGATGGTGGCTAGCGTACCCGAGTCAGAGCTGGCCAGCTACGGCCTGGGTCAGCAGGTAGCTGTGAAGGTTCCGGCTTACCCCGATATGACTTTCGCGGGGAAAGTCAATTTCATCAGTGACACCGCCGATGCTGCGACGCACCGTATTACTGTCCGGGCCGAAGTGCCCAACAGCAAACGTCTGCTCAAGCCCCAGATGTTGGCTAACTTCAATATCACGCTTGGCCTTCCAGTGAGCTCGGTTGCCGTGCCCGCCAACGCGCTGGCCCGCGAGGGAGACGGATCCATGTCTGTTTGGGTGGCGGGTGATGGCGGTCGCTTCAAGCGTCGTCAGGTAAAAACGGGGATCGTTCAAAACACAACGGTACAGATACTGGCTGGCTTGGCTCCTGGTGAAAAAATTGCGCGGGACAAAGCTTTGTTCCTCAGCAATCTTTATCTCATCACTGTCAATTGACTGGGTATCCAAGTGTTTCGATCCCTACTTGCATTCGTTCTTACGCGCCGACCCATTGTGCTGCTTGGCTTACTGGCTTTTATGGCCGCTGGCGTGCTGGCTTTTTACAAACTCAACGTGGAGGCCTATCCGAATCCGGCGCCAGTCATTCTTGAAATTACCGCTCAAGTTCCAGGCTTGTCTGCCGAGGAAATGGAGCGTTATTACACACGACCCATGGAGGTCGGGCTGGCGACCACTTTGGGTGTTGATAATATTCGTTCGACCTCTTTTTATGGCTTGTCGTTTGTTCGCGTCACTTTCAAATACGGTGTGGATTACGTGCCGGCCTTGACGCAAACAGCGATAAACCTACAGCAAAATGTCACGTTACCCAACAACGTGCAGCCACAAATTCAGGCATCCAGCCTGGTTGGGGAAATTTTGCGTTATCAGCTCAAAGGTCCGTCGACCTATAGCCTCACGGACTTGCGCGGCATTCAGGACTGGATTGTCCAAAGGCGCCTGCTAACCGTACCTGGTGTGGCCCAGGTGGTCACGTGGGGTGGGACTACCAAGGAATACCACATTGAAGTCAATCCGCAAAAACTTGAGGGTTACGGCCTGACGTTACAGCAGGTGCTTGGCGCCGTCGGTAACGCTAATTCGAATGTTGGTGGGCGAACCCTCAGCGTAGGGGAACAATCAGTCAATATCCGTGGCCTTGGTCTGGTGCGCAATATCGAAGACGCCGGCAATATTGTGGTGACGCAACAAAACGGTTTACCCGTGCTCGTCAGGGATATTGCGACGGTTTCGTTGGGTAGCGTGCCGCGTTTGGGAGAGGCGGGGCGAGATGCCGCCAATGACGTGGTGACGGGCATCGTCATCATGAACCGGACCATGCAAACCAAAGATGTTATTGGCCGCGTCAAAGAAGCTGTAACTACTATAAACAGCGATGGCAGCTTGCCCCAGGGCGTGGTGCTGGAAACCTATTACGACCGCTCGACGCTGGTCAATGTCACCACCCAAACGGTCATCCACAACCTGATTTTTGGTTGCCTGCTGGTATTTGTGATTCAGTGGGTATTTTTAGGTGACCTGCGCAGCGCTGTGATCGTCAGCGTCAACATACCATTTGCGCTTTTTTTCAGCATCATGATTTTGGTGGTTTTGGGAGAGTCAGCCAACCTGTTGTCACTCGGAGCCGTAGACTTTGGCATCATTGTTGATTCAGCGGTAATTTTGGTTGAAAACATTTTCCGAAATTTTCAAAAGACGCCGCGCGAGCGTATTGATGCACTGCGCGTTATGGCGACAGGTCCCAACGGAATGGTGACTGACCCGGCCATGGGATGGACACAGCGCCTCCGTATTATTTACATGAGCGCACTTCAAGTAGATAACTCTGTTTTATTTTCAACAGTCATCACCATCGCGGCCTTCTCGCCGCTGTTTTTGATGACCGGTGTTGAGGGACAGATTTTTGGTCCTATGGCTCGTACTTACGGTTATGCGTTGGGTGGTGCGTTGCTGGCAACGTTTACGATTACGCCGGTGCTGGCTGCCTATTTGCTGCCAAGGCGCATCAAGGAGCAGGAGACTCGCGTGGTGGAAGTTATTCGCCGTGTCTATGAGCCGTTGCTGCGCTGGACCTTGCGCAACACGGGTATCGTGTTCAGTGCGGGCCTGGTCTTTTTAGTGGCGATTGCATTTTTGACCACACACATGGGCAGTGAGTTTCTGCCTGCGCTCGAAGAAGGTAATTTGTGGATTCGCGCTGCCATGCCGCCGACTATCTCATTGGAAGCCGGTACGGCCAAAGCCAACCGCATGCGGGAAATCATCAAAAGCTATCCCGAGGTCGTGACCGTGGTGTCGCAGCACGGACGGCCAGACGATGGCAGCGATGCCTCCGGATTCAACAACGTCGAGCTGTTCGCCCCGCTCAAGCCGTTTGAGGAGTGGCCAGCTGATATGACCAAGGAGCGGCTTGTTTCCGAGTTGCAGGAAAAATTTGCCAATGAATTTCCGGGCATCGGCTTCAATTTTTCCCAATACATCCAGGATAACGTTGAAGAGGGGCTCTCGGGCGTCAAAGGTGCGAACTCTGTGAAGATTGTGGGTCCCGATTTGCTCGTGCTTGAAAAGCTGGCGGCTGATGTGGTCACTGCCATGTCCAAAATTCAGGGAGTCGCTGACCTTGGCATATTCAGAACGCTGGGACAGCCCAACCTGAACATTCAAATTGATCGTGCAAGGGCGGCGCGCTATGGTTTGAATACGGGCGATGTCAACACAGCCATTCAGGCTGCCATGGGCGGCACCGTAGCCACCACAGTGCTCGAAGGCGATCGTCAGTATGGCTTGTCAATCCGTTACGCATCGATGGGGCGCGTCGATATGCAAAACGTACGCGACCTGCGGATTGGCTACACCATGCCGGGGGGCAATGCGGGTTATGTTCCGCTCAAGGATATCTCTGACATCTCCCTGGACACAGGTGCTACTTATATTTATCACGAGCGCAACGAACGTTTCATTCCTATCAAATTCAGCGTTCGTGGTCGCGACTTGGGTAGTACGGTTGCCGAGATACAGCAACGCATTGGTAGTGAGATCAAGCTGCCGGTGGGCTACCGTGTGCTGTATGCAGGCGAGTTTGAGGAACTGCAAAAGGCCAAGGAGCGCATGGTTATTTTGATACCGATGGCCATCGTTCTGATTTTGGTGCTGCTCTATGCGTTGTTTAGCAGCTTTGCCTACAGCATGCTCGCGCTGGGCGCAGTTCCTTTCACTGTCGCCAGTGGCATGTTGGCGTTATATCTGTCAGGTCAGACCATCAGTATTTCAGCAGTGATTGGATTTATCTCTTTGCTGGGGGTGTCGGTGATGGATGGCATTTTGATTTTGAGTTATTTCAAGGAACTCCGGGTAGCGGGTCAAAGTGCAGAAGATGCGATTTGTAACGCCTATATTCACCGGATGCGCCCCTTGTTGATGACTGCGCTTTCTGCCTGTATTGGGCTGCTGCCCGCTGCGCTCAGTCATGGCATAGGCAGTCAGGTTCAGCGGCCCCTGGCGACCGTGGTGGTAGGCGGGATGCTTCTGGGGCCGGTATTCCTTCTTCTTGTGGTTCCAGCGATGCGCCTCATGGTGCTGCGCAATCTCAAGATCACCAAGCGTCGTAAAGGTCTGGGCGGAGATGTACATGTTTAACCAAATGAAAATGACTCTTTGGCCGGTTTTCCCGATTCAGTGTGTTTGGCGTTTTGCTGGCGTGCTCAGTCTTGGCATGCTTTACCTGACAGGGTGCACTGTGGGGCCCGATTACCGCCGTCCAGAGCTTGTGCCTGTTGCCTCGCTGACGCGCCAGCCGACCGGGGTTATGCAAAATGCGTCCCCGGCCGAAATCCCAAGAGACTGGTGGAAAGCCTATGGGTCACCGCGCATCAACGTCCTGGTTGAGCAGGCTTTGAGCCGCAACCCCAATATTGAAGCTGGAGTCGCGAACCTCAGGGCGGCGCAAGAAATTGTGAATGCGCAGCGGGGATTGTTTTACCCATCGGTGCAGGCTGGTTTTAGTGCGACCCGACAAAACCCTGGCAACGTTCTGGCGCCGCCGTTAAACGCTGGCAGTAACATTTTTAATTTGCGTACTTCTCAATTAAATGTGGGTTTTTCACCCGATATATTCGGTGGTAACCGGCGTCAGGTGGAGTCATTGCTAGCGTCTGCGGCTAGCCAGCATTATCAGCTTGAGGCACTCAAAATTACGCTGGCCAGCAACGTTGTTGCAGCGGCGATTCAGGAACGCCTGTTGTCTGAACAAATTGGCATTGCAGACAACGCCGTAAGAGTGGCCGCCGAGCAACTCCAACAGGTCAAGCGACTTCAAACATCGGGTTATTCAAGCGCTCTGGACGTGGCCCAGCAGCAGGTGGCTTATGTGCAAACAGTGGCCTTGCTGCCACCGCTACAGAAACAAATCGAGCAAACCCGCAATCTGCTGGCGGTGCTTTGTGGCCAACTGCCTTCGGAGCAACTGCCAGGTGGCACGCCTGACGAGATACATGCACCTGCAGCAGTACCTGCCATCTTGCCTTCGAGTCTGGTAGAAAGGCGACCTGATGTTCAGGTGGCTCAAGAGCAACTGCATGCCAGCTATGCGCAGATAGGAGTCGCTACCGCCAATATGTTGCCGCAAATTTCATTGTCAGCCAATCTTGCTTACAGCAGCAACCCTTTGGCAGGTTTTTTGTCGAACGACAGCAAGTCCTGGGGACTGCTTGCGGGCTTGACCCAGCCTCTATTTGCCGGGGGTGCGCTACGCGCACGCAAAAAGGGCGCCGAGGCAAGTGCCGAGGCCGCCAGAGCGCAATACCAGGCCGTTGTGCTTAACGCTTTTCAAAATGTTGCCGATACGCTTTACGCGCTCGATTCGGATGGCCGTTCGCTTGCAGCTACCCGCGATGTCGAATCGGCCAATCAGCAACTGTTTGGGCATACGCAGCGTCAGCTGGAGCAGGGCTATATCTCCCGTTTGGTTTTCCTGGCTGCACAGCAGTCTTTTCTGCAAGCTCAGCTTGCCCGCGTAGCAAGCAATGCGGTATATCTGAGCGACACCGTGTCGCTGTATCAGGCATTGGGGGGCGGATGGCGCTGAGGCGATAAGCCGACAGGTCTGACTACGAAAGCCGAATGGCCATCCTTTAGCGCGCGCCACTGTCGGCATTCCTGGGCCACCCGCTGAGAATGCATGATCACTGGCCTATGAGGCCGAAACATGCGAAAAGAAACTGGGTTCTATTTTGCAGAATTGATCTTTATCCAATATTTACAGATTTCCGCTAATATTTAAAAGATATTCCACTTTAAATCAACATCATGAGCGAAAACATCCAATATCAACCTCTGCATAAAACAGCTATCTCGCCCATGGGTTGTCATCTGCTGGAGGCCTTCAATCCCCCTGCCGTGACTGTCGATTCGGCCGCCATTTTAGTGATGACTGACCTTGCGCAGGTACCTTCAGCAACGATAGGCGCTGATGCAACACTGGATGAGGCCAACCAGTCCATGTTGATGCGAGGCGTGAGATTGCTTTTGGTTGTCGGGGCGAGCAACAGCATAGTGGGAATGGTCACCTCCGTTGATGTTCTTGGGGAAAAGCCCGTGCTGGTTGCTCAAAAACGTCAACTCAAACGTATCGATCTGCTGGTTGCAGATGTCATGGTGCATGTCGACAAGATGGAGGCTTTGGGTATTGAAGACGTGAAGAGGGCTTGCGTTGGGAATGTTGTGGCCTCATTGAAATCAGACGGCAGAGCTCATGCCATCGTAGTTGGCCAGGAAAAAGATGGGACGCAGTCCTTGCTGGGGATATTTTCAGCGTCCCAAATCGCGCGTCAATTGGGTGTGCAAATCCACACCCAGGAAATGGCCAGAACCTTTGCTGAAATTGAGGCCGTCATCGCCGGCGTCTGACACGGCGCCGGTCAGTGGGTGGTCACCAGGCCGTGGTGGTAGCTCGCGACGATGTGCATGCTGCCCTGATTTACCTGCTCATGAGCATCGTGGATGCTGTCCACGAACCGCCAACCCTGCTGTCGCAAGAAAACGAGTTTCCGGCCGATAAGGATGTCGATTTGCCGCTCAGCCCGTTGGCTGAGCAGTACTTCAAGAGCGGAAAACCTTTCTTGCAGCGCTATTTGCCGTATTGGTTGGCCAGCGTGGTTGAGCGCTTGCTCAAAGTGTTGGCACCTCTGGCTGCAATCATTTTGCCGCTCATCACTTATATACCCAAGGCCTTACGGTGGCGCAGTCAGCGCAAAACCACACGCTGCTACATGCGCCTGATGGCACTGGAGCGGCGCGTCAATGTGGCCATTGAAAGTCCAGACATTCTGCATTCCGACTTTGAAAGCTTGGCTGTATTGGTTGACGCCTACCTGCTGGACAAAACAATTCCACCCAGTGTGACCTGTACATCCTGAAGGAACACATTGAGCTGGTACGCAAGCGACTGTCAGAAGAACCCGGCAGGGCGGATCCCGTTACAGCGTAAAGAGTAGATTGAATTCGTGGGCGTACGCAAGGCCATCGGCATATCCCCTGCCCAAGGGCTGGAGGAGCTTACTTGGCAATATAGTTGTCTCACGCCGCATCACCTTGGCTCATCACGTCGCAGTGTCAGAGGATGGGTGAGGAGTGCCGGTTTCCGGAGAAACCTCGGAAAACATCATTATTTGGCGGAAGCTGTGAGATTCGAACTCACGGAGGACTCGCATCCTCGGCAGTTTTCAAGACTGCTGCATTCAACCGCTCTGCCAAGCTTCCTAGCCTCATAGTTTAACCGCTAGAGACGCGCGCGATGAATGGCGTGCTTAAAAAAGCGTTTTCATGCCGCCAGCAGCATGCCTTTGGTTTCAATAAACGCCACCACATCAGCCAGGCCCGCGTTGGTTTTCAGGTTGGTCATGACAAACGGTTTGAGGCCTTTGGCAGTGGTGCGCATGCGGATGGTGTCAACTTCCATCACCTTCAGGTCAGCACCTACATAGGGTGCCAGGTCGGTTTTATTGATAACAAACAAATCACTTTTTGTGATGCCCGGCCCACCTTTGCGCGGGATTTTTTCACCCGCAGCCACGTCAATCACGTAAATCGTCAAATCGCTCAGTTCGGGGCTGAAGGTGGCGGCCAGGTTGTCGCCGCCTGATTCGACAAACACCACATCGGCGTTGGGAAAGTCCACCAGCATGCGGTCAATCGCCTCCAGATTGATGGAGGCGTCTTCACGAATAGCGGTGTGCGGGCAGCCGCCCGTCTCTACACCCATGATGCGCTCAGCGTCCAAAGCACCACTAACTGTCAGGATGCGCTGGTCTTCTTTGGTGTAAATGTCGTTGGTGATAGCTACCAGGTCGTACTTGGCTTTCATGGCTTTGCACAGCATCTCCAGCAGGGTGGTTTTGCCTGAGCCGACTGGCCCGCCAATGCCTACGCGCAGGGGAGGCAGCTTTTTGGTGCGATTGGCGATATGGTGAAGTTTTGAAGCAGTCATGATCTGAAAAGCCTTGAGTATTGGGTTTCGTGTTGCGATGACAGTATCGCCAGCATGGGTGAAAAAGCCTGGCGTTCCTCTTCTGGCAAATCGATAGCGATTTGCACTGCCGCTGGTATGGCCTGGCTCATGCGTGCCAGTATGCGCTGGCCCGCCGTTTGGCCGAGTGGCACTGACTTGATGGCGGCTTGCACCATGTTCTCGGCCCAGCCAAAAGCGTAGGTCAGCAGGCAGTCACGCACGGATGCCTCGGTTTGCGCCGCAGCCAGTGCAAAAGCAACCGGGTAGGTGGGCGGCAATTGCTCGCAGTGCCCAAGCTGCGCTGCATCCATACCGTCATGGTTGCGCAGCCAGTTGCACAGCGAGCGGCCCATCTGCTCGGCTTGCGCGCGCAGCTCGCTGGTCTCGCGGGTTTGCAGCAGCCAGTTGTTGAGCTGGGTGATACGGCTTAACTGATCCGTGCGCCATGCCGGAATGGCTTGGGCGATCACCGCCAGGTCTCCGCGCGCCAGGGTGATCTGCAATTGGTCGCAAAGCCAGTCGCCAACCCATCCGTCAATTGAGTTATTTGCTATTTTTTCAGGAGCTGCTTGCGCCCATAGAATGGCGGCTTCAAGCCCTTCTGAGTATGAAAAACCACCCACAGGCAAGGCTGGGGAAGCCAGCCAGATCAGTTGCAGCAGGCTGGCTGGCGGTAATGCAGTGGCTGCGGTTGGCACAGCGCGCAAGTCAGTGATGATGACTGTGTCCGTGGTCGTGTCCATGGTTGCAATCTGGCCCATGCACATGCGCTGTGGCTGCTACCGGGGCGGGCGCTTCAGCGTGCGAATGCCCACCTGCGCTGTACGCTCCACCTTCAGGTTCAAACGCTTCATTCACTTCATTGACGATCAAATGCATCGCCCGCAGCATGTCAGCCAGCACATGGTCGGGCTCGATTTTCAGGTGGTCAGGTTTCAGTTCAATCGGTACATGGCGGTTGCCCAGGTGGTAGGCGGCGCGGGTTAAATCAAACGGCGTACCGTGCGATGTGCAATGCGTGATGCGCAGCACCGCCTGCGGTGCTGCAATGACCCTGACCATGGAGCCATCTTCAGCAATCAGCACGTCACCGCCGCGCACCAGCGTACCGCGTGGCAAGAACACACCCAGTTGGCGACCGAGCGAATCGGTGCCATCAAAGCGGCTTTTTTGGCGCGTGTCCCAGTCAAGCTCGATGGTGGATGCACGCTTTAAGACAATGGGGGCAAGACCCTTGCCTTGCGCAATAAGTTTTGAAGTTTGAATCATGATTGCGAATTATCCTGCTCAACCGGGTTTTGGCATTCCATCGGCCGACATTAAGCGCATAATTTTTGCAAATTCAAGCAGCTCATCCGTGCTGATATCCGAGACCAGCCAAAAGGTCATACCGTCACCCTGCCATTGAACCATGTTGAATCCCTTGTGGCTGCGAACCCTGGGGTTTGAATTTGCTTGTGCCGTTGGCCACACAAAAGCATTGATGACATGCTGTTTGTTCTGGTACACCAGCGCTGCCACCGCGCGTTGGTCAAGATAGTCAACTCGACCACCCTGCAAAGCGAAGCCCTGAGCGGCAAAATCATTGACTGGAGGCGCGTAGTCAAGCTTGCCCATAAACCAAGGCTTGACGGTGTGTTTTTCAGTGGATGCAACATCAGACAGATGGTTTGCCATCAGTGAGCGCACGTGGCTGCTGGCAATCTCTTCGGGTAGCGTATCTTGAAGCGGTGAGATATAAAAATGCATGCCTATAAAGGTTGCCAAGGCACCGGTAGCAACGCCCGCCGACAAGCTGCTCCATTGCCCCGTCAAAAATTGAACCCACTTGTGCCAGGGTGTCGTTGGTGCCACTGGCGGGCTGCCCCGGTGCAATCCCATGTCGTGGCGTATTTTCTGGCGCAGTACCGCAGGCGCTTCAAAGCGGGTGATATTTTTTTTCACCTGCTGCGCTGTTTTGATGTCTTCTTGAGTTTCCATTGTCAATTGTCTAAAAGGTGCCGCCAAGGGCTTGACGCAACAACGCCCGCGCCCGGGATATCCGCGACATCACCGTACCTAGCGGAACCTGCATGGTTTGTGCAATCGAGTCATAAGTCATGTCTTCAATTTCCCGGAGTATCAGCGCCTCTCTAAATACAGGCGGTAGTGCTTCAATGGCGGCGTGAAGCTGGTCACGTTCATTTTTTTTCAACAAAATATCTTCGGGGCCGTCTTGCGTTGCTGCCCACTCTTGCCCTTCCTCAGCCGCATCCAGGTCGTCCCTGAATTCGATATATCGCCCTAACCTCTTTTGGTCGCCGAGCCACGTGTAGCACGTGTTTCTGACAATGCCCAAAAGCCAGGGGCGCGCATCGTCCCCGCTAAAACTGCCGAAGTAGCGAAATGCCCTGAGGTAAGCGTCTTGCACCAGGTCTTGCGCGCAATGCTCGTCCTTGACCAGCCAGCGCGCAAGGTTGTATGCCGCATCGAGATGCGGCATCACCGTTTTTTCAAACCGGTCCGGTGAACGAATCAATGGGAGCACTCATTAGTTGTCAGTACTGAAGAAAGTACTGGTTTATTCCTGAAATCCCCTGATCAATAAAAATAATTATTTCGGGAATAAGGCACCGCAAATTCTGGTATCTGTCATTAACGGTGCCGTCGGCGCAGTATTGCAGCAAAAGACTCTGATGGTGAAACTTTTTTCTACAACTCTCACGCTTGCCGTTATCTTAACCATTGGCATCTCCTTTGCCAATGCAGCGGGAGATATAGCCAAAGGCAAGGATCTGTATGTGATGCGCTGTGCGGCTTGCCACGCGGCCGACTACAACGGGGTAGGACCAGCACATGCAGGCGTGTTTGGTCGCAAGGTCGGAACAGCGCCCAAGTACACCTACTCACCTGCACTGAAGGCATCCGCCGTGGTTTGGACAGATGACACCCTGGCCCAATGGCTTGCTGATCCTGAAAAGCTGATTCCTGGTCAAAAAATGTGGATCACGGTGCCTACCGCTGGTGATCGTCAAGACCTGATTGCTTATCTGAAATCGCTGGTAAAAAAATAAAAGAGCAAACCAGGAATTTTTCTCGCCCTTTTTCGGTATTGCATGGTGAGACCACCGCTGGCCCACGGCCCGTTTTTTTTGTTTAACCCAGGAGTTGATGATGAGTACTTTTGATCGCAGACAGTTTATGCAGCTAGCCGGCGTTGGCGGTGCGGTCTTCATGTCCGGCCTTGGCAATCCGGCTAACGCCGCTGATGCGGTGACTGGTGTCGCCTATGAAGATTTCTTTTTCGTCCAGCTGTCTGATCTTCATTGGGGTTTTGAGGGTCCACCGAACCCCGATGCCAAAGGCACCCTGCCCAAAGCGATTGCCTCTGTCAACGCGCTTGCCCAGGCCCCCGATTTTGTGATTTTCACCGGCGACCTGACCCACACCACCGATGACCCTAAAGAGCGTCGCAAACGGATGTCGGAAGTCAAGGCCATCATCTCTGAGTTGAAGGTCAAGAACGTGCGCTTCATCCCTGGGGAGCATGACGCTTCGCTTGACAAGGGCAAAGCCTTCAAAGAATTTTTCGGTGCCACAAATTACACCTTTGAACACAAGGGTGTGCACTTCATTGTGCTCGACAACGTCAGCGATCCGGGTGCCAGCCTGGGCCAGGAGCAACTGGACTGGCTGGCCGACGATTTGAAAAAGCAGGCTAAAGATGCTCGCATCGTTGTCTTCGCTCACCGTCCGCTTTTCGATTTGGCCCCGCAGTGGGACTGGGCTACACGCGACGGCGCCAAAGCTGTAGACATGCTCATGCCCTACAGCAATGTGACGGTGTTCTACGGTCACATTCACCAGGAACATCACCACATGACCGGGCACATCGCCCACCACTCGGCCAAGTCGCTGATCTTTGCGCTGCCCGTTGTTGGCTCGCAACCCAAGCGCACGCCTTTGCCTTGGGATCCTGCGCAGCCCTATCGCGGCCTTGGGTTCCGCGAGGTCTTGGCTGACAAAAAGCCTACTGAGTACGCCATTACTGAGTTTCCAGTCCAGAAAGGTTGAAGCCATGACTACTTTTACCAGTTCCAACAGACGCGCAGTGATCGCTGCTGCCGGAGCCTTGGCTCTGAGTTCAGTGGCAGCCTTTGCGCTGGCCAAGCCGAAGGTGCGGGTGATTAAAATCGTGGCCAAGAAATTTGACTTCGTCCCGAGCGAGATTCGCGTGAAGAAGGGTGAAACCGTCGTCCTGCATGTAACTGCGCCCGAAGTGCCGATGGGCCTTAACATTTCCGATTTGAAGCTGCGCGTCGACATTGTTCCCGGCAAGGTAGCCAAGCTGCAATTCACTGCGGACACGGCCGGTAGCTTCCCCTTCCTGTGCGACGTGTTCTGCGGCAGTGGCCATGAGGACATGAGCGGCACACTGATCGTCACTTAATCAGTACGTGCGGCGTCCTAAAGGGGCGCTGCTGCCATGCCAATCGTCGGCGCACCGACGAACCAACCAGGTAAAAACCAATGAATCACGACCAATCTAACCGTCCTTCACGACGCAACGCCCTGCAACGGGGGCTGGGTGCCATCACGGGCGTAGCACTCGTCAGCGTCGCGGCGACCGGGGTTTGGGCCGCCGACAAAAAGCTCGCCAAATCGGCGGTGCAATATGTTGATGCGGGCAAAGACGAAGGCAAGGATTGTGATGATTGCAGCCAGTTCATAGCGGGCAAGACCGCCAA
>JAYWBS010000146.1:0-4517 GCA_043781295.1 Polaromonas sp.
TTGGGCAGCCAGTCCTCCACCGACGGTGGCAGCAGATAAGGCGTGGCGCGATCTATCGGACGGAAGTTGGCCATGGCTACACTCTCGGCATCATTAAACCGGACTCGCTTATGACAAAACCATTAACCTATCGTTCCGCTCGCTCAGGCTAGCTCGGTCGGGTAAGTCCGACAGGCTGCTAGGCGAGGGCCATTCTTACTGCCCCATCAGACCCGCTTCGCCCAGCAGGCTCTCGGCATCCGCTGCGTACCGACGCGAGAAACTGAAAAACCGGCTCATTGGAGCGCGCACCCATAGGCTTGTGGCTGCATGCGTTCCTAGTTATGTCGGTCATCGGAGCTCCAGATCAATTCGATCCTCTCGCCTCACAAAATACCTTAACCGTCATTTAATTATTAAAATCAGTCATATGGATGTACTTTTTTGAGGAATTAGATAACATTTCCGACAATTTATTGTTTGTATATTGATCAAAAATTGATTTATTCTAGTGTCGCTATTCGACGACAACTCAGATAGGCTGTGGTCCGTATAAGGCGACAATCTAAAAATAGTGATTCAGCAATTAGTTCAAATAAGAGATTTCGCCCGAAGCCGTAGCAACAAGAAATGTAGTTTGGGGCGGCAACGCGCATTACCAGAAAAAAATACGCAAGGACAAATGAAGAATTCTTGCAGGTAGTGTATGTGGCGCGATTTCGGTAATTGGTATTTGTGCAAGGGGGGAAGGCCGATGGGCGCAGCTAAGGTGCCACGTCGTACTTCAGCCAAACAATTGCATTTTGCCGGGCAGTGCGCGCGGGGTAATTTGCCTGCCACCACGGTTCCCGGCAATGCGCAAGCCGCTTTTCCCCTCCTGATTTGCTCGCTCGCGTTACATCGTCCGACGTTGAGAATCCAGGACGCCACCTGGAATTTGTAACGGACGCTTAACTTCTCAATGCTAGTTTCTATATCAGCAAAAAGAGTTTTTAGAAAAATGCCGATCGTCCTGACGCTTCTTTTTACGGCTGCTGCACATTGAAATTAAGCACTACCAACAAGTAGTCAGGGTGAGTAATAACAACAAAATACAACAATAAATAATCCGTGACGAAGAAGGGCGTACATGTGTTGAACTTAGTTAAGGGAGAAGGAACATGAAGGGCAGCAACGAGGGAAGGAGTAAGGCGTGCGAACTCTTTCCAAGAGCAATGCCAAGTAGCAGGTACACGCTATGATCCACCTCTTCAGACACTATGTTCCTTGGAGATTGTTCGTTCTTGCGACCGTGGAAACACTTGTCTTGTTGATCGCGGCTTATATCGGCATTTCGCTGAATCATGCCGGAGCCGGGACGGCGATCTCGGGTGCCGCAGAAGCAGTGCCGTCCCAAGCAGTTGCATTCGCGCTGGGCATGATATTCGTAATGTCGAGCATGGGCCTGTACCAGCCGGAGTTGTCGAACAAAAGCCCGTCCATTAGGCTGCGCCAGGTTGCCGCCTTCCTGCTGGGTTTCGTGATAATGGGCTTGGTCTCATATTTGATGCCCTCCTCGCTTTACCCAAGGCCGTTCGCCCTCGGCGCGACCGTAATGGTCGTGGCTTTGGCTGGTAGCGTCCTCGTCCGCGCGGCTTTTCACAAGTGGACCAATCTGGGTGCATTCAAGTCGCGCGTGCTGGTGCTGGGCACGGGTTCCCGGGTCATGAAGCTCGCAGAGTCCGCCCAGCGCAACCCGAACCATCAAGTGGTCGGCTATATCGCGCTCAAGCCCGCCAAGCACTACATACCTCTGCCGTACATCCTGCCAATGACGCCGGAAGACTCCCTGCTGTCCATCGTCGAAAAACACGCGATCGACCAGATCGTGGTCGCGGTCAGGGATCGACGGGGTGGCGGGTTTCCCGTGGAGCAGCTGCTGGAGTGCAGATTGAAGGGCGTCAATGTCATCGAGTTGCCCTCCTTCTTCGAACGCGAGTACCGGCAAGTATTGCTGGAGTCGCTCAACCCGAGCTGGATGGTCCTCGGGGATGGCTTCCGCCTGGGGTACTTTGCCAATGCCGTGAAGCGCCTATTCGATCTGATCGTGAGCGGGGTGTTGCTCCTGCTCACGCTGCCCATCATGCTCGTCGCAGCGCTGTGCATTTACCTGGAAAGCGGGGGACCGGTGCTATTCCGGCAAGAGCGGGTCGGCCAAGGCGGACGCACTTTCACGCTCTATAAGTTCCGCAGCATGAGAAATGACGCGGAGCGTGGCGGGACTCCGCAGTGGGCGAAGGCCAATGACGACCGTACTACTCGCGTTGGGCGGTTCATCCGCAAGGTTCGTATTGACGAACTGCCGCAGATTTTCAACGTGTTCCAAGGGGAAATGAGCTTCGTCGGCCCACGACCCGAAAGGCCGTTCTTCGTTGACCAGTTGGAAAAGCAGATTCCCTTCTATGCGTTGCGCCATAGCGCAAAGCCGGGGATCACAGGCTGGGCGCAGGTGCGCTACCCCTACGGTGCGACAATCGACGATGCCATCGAGAAACTTCAATACGATCTTTACTACGTGAAGAACCATTCCCTGTTTCTCGACATCTTGATCCTGATTTCCACCGTGGAGGTCGTGTTGTGGGGAAAGGGGGCCAGATGATGGGCTGTTCGCAGATCTGGGAACGAACACAAGCGATAGCTGTAACTACGGGGTCGGCTTGCTATGCCGGTAGGAGTATCTTTATGTTGGCCTGTGATATTGGTGGCGAACTGGCCCGGGGCGCCTGCAAGGCATATTGCTCACCGCGGGTAGCCTAACTATCACAATGAATGTAGGAAGGTGTGGCGCGTAGCTGGTTGCGCCGAGCGGCTGGTGCTTCGCCGGCTACGACTGGGAGAAAAGGAGGCAACATGAAAGTCTTGGTCAGGGAAAAGGTCAAGGTGCTGGCAGAAAAAAATGGCTGGTCGCAAGCTCATGCGGAAGGCTATATCGACGGTGAAACTTTTCGCCGGCGCGGTACGACCCCTTCGGGGTATGCCCAGGTCGGAATCGATGACTATTGCCTGGGCTTTCGAGCCGCTTATTATGAGCGCCATAACTTTGCTTCAATAGTGAGCTTTCCAAAACTACCTTTGGCACGCCGTTAATTCCGAAGGCGCATAGCTTCAGTGGAATCCGTCGATGCTACGGCAGATTCTGGCGTACAGTAATTTGGCCGCTTGGCGCCTTCTGCCTGCACGTGTCGCTTGGCCAGTGCTCAAGGGTTGAGAGCAAAATCGCTAGCTTTGTCTCGAGTTTAGTCAATATAGTAGCGAATATTGGCTGCACTTCGCTTCGACCTATCGTGGCTGACAACTCACCTACGTTTCATATAACGCCGTTAGGTGTTCCGGGTGAGCCATAAAAACGTCTGGCTGATTGACTTTGTGGAAGGAGAATATGCCGTGAGCGCCAGGGAATGGTTAGCGATATGGCTGGTGGCATTGATGGTGGGATTGGGAGGATGTGGTACGACGATCCATCCGCCGTTGGCCAAGAATGCAAGCGGGATCGAGGCACCTTATCTGATTGGCCCGGGCGATACCGTAAACATCGTTGTGTGGCGAAATCCGGATCTGTCCATGACTATTCCGGTGCGCCCCGACGGCAAGATCTCTACGCCGCTGGTGGAAGATCTGCCAGCGAGCGGCAGGACCGCGACCCAGCTTGCCCGGGACATCGAGAAAGTCCTGGGCAAGTACATTCAGAGCCCAGTTGTCACGGTCATAGTCACCAATTTCGTCGGCCCTTACAGCGAGCAGGTCCGCGTAATCGGCGAGGCGGCCAAGCCCCAAGCCCTATCCTACCGTGAAAACATGACGCTCCTGGACGTCATGATCGCCGTGGGTGGGATCACCGATTTCGCCGATGGGAACAAGGCAAGCATCCTTCGCAGCGGCGGCGGCAAGAGTCTTCAGTTCGGCGTGCGGCTGAGGGATCTCGTAAGGGGGGGGGATTTGTCCGCCAATGTGGCGATGCGTCCTGGTGACGTTTTGATCATACCCCAGAGTTTTTTCTAACCTCGGAATGAAAGTCTCCGTAGGATCCAACTATGCACGAGTTGGCTGAGCAACTCCTCTCCCACCTGAAGGCAATATGGCCTTACCGATGGTACGCAGTCGTTGTTGCCTGGGTCATCGCGTTGGGTGGTTGGACTGTCGTCTACAAGATGCCGGAGCGCTACGAAGCTGATGCCAGGGTCTATGTGGACACCAAGACGGTGTTGAGACCCCTGCTGTCCGGTCTTGTCGTGCAGCCCGATCTAGATCAAATGGTGGCGATAATGAGCCAATCCTTGATGAGCCGCCCGAACCTGGAGAAGCTGATCCGGATGACTCACCTGGACGTCGGACTGAATACCGATGACGATCGGGCGCGACTTATCGCTCGACTGACCAAGGACATTACCATCAAGAGCGCCGGCAAGGAAAACATATACACCATCTCAAGCGTGGCCAAGGATCCCCAGCTGGCGATGCGGATAGTAGAGTCGCTGCTCTCGCTGTTCGTGGAAGGAAGC
>JAYWBS010000147.1:0-34306 GCA_043781295.1 Polaromonas sp.
TTGCGGTCCGACACGTCAACCAGCGCGGTGCTGGTGTCCGTGCCGCCGCCGGCTTGCACCAGCCGGAGCGTCTCCAGCAAGCCGTCGTTGTCGATGTCGCTCAGCGCAAGCGCGCATCCGCGCCGCGTCAGTTCCAGCGCGAGCGCGCGTCCGATCCCCGATCCGGCCCCCGTGATGGCAGCCACCTTGTGCTTGAAATCCTTCATCGCGCGAGCCCTCCGTCCATGCGCTTGCGGCACAGGCAAGGCAGCATAACGGCTCAGTCCAGCGCTGCGATGGCGCAAGCCTACAAGCGGCGCCTGTTCCGGCGGGCAAGGCATCCGGCCCGGCATGCGACTGGCGGGCCCCTGTTCATCGCTGCCGCCACAGCGGGCGATCCCGTCTCAAGCTGAACCGGCCTGCTTCTCCTGCGCGGCGGGTTGGCGTTAAGCTGCGCATAGGCGTTATCGTCGAGGGCGGGCCATGCGTCGGACCCGCGCGCGAACATTCAGGAGCCCCATGTCAGTTCTCGAGACCCAGCTGAACGCGCGTTCGGCCGACTTTCAGGCCAACGCGTCCGCGATGCGGGCCCTCGTTGGGGACCTGCAGGTCCAGCTGGCGTTGGCCGCGGCGGGCGGTGGCGAAGCGTCGCGGGCACGGCACCTCAAGCGCGGCAAGCTGCTACCGCGGGACCGGGTGCAGATGCTGCTCGATCCCGGCACGCCCTTCCTGGAGCTGGCGCCGCTCGCCGCGCATGCGATGTATGTCAACAAGGACGGTGTCGGCGACGCGCCCGGCGCCGGCCTGATCGCTGGCATCGGCCGGGTCAGCGGCATCGACTGCGTGATCGTCTGCAACGACGCCACGGTCAAGGGCGGCACCTACTACCCGATGACCGTGAAGAAGCACCTGCGCGCGCAGGAAGTCGCGTCGCAGAACCGCCTGCCCTGCATCTACCTGGTCGATTCGGGCGGCGCCAACCTGCCGAACCAGGACGAGGTGTTCCCCGACCGCGAGCACTTCGGGCGCATCTTCTTCAACCAGGCCAACATGAGCGCGCAGGGCATCGCGCAGATCGCCGTCGTGATGGGGTCCTGTACCGCGGGCGGCGCCTACATGCCGGCGATGAGCGACGAAACCATCATCGTGAAGAACCAGGGCACGATTTTCCTGGGTGGGCCGCCGCTGGTGAAGGCCGCGACCGGAGAAGTCGTGACTGCTGAGGACCTGGGAGGCGGCGACGTGCACACGCGGCTCTCCGGAGTCGCCGATCACCTCGCGCAGAACGACGCCCACGCGCTGGCGCTGGCGCGCAAAGCCATTGCCAGCCTGAACCGGCCAAAGCTCGTGACACAGCAGCTGCGCGAGCCGCAGCCGCCGAAGTTCGACGCGCAGGAACTGCATGGCATCGTTCCCACGGACGTGCGAAAGCCCTACGACGTGCGCGAAATCATCGCTCGCATCGTCGACGGTTCCGAGTTCCACGAGTTCAAGCAGAGGTTCGGCGCGACGCTGGTCTGCGGCTTCGCCCACATCGAAGGCATGCCGGTCGGCATCCTCGCCAACAACGGCATCCTGTTTTCCGAGTCGGCGCAGAAGGGCGCGCACTTCATCGAGCTGTGCTGCCAGCGCAAGGTGCCGCTGATTTTCCTGCAGAACATCACCGGCTTCATGGTCGGGCGCAAGTATGAGAGCGAAGGCATCGCGCGCCACGGCGCCAAGCTGGTGACGGCGGTGGCGACGGCGAGTGTTCCCAAGTTCACCGTCATCGTCGGCGGCAGCTACGGCGCCGGCAATTACGGCATGTGCGGCCGTGCCTATTCGCCGCGCTTCCTGTGGATGTGGCCCAACGCCCGCATCTGCGTGATGGGCGGCGAGCAGGCGTCGTCGGTGCTGGCGACAGTCCGGCGCGACTCGATCGAGGCCAGGGGCGGCAGCTGGAGTGCGCAAGAAGAAGCCGCGTTCAAGCAGCCGCTGCTGGACCAGTTCGCGCACCAGTCCCATCCCTATTACTCCGGCGCCCGGATCTGGGACGACGGTGTGATCGATCCTGCCGACACGCGCCGCATCCTGGCGCTGGGGTTGTCGGCATCGCTGAACGCTCCGATCCCCGAGCCGAAGTTCGGCGTCTTCCGCATGTGAGCAGCAAGGCAGCCATGTCCAATACCTCGATCTACGACAACCCTGACCACGAGCTGCTGCGCGACCAGGTGGCGAAGTTCATCGCCCGCGAGGTCGAGCCCCACGCCATGGCCTGGGAAGAAGCCGGCAGCGTGCCGCGCGACGTGCTGCGCCGCATGGGCGAGGCCGGCCTGTTCGGCCTCATGTACGAGGAGAAGTACGGTGGCTCCGACGCTGACGCGATGACCAACCTGGTCTTTGCCGAGGCTCTCTCGCAGTCCACCTTCGCCGGTTTCATCATCACCGTGCTGGTCCACACCGACATGGCGAGCCCGCACCTGCACCACGCCGGCAACGCGGCACAGAAGGAAAAGTACCTGAAGCGCGTGATCTCGGGCGAGCTGATCACCGCCGTCGGGATCACCGAGCCGGGCGCCGGTTCCGACGTGGCCGGCATCCGCACGACGGCGAAGCGGGATGGCGGGCAGTGGTTGCTGAATGGCACCAAGATGTTCATCACCAATGGTGTGCATGCCAATGTGTATTTTGTGGCGGCCAAAACGGGCACGGCCCGGCACGACATGAGCATGTTCATTGTTGAAAAAGGCACGCCCGGTTTTACCGTGGGCCGCGCATTGAAAAAGACAGGCTGGCTGTCGTCAGACACGGCTGAGCTGATTTTTGACAACGTGCGAATCCCCGCAGGTAACCTGTTGGGTGAAGAGGGCAAGGGTTTTTATTCAGTCATGAAAAACTTCCAGACCGAGCGCATCGCCCTGGGCGCGATGGCGGTCGGCCACTGCACGCGGGCGCTGGAGCTAACGCTTGACTACGTGCGCCAGCGGCAAGCTTTTGGCGCCACCCTGTGGGACAAACAAACCATACGTCACCGCATCGCCATGCTGGACGCCAAAACCCGCGCCGCACGGCAGTTTATGTATCACTGCGCGTGGTCAGTCACGCAGGGGCATGACATCGTTCAGGAGGTGTCCATGCTCAAGGCACTGACGGGCGAGCTGGTCAATGAGGTGCTGCAAACCTGCCAGCAGTTTCATGGCGGCATGGGCTTTATTCGCGAGACAGCGATTGAGCGGCTGTGGCGCGATGCGCGCGTGCTGGGCATAGGGGGCGGAGCTACTGAGGTGATGCTGGAAGAAGTGGCCAAGCGGTATTGATAAGCGCTAGCTGTTTGACATGTTGAATGGAAAAACTATGAAAATCTATAGCTGGATTTTTGCGCGGTTTGTTGTATTTCTTTTAATTTCCTGTACTTTGAATGCAGGGGCACAGCTAGCTGTGGTCGATGCGTCGCTCAACGAGACGGTACAAGTCATTCCTAAAAAGGGTTTGTTCACGATAGGTCTTGAAACCACTTTGTACAAGCCCGATGGTGATGGCCCTTTTCCCATCGCTGTGATTAACCACGGAAAAGCGCCGGGCGATTCCCGATTTCAAGGCCGTTATCGGCCCGCCATTGCGGCTCGTTATTTTTTAGAGCGTGGCTACGCCGTGATCGTACCCATGCGGCAAGGGTTCTCAAAATCAGAAGGTAGCTATATCGGCGGCGGTTGTAATGTTGAAAGCAACGGACGCGTGCAAGCTGAGGACGTCAAGGCTGTGCTGGACTACGTGGTAGCGCAGAGCTGGGCTGATAAAACGCGGATGGTGGTACTGGGTCAGTCACACGGCGGCTGGACGACGCTGGCGTTTGGCGCGCTTGACTATCCGGGTGTTAAAGCGTTGGTTAATTTCGCGGGTGGGCTGCGCCAGGATGGTTGCACCGCATGGGAGTCAAACCTGGCCAGCGGCGCGGCAGAATATGCAAAGAAGACACGACTGCCTTCGCTGTGGTTTTATGGCGATAACGATAGCTTCTTCAACACGCCAACCTACACGGCCATGTTTGAAAAATACACGGCTGCGGGCGGGCAGGCCAGGCTGATAGCGTTTGGCATATTCGGCAGCGATTCACACAGTATGTTTGGTTCTCGCGCTGGTATACCTATCTGGCAGCCGGAAGTCACCAAGTTGCTGGCTACCGTAGGGCTACCGAGTGAACCTCAGCTGGCATACGCCGCATACGCGACTGCCGCAGTGGTTCAAGCGCCCGCCAAAACAGATTTTGCAACGCTTGAAGACGCAACCAAGCTGCCTCATGTTAAAGATGCAGGCCGGGCGGGCTATGCCGTGTATTTGACCAGACCTTTGCCTCGTGCCTTTGCAATTGCCCCCAGTGGCGCATGGGCGTGGGCGGATGGTGGCGACGATACACTTCGCCGCGCTACAGACAGCTGCAATCGCAATGGCAAAGGTTTGTGCAAGCTCTATTCTGTTGATAACTATGTTGTTTGGAAAGCCGAATGAATACCGCAAACTTGTTGGTTCAATACGAAAATCATGTGGCGCGGGTGATGCTCAATCGCTCCGAGGTCCGCAACGCTTTTAACGACAAACTGATAGATGAAATCACCCAGACGTTTGTAGATTTGGGCCAACGCGCCGACGTGCGCTGTATCGTCCTCGAAGCCAATGGCCCCGCCTTTTGCGCAGGCGCAGACCTGAACTGGATGCGCAGTATGGCTGATTACACGCGTGAGCAAAACCTGGCGGATGCGGGCCGCTTGGCGGCCATGATGCGCACTGTTTATGCGTGTCCAAAGCCAACGATTGCAAAAATTCAGGGTGATGTGTATGCGGGTGGTACGGGCTTGGTGGCTGCATGCGACATAGCCGTATCGGTGGATACTGCAAACTATTGTCTGAGCGAGGTCAAGCTGGGTTTGTTGCCATCCACCATCAGTCCCTATGTGATTCGTGCGATGGGCGCGCGTGCGGCGCACCGCTACTTTTTAACGGCAGAGCGTTTCAGTGCGGCTGAGGCCTTGCGCATTGGCTTTGTGCATGAGGTGGTTACTCTCGACAAACTGGATGCCAAGGTGGAAGAACTGGCGCAGGCGTTGGTCAATGCCGGGCCTGATGCCATGAAGGCCTGTAAAAAGCTGGTGCAGGACGTGGCTGGGCAACCCATGACGCCCGAGCTGGTAGCGATGACAGTGGGCAGCATTGCCGATGTGCGCGTCAGCCCTGAAGGACGCGAAGGACTGCAATCGTTTTTACAAAAACGCAAACCAAACTGGCTGCCAAAGTTGGATGCCTGATGCCCAGCCTTGACACCGCTCAACTTGTTGCCCTGGCTGGCGCGCTCGGCTGGGCCAGCGGCATACGCTTGTACCTGGTGGTGTTGCTGACGGGCCTGGCAGGCTTTATGGGCTGGGTCAATTTGCCCCAAGGTTTGCATTTGCTGGCCAACCCGGTGGTACTGGGCGCTAGCGGTTTTATGGTGTTCATTGAATTTTTTGCCGACAAAATCCCGGGGCTTGATTCACTGTGGGATGTGGTGCATAGCGTGATTCGCATCCCCGCTGGCGCTGCACTGGCGGCCAGTGTCTTTAGCGCCGACAGCGGTGCCATGGCTTTGGTTGCAGCGCTGTTGGGTGGCACGCTGGCTGCCACCAGTTTTACCGCCAAGGCCACCACGCGTGCGGCTATCAACACATCACCAGAACCGTTTACCAACGTCGGTGCGTCGCTGCTTGAAGACGGCCTGGTGCCGCTTGGGTTGTGGGCTGCTGTGGCGCATCCGTTTATTTTTGTAACGGTACTGGCTGTGGTGCTGGTGCTCAGCATCTGGCTGATACGCGTTTGCTGGCGTTTTTTGCGGCTATTGTTTAGCCGGGTCACACGTATTTTTAGTGGCAAGCCAGACCCTGGTGTGTCGCCCGCTTTTACCTTGAAGTCACCTTTTTCAAAGAATGAACATGTTTAAAAAAATACTGATTGCGAACAGAGGAGAGATAGCCTGCCGCGTAGCAGCAACTGCCCAGCGCATGGCGATTAAAACTGTGGCGGTGTACTCCGACGCAGATGCGGGTGCCAAGCATGTGAGCTTTTGCGATGAAGCCATACACATTGGCGGCAGCGCCCCCAAAGACAGTTACCTGCGCTGGGAAAAGATCATAGAAGCGGCCAAAGCCGCAGGCGCTGAAGCGATTCACCCCGGCTACGGGTTTTTAAGCGAGAACGAAGCCTTTGCCCAGGCCTGCGCAGACAACGGCCTGGTCTTTATTGGCCCACCGCCTTCAGCCATCAAGGCCATGGGTTTGAAAGCCGAGTCCAAACAACTGATGGAAAAAGCCGGTGTGCCGCTGGTACCCGGCTACCACGGTGCCGACCAGTCACCTGAATTGCTCAAACGCGAAGCAGACCGAATTGGCTACCCGGTACTCATCAAGGCCAGCGCGGGCGGCGGTGGCAAGGGCATGCGGGCCGTTGACAAGGCCGAAGACTTTGACGCGGCGCTTGCGTCCTGCAAACGCGAAGCCATCAACAGCTTTGGCAATGACAACGTGCTGGTTGAAAAGTATGCCCAGCGCCCACGGCATATCGAGATTCAGGTGTTTGGCGACACACACGGCAGCTACGTGTACTTGTTTGAACGTGACTGTTCGGTACAGCGCCGCCACCAGAAGGTGCTGGAAGAAGCGCCTGCACCCGGCCTGAGCCAAGCCATGCGCCAGCAGATGGGTGAGGCGGCGGTAGCTGCGGCGCGGGCTGTGAATTACGTGGGTGCAGGCACTGTCGAGTTCATCGTTGAACAGCTTGCCGATGGCGGCATGAAGTTTTATTTTATGGAGATGAATACCCGCCTGCAAGTCGAGCACCCGGTGACTGAGGCGATTACTGGCCTTGACCTGGTGGAGTGGCAGTTGCGCGTTGCCAGCGGTGAAAAGCTGCCGCTGGCGCAAGACCAGCTGCGTATCAACGGCCACGCAATTGAAGCGCGCATTTGCGCCGAAAGCCCTGACAATAATTTTTTGCCCGCCACGGGTACGCTGCATGTTTATCAAAAGCCTGACGGGACCAGCTTTGAGCGTGGTGCTGTCAGGATAGACGATGGGGTTCGCACGGGCGACACCATTTCACCGTTTTATGATTCGATGGTGGCCAAGCTGATTGTGCACGGTCGTACGCGCGCGGAGGCGCTTGCCCGGCTGGACCAGGCGCTGGCGCAAACCCGCATTGTGGGGCTCAACACCAACGTGCAATTTTTGCGTTATGTGGTGCGCAGCCCATCGTTTGCACAGGCCAATCTGGACACAGCGTTAATTCCGCGTGAAAGTGCAGTGCTGTTTAACCAGGAGCCAGTTGGCCTGGCGATGGCCGCTGCCAGCTCGGTGGCGCAGATGTTGTTGAACGAAAAAGCGCAAGAAGGTGTGGACCCCTTCAGTCGCCGTGATGGCTGGCGTTCACATGGGTTGAACGTGCGGCGTTTTGAGTTTGAATTTCAGGGTGAGCCTGCCAAGGCCGAGCTGACCTATCTGCACGATGGCGCACTGCTGTTAAAGGTAGGCGACATGACAGCGGGCGGTGCATCAGGTACGCTGGTTTTTGCTGTTACGCCGCAAGGCGTTGACGTTCAGTTTGCGGGGCAGCGCATGACGGCATCAATTTACCGTCAGGGCGAGATAGACCATGTGTTTACCGCACGTGGTGCAACGCAAATCACCGCCATTGATTTGATGGCGCATGCAGGTGACGGCCCGGCCGAAGGCGGGCGTTTGACTGCGCCCATGCCTGGCAAGGTGGTGTCTTTTGCTGTCGCGTCGGGTGACAAGGTCACCAAGGGTCAAGCCCTCGCCGTGATGGAGGCGATGAAGATGGAGCACACCATTACCGCACCGGCAGATGGTGTGGTGCAAGAGCTGCTGTATGCGCCTGGTGACCAGGTGGCCGAGGGTGCCGAGTTGCTCAAACTGGGTGTTTAATTCATGCGCGTGACTTTTTGTTGTCTTGATACCAATGCACAGCCCTGGCTGGAGGGCTTGCAAGCGGCACTGCCGGGCGCTGCCGTTGAGTTGTGGTCTGCGGGCGTAGCCCTGTCAGACTATGCAGTGGTCTGGACACCACCGCAGCTCTTTTTTGATCAGCAGATTGCTTTGAGGGGCGTCTTCAATATTGGTGCGGGTGTCGATGCGCTCATGAAGCTGCGGCTACCCGCTGGCGTGCCCGTCGTCAGGCTTGATGATGCGGGCATGTCGGTTCAAATGGCCGAGTATGTTTGCCATGCGGTGATTCGGCACTTTCGTGAGTTCGATGCTTATGAGGCCGATGTGGCTGAGGGCAAGTGGTCATATCGCAAGCCGCGCCAGCGTGCGGATTTTCCGGTGGGCGTGATGGGCCTGGGCGTACTGGGTGAGCGCGTGGCTCTGTCCTTGAAACAGTTTGATTTCCCGGTGCTGGGCTGGAGCCGCTCTGCAAAAACGGTAAATGGCGTGCAGTGCTTTTCAGGAGATATCGGGTTTAATAATTTCTTGGCGGCGACGCGTATTTTGGTTTGCCTGCTGCCTTTGACGCCAGATACTGAAAACATCATGCGGCGTGAGAATTTATCGCGGCTGTTGCCGGGCGCTTACGTCATCAATGTCGCGCGTGGCGGGCATTTGGTGGACGATGATTTGGTTGCGCTTATTGACAGCGGTGCCCTTGCTGGTGCGACGCTTGATGTGTTCAGGCAGGAGCCCTTGCCTGCGTCACACCCTTTCTGGAAGCATCTGAAAATCACAGTCACGCCGCACACCTCGGCCCGCACGCTGCGCGAAGAAAGCATTGCCCAGATCGCAGGCAAAATTCAGGCACTGCACTGTGGTGCACCTATTGCCAGCATCGCAGGCGTGGTTGATCTAAACAAAGGATACTGAGCCCATGCAACTGCCTCCCAAAGTAAAACTTGTTGATGTTGGCCCCCGTGATGGCCTGCAAAATGAAAAATCGCCCGTGCCTGCGGCGGTAAAAATCGAGCTCGTGCATCGCCTGCAAAATGCGGGCTTGAAAGAAATTGAAGTCACCAGTTTTGTGTCGCCCAAGTGGGTGCCACAAATGGCGGATGCGGCTGAAGTCATGGCGGGCATGCACCGTAAGCCGGGTGTGCGGTACTCGGTGCTGACACCTAACTTGAAAGGTTTTGAAGCGGCAGTTTTGTCAAAGCCTGATGAAATTGTGGTGTTTGCTGCGGCCAGTGAAGCCTTCAGTCAGCGCAACATCAATTGCTCGATTCTTGAGAGTATTGAGCGCTTTGCACCTGTGGTTGCCGCTGCAAAAGTAGCTGGCATTTATGTGCGTGGCGCTATTTCATGCGTTGTCGGCTGTCCGTATGAAGGCGATATCGCCCCTGAGCGGGTGGAGATGGTGGCGCGGCTGATGGCCGAGATTGGCGTGCAGCACATCGGCGTGGCCGACACAATTGGTGTGGGCACGCCAGTCAAGATGCAGCGCGCCATGGAGGCGGCTCTCAAACATTACGACATCAACGATATATCGGGCCACTTTCATGACACCTACGGCCAGGCCCTTGGCAATACGCTGGCCTGCCTGCAAATGGGCGTGTGGCAGTTTGACACGTCTATTGCCGGGCTGGGCGGTTGCCCCTATGCCAAAGGTGCTACCGGCAACGTCGCCACTGAGGACGTGGTCTACATGTTGCACGGCATGGGTATTGAGACGGGTATTGACCTGGACGAGCTGGTTGATGCGGGCAACTTTGTCAGTGAGTTTTTGGGTCGTAAGCCCAATTCTCGTGCTGCTACTGCTTTGCTGAACAAGAGGTTAAATTAATGTGCGGTGCTGAATTGATTGCTTTGCCTGAAGGCGTTCAAAAAGTTGCGGCGCTGCTGCAAGCCAAGGGCCACCCGCATTCGCCGGTCATGCTCGACGATGCGGCCCGCACTGCGCAACAGGCCGCGGATGCGCTGGGCGTTGGCATCGGCCAGATTGCCAAGAGCATTGTTTTTCGCCGCAGGTCAGACGACGCAGCCGTGCTGGTGGTGACATCTGGTGATCAGCGGGTGGATGAAAAAAAACTTGAAGCGCTGGTGTGCGATGACGGCAAGCGGCTGGGCAGAGCCGATGCCGAGTTTGTCAAAACTAAAACCGGATTTTCAATCGGCGGTGTGTCGCCCTTGGCGCATGCAACGGCGGTAGTGCTTCTGATTGACCAGTCGCTGTTTCGCTTTGATCAGATCTGGGCAGCAGCCGGGCATCCGAATGCAGTGTTTCAGTTGAGCCCTGGTGACCTCGAATGGCTGACGGGCGCGCCTGTGGTGGATGTGGCCGTTAATCCTGTAGAAGAAAAATCAGCTCAACAAAACGCTATAAATTTAGTAGCTGCTCGCGCACAAATTCATTGGCCTACCGACGAAATACTATCCCCTTGCATCTCTGTTTGTCGCATGAGCGCGGCAACTGGCCTGTGCGAAGGCTGCTTTAGAACGCGTGACGAGATTGCGGCCTGGGGCAACGCTGGTGACGACGGCAAGCGCGCTACCTGGGACCGCATAGAGCAGCGCATGGCTGCTTTGCAATCGCTATAAAGCAAAACTCTGGGCCCAGCACATGAAGCACGTCACTTTTTACCTCGACTTCATATCGCCCTACGCTTATCTGGCGTTTGAGCAGTTGCCCGAAGCGCTTAAGGGCATCAGCTACAGCGCCACCTACCGTCCCGTCCTGTTTGCCGGCATGCTCAAGCACCATGGGCAGTTGGGCCCGGCCGAGATTGCGCCCAAACGCGACTGGACCTACCGCCAGGTGCTATGGCAGGCCGACAAAATGCACATTCCGATGCAGATGCCCGCACGCCACCCGTTTAACCCGCTGTCCTTGCTCAGGCTGGGCATTGCTTGCAACGCTGCTGCAAATGGCGAGGCCAACCGGTATGTGTGCGAAACCATTTTTCGCCATGTGTGGCAGTCTGGCCTGGACGCCGGCAATACGCAGCGTATCGAAGCATTGGTCGCACAGCTATCACCTGCACACGATGTGCAAAGTGACGCTGTTAAAAACAACCTGAAAAAAAATACCGAAGACGCGATTGCGCAGGGCGTTTTCGGCGTGCCCGCGTTTGCTGTGGATGACAAAATTTTCTGGGGCCTGGACGCACTGCCCATGCTGCGCGATTACCTGTTGGGAGCGCCCTGGTTTGAAGGCGATGGCTGGGAAAAGGCGGGTCAGGTTGCCGCGGGCATTGTGCGCGGCAAGTCCTGAGAAGATTCGCGTTTCCCCTAAGCCGATTCGTATCCTGAAAAATTCTTTTCGGGTTATCCCTTGGGTTGTCAGCCCTGCATAAGTTTGACGCAAGCCTCTGTTATTTTCACGTCAGAGCTGGGTCAGGCATAACCAAAATAATCAGTGGGTCTTCCGTTTTTGGAAGCATCATTTTTTTGGAGACAACAACCATGGCAATAGCAGTCGACAACCGACCCATGTCAGCCGAGCAAAAGAAAGTTATCTTCGCCTCGTCGCTGGGTACCGTATTTGAGTGGTATGACTTTTACCTGTATGGTTCACTCGCCGCGATTATTGCCAAGCAGTTTTTCAGCGGACTGGATGCTGGTTCAGCGTTCATTTTTGCGCTGCTCGCTTTTGCAGCCGGTTTCATCGTGCGTCCTTTTGGCGCGCTGGTGTTTGGCCGCCTGGGTGACATGATTGGCCGCAAATACACCTTCCTGGTGACCATTGTGATCATGGGTTTGTCAACCTTCATTGTGGGCTTGCTGCCCAGCTATGCATCCATTGGTGTTGCAGCGCCCGTGATTTTGATCGCACTGCGCATGCTGCAAGGCCTGGCGCTGGGTGGTGAGTACGGCGGTGCCGCAACTTATGTGGCCGAGCATGCGCCACACCACAAACGCGGTGCCTATACCTCGTGGATTCAAACCACCGCAACGCTGGGCCTGTTCCTGAGCCTGCTTGTCATTCTGGGCGTGCGAACCGCCATCGGCGAGGCGGCTTTCGCTGACTGGGGCTGGCGTATTCCTTTTATCGTCTCTGTTTTGTTGCTGGCCGTTTCTGTATACATTCGCCTGTCCATGAACGAGTCGCCTGCTTTCCAGAAAATGAAGGCAGAAGGCAAGACCTCCAAAGCCCCTTTGTCGGAATCTTTTGGCCAATGGAAAAACCTGAAAATCGTGATTCTTGCCCTGATTGGCTTGACCGCTGGCCAGGCTGTGGTTTGGTATTCAGGACAGTTCTACGCCCTGTTCTTTCTGACACAAGCGCTGAAGGTTGATGGCCCTACCGCCAACATTCTGGTGGCTTACTCACTGATTTTGGGCACACCATTTTTCGTGATTTTCGGCACGCTGTCAGACAAGATTGGCCGCAAGCCCATCATCATGGCCGGCTGCCTGCTGGCAGTGGTGACCTACTTCCCTGTGTTCACGGCGCTGACAAAAGCTGCCAATCCGGATCTGGCGGCGGCGCAGGCTAAAAACAAAGTGGTTGTGACGGCTGACCCGGCCGAGTGCTCGTTCCAGTTCAACCCAACGGGTACGGTCAAGTTCACCAGCTCTTGCGACATCGCCAAACAGGTGCTGGCTGGTGCATCGGTAAGCTATGACAACATCATTGCCCCCGCAGGCACGGTTGCCAGCATCAAAATTGGTGAAGTCGCTATTCCAAGCTACACCGCCAAGGGCATGCCTGCTGATGAAGCCAAGAAGAAAGATGCCGAGTTCAAAAAAGCCATTGCCGATGACCTGAAGGCTGCTGGCTACCCTAGCAAGGCGGACCCTGCCAAGATTGACAAAGTCATGGTGACTGCTATCTTGTTCTATCTGGTATTGCTGGTGACCATGGTTTATGGCCCAATTGCCGCCATGCTGGTCGAGCTGTTCCCAACCCGGATTCGCTACACCTCCATGAGCTTGCCGTACCACATTGGTAATGGCTGGTTCGGTGGTTTGTTGCCAACGACTGCATTTGCCATCGTTGCCCAGACCGGCAACATGTACAACGGCCTGTGGTACCCCATTATTATTGCTGCTGTGACCTTTGTAGTGGGTACGTTGTTTGTTAAAGAAACCAAAGACGTTGATATTTACGCCAACGACTGACGATTGGTGCGCGGGCAACTGTCTGCGCTGATTTGATTGTTATAAACCTGATCAGGCTCCCGTCACATGGCGGGGGCCTTTTTTTTGAAAGAGATTTGTTATGTGGAAAATTGTTGTGGGATTTATTGTGTTTGCGGGCCTTGCCATTTTTTTACTGAACAAGGGTGGCGATATTGATATGAGCGGTGAAAAACATGGCATGGCACTTCCGCGCTGGTCGGCGTATTTGTAACCGTCTGCGCTGCTTTGCCGCTGTAAATCTGCGGTCTGTATTGGCGCAACCGCCCGTATACACTGATGTACAGATTCAAAAAATAGGTTAAATTGTGACGCTGTGATTAAAAAGTCGTTCGTACTTCACCGCTTTACAAGCAACCCCATGTTGCATGCCTTGCGACAATTTTTACAAGAGGCTAGCCGATGATTTTTATCAAGACGGCGCTGGGTCAAACCGCCATGCAAGACCGCTCCGTGGCGCTCACGCCGCGTCAGCGTTCCGCATTCATCATGTTCGATGGGAAACGCGACGCCAGCGAAGTTTTGAAAATGACCGCAGGGGTAGGGGTAACGCAGGACGACGTGGAGCACCTTGTGTCCCTGGGCTTGCTGGTTGCGACGGGTCCTGCGCCGGTTGCTTCAGTTGCCCCTGCCGCACCATCTTCACAGACTACAGACGGTCGCCCCACCCTCAGCGCGCAGGCCCATTACTCTATGGCCTACCCGATTGCAACGCGCCTGACGGCTGCGCTGGGCTTGCGTGGATTCCGGCTCAACCTGGCGGTTGAAGCGGCGGGGGACTTTGAAAAACTTAATGAGTTGGCACCCAAAATCAGGGACGCCGTGGGCGCTGAGAAGTTCAAGGAACTGGACGACGCGCTTAACTTTTAGCACGTGATTTAGCGCTTGAATTTACCGTCTGCACCAATGATGGACAGATCAGCAAAATCAAGGCCTGTATGGCTGTCTGGGCTGTAGCTGATTTGCAGGCCACCAACGTCGAATTTGCGAAGACCTTCCAGCGAGGCCTGCAATTTTTCGCGCGTGGGTTTGGATCCGGCGCGCCGTAAGCCTTCAACCAGCACCTTGGCAGCCGCAAAACCCTCCAGCATGGCGGGTGACACTTCGCTCTGACCCTTGGCTTTAACCAACTCCAAGGCTTCTTTGACCATGGGGTAAGCAATTGAGCGTTCATAGGGGAAAACTTGCAAGACGATCACGCCGCGCCCGTTTTCGCCCAGGCTTTTTACAAAACCACTGGATGCATTATTGGAGAGCGTCACGATTTGCGCGGTGGAGCCAGCCGCGCGGAAGGCCTTGATGCCATCGACCATCGCCTGAGGCGGTGCAACCATGACGATGGCCTGCGCATTCGACTGGAAAATTTTGGGGGCCAACGGAGTGAAGTTGGGTTTGTTGCGGTCGAATTTTTCCACTGCAACTGGCGTGAGTTTGGCCGTCGTCATTCCTTTTTGCGCGCCAGTCATGCCATCAATACCGAAACTGTCGTCCGCATAGACAATCGCAATCCGGGTGACCCCCATGGAACTGAGGTGGGCGATGGCTTTTTCTGCCTCGCGCTGATAAGTAGTGCGCACGTTGAACACATGCTTTTTGACGGGTTGGTGCAACACCATGGCACCGGTAGATGGGCCGACAAGTGGCACACCGTATTTATCCAGTAAGGGAATGATCACTTCTGTGTGGGGTGTACCGCGCGTCAAAAACATCGCCATCACGTTCTTCTCCTCAATCAGCACGCGTGCGTTTTCAGCGGCCAGCTTGATGTCGAGTTTGTCGTCCAGCGATAGCAATTCAATTTTCTGCCCATTGACTCCGCCTTTGGCATTGATGGCGTCAAGGTAGAGTTTTGCGCCTTCTGTGATTTCTTTCACGCTAACTGCTGCGGGGCCGGTAAAGCCAGCGGTTTGTCCAACCAGGATCTGCGCGTGACTGGTTTGACAGAGTGCCACCAAGGCTACAGCGCCACACGACAAGAGTAGGGTTTTCATGTTTTGCCTATTTGATGTACCTAAAGTGCGCAATATAGTTTGAGCGCAAAAGTGCGGAAACCATGAAATGGACATCCAGCACACAGTTTGCAATTATGCTTGGCAAGGGCGGGCATAAAAACAACGGCAAACAACTGCATTGAGAGGGCTTTTACGCGGATTCCGACTTAATCTTGCGATTGACGCTGGGGGAGACTTGGGCAAGCTTAAAGAACGGGTATCCAAAATCAGGGATGCTGTGGGCGCCCAGAAATTCAAGGGGCTGAACGATGTGCGGAATTTTTAACGCTTGAACTTGCCATCTGCGCCAATGATGGACAAATCTGCAAAATCAAGACCGGTGTGGTCGTCCGGTCCGTAATTGATTTCCAGGCCACCAATGTCGAATTTGCGCAGGCTCTCAAGCGCTAACAGCACCTTTTGGCGAGTCGGATTCGGCGATGCTCGCCGGAGTGCCTCCACCAACACCTTGGCGCCTGAAAACCCTTCCAGTACAGCCGGTGATATTTCTGTCTGGCCTTTTACCTTGGCCAGATCCAAAGCCTCTTTGACGATGCTGTAGGCGTAAGACTTTTCGTAGGGGAAAACTTGCGTGACGATGATGCCCCGGCTCGCCGTTCCCAGTGATTTGATAAAGCCCGCTGACGCATTGTTTGACAGCGTCACGATCTGCGCTGCCGAGCCGGCAGCCCTCAGGGCCTTGATGCCGTCTGCCACCGCCGTCCCCGAGCCAATCCACAGCACGGCCTGCGCGTTGGCCTTCACGATGCCCGGCACGATGACGCCATAGTCGGGCCTGTTGCGGTCAGCTTTCAATACCAGCAATGGTTGCAGCTTCGCTTTCTCAAATCCCTTGACCGCACCTTCAAAAGCATCTTTACCAAAAGAGTCTTCGACATGCACAACAGCGATGCGGTTGATGCCTAGAGTATGCAGATGCGCTATCGCTTTTTCAGCCTCACGCTGGTAGCTGGAGCGCACATTGAAAATGTATTTGTTGACAGGCTTGTGCAACAGCATGGCGCCGGTGGACGGTGCTACCAGAGCGATCTCGTATTTCTCCAGCAGCGGCATGATGGCCTCTGCGTGGGGCGTACCACGATTGAGAAACAGCGCCACCACGTTCTTTTCAAGAATCAGGGTGCTGGCGTTTGCCGCCGCAAGTTTGGGGTCAAATTTATCGTCAAGTGTGATGATTTCAATTTTTTCACCGCGAATACCGCCTTTGGCATTGACGCTGTCAATATACAGCTGCGCCCCTTCCATGGCCTCTTTCACGGTGGCGGCAACCGGGCCTGTCACGCCGACGGTTTGGCCTATCAGCATTTGTGCATGGCCTGACTGACCCGCCATGGCTAGAGCTGCGGCCATTGCAAAACGGCACCAAAAGTTTGTTTTTTTCATGGTTTGTCTCCTAAGCGCGCAAGTTTAGGAGGCGGATGCATCAATAAAAGTGTGGAAACTGCGTGCGTGATAACCACATGCACAGGTTTGCGCCAGCGGATGCCTAGAATGTTTGACCTCTTCAGGAAAGCACCTACTACATGTCCCAGGGAACCATCCGCATTCGCGGCGCGCGTCAGCACAATCTCAAAAATCTTGACCTGGACATCCGCACCAATGAAATGACGGTGGTGACCGGGCCCAGTGGCTCAGGCAAGTCGTCGCTGGTGTTTGACACCCTGTTCGCGGAAGGCCAGCGTCGCTATGTAGAAACCTTCTCGGCCTACGCCAGGCAGTTTTTAGACCGCATGGACAAGCCTGCCGTTGACAAGGTCGAAGGCGTGCCCCCTGCGATTGCGATTGACCAGACCAATCCGGTGCGCAGCTCGCGTTCCACCGTCGGCACCATGACGGAGCTGAACGACCATTTGAAGCTGCTTTATGCACGCTCGGCCCAATTGTTTGACAAGCAAACCGCGCAAGCGGTACGGCATGACACGCCCGAGTCGATTTACGCGGAGCTGATGGCGCGCACGGCAGTTTTGGAGGCGCAATTTTCCGCCGGGCCGCCCCAAGGAAAATTAGCCCCCTCGAGGGGCAGCGAAGTACGCGAAGCGACGAGCGTGGGGGTTCGCCTTGTGATGACTTTTCCGGTTGAGCTGCCGGGCAATACGAGTGCTGAACAGCTTGAACAGTGGCTGTCAGCCAGCGGCTTCACCCGCGTTCATACACAGCGTGAAGTAGCCACACCCGCCGGGCCGCACAAGCTGCTTGACGTTGTAGCCGACAGATTTCGCATTCAGACGATTGAAAAGGCTCGTGCTGTTGAAGCGATTGAAGTGGCTATCAAACGTGGTGGTGGGCGCTTGAATGTGTATGTTCAATCAGAAGGTCAAGATGAGGAGATGTGGCGCTTTTCCACCGGCCTGCATTGCCCTGACAGTGACACCCGTTACACAGACCCCACCCCCTCGCTGTTCTCGTTTAACTCCGCCATGGGCGCATGCACCACCTGCAAGGGCTTTGGTCGCGTTATTGGTGTGGACTACGGTCTGGTGATTCCCAATGACAAGCTGACACTGCGCGCGGGTGCCATTAAGGTCATGCAAACACCAGCATGGAAAGAAGCGCAAGACGATTTGATGCGACATGCTGAAACTGCGGGCATTCCGCGTGACACGCCCTGGTACAAGCTCACACCGGAGCACCAGGCTTGGGTCATCAACGGTTCGCCGTCATGGAACGGCAAATGGAATCAGCACTGGTTTGGCATCAAGCGCTTTTTTGAATATCTGGAGAGCAAGTCGTACAAAATGCACATCCGCGTGCTGCTGTCCAAGTACCGCAGCTACACGCCGTGTGAGACCTGTGGCAGTGCGCGGTTGAAGCTGGAGTCACTGTTGTGGCGTTTGGGCACCAGAGACGCCGCTGATGCGGTGCTTGCGCCTTCAGAGCGCTTTATGCCAGTCGGCGTGCAGTGGACGCGTGCACAGCTTGAAGCCATGCCCGGCCTGTGCCTGCATGATCTGATGCGCTTGCCGATTGATAAATTACAAAAGTTCTCTGCCAGTTTGTCGCTGGCTGCCGTAGGCGATGACGCAGAGCAAAAAGCCCTCAAGTCCCTGTTTGAAGAAATCCAGACGCGTCTGAAATACCTGTGTGATGTCGGCATTGGCTACCTCACGCTAGACCGACAAAGCCGTACGCTGTCGGGGGGTGAGGTGCAGCGCATCAACCTGACAACGGCACTTGGCACATCACTCGTCAACACGCTGTTTGTGCTTGACGAACCCTCGATTGGCCTGCATCCGCGTGACATGAACCGCATCACTCAGGCCATGCACCGGCTGCGCGATGCAGGCAACACGCTGGTGGTGGTGGAACACGACCCCGCTGTCATGCTGGCGGCGGACCGCATGATCGACATGGGCCCTGGCCCCGGCGAGAAGGGCGGCAGAATAGTGTTTGACGGCACGCCTGAAGACTTGAAGCATGCAGACACGCTGACGGGCGCGTATTTGGGTGCGCGCAAGCAGGTGGGCATGGGTTTTAAACGCCCGGTGACAGACAGCACACCGCGTTTGATTCTGGAGGGTGCACGTGATCACAACCTGAAAAATCTGACGGTAGATTTCCCATTGCAGCGGCTGGTGTGCGTGACAGGTGTGAGCGGCTCAGGCAAGTCAACGTTGATGCAGGACATTTTGGCCCCCGCGCTGTTGCGCCAATTCGGCAAAGCCACTGAAACGCCCGGCCTGCACGACAGGCTGATGGGTGCAGACCACTTAACCGATGTTGTATTTGTTGACCAATCCCCCATCGGTAAAACCGCACGCTCCAACCCGGCCAGTTACGTGGGTGCGTGGGACGCGGTGCGCGAGCTGTTTGCGCAGGCGCCTTTGGCGCGGCAGCGCAGCTACACCTCGTCCAAATTCAGCTTTAACAACGGTGATGGGCGCTGCCCAACTTGCGGCGGCTCGGGTTTTGAGCATGTCGAGATGCAGTTTTTAAGCGACGTGTATTTGCGTTGCCCGGATTGCGATGGCAAGCGTTACCGGCCCGAGATTCTGGAAGTGACGATTGAGCGCAGAAGCCTAAAAACGATGGGGTCAGATCCCAATTTCGCGAAACAAGAATCGCAAGGCATACAAGGCACATCGAATTTGGGCTCTGACCCCATCACTTCGTCAAGTCCCCGCATCCTGAACGTAGCCGATGTCCTCAATCTCACCGTCAGCGAGGCGGTGCAACTCTTCGCCCAAGACCGCGAAGTGGTGCGCGCCCTGCAACCCATCGTTGATGTGGGCCTGGAATACGTCAAGCTGGGTCAGCCCGTGCCCACGCTGTCGGGCGGTGAAGCGCAGCGCTTAAAGCTGGCGGGGTTTTTAGCCGACGCCAGCAAAACGCGTAGCGCCAGCAAGCAGGCACTGGCACTGCGCAACCCCAGCAAAGGCACGCTTTTTTTGTTTGACGAGCCAACGACGGGCTTGCACTTTGACGACATTGCCAAGCTCATGCGCGCACTGCGCAAGCTGCTCGAAGCAGGGCATTCGCTCATCATCATCGAGCACAACCTGGACGTGATTCGCTCGGCTGACTGGATCATTGACCTGGGCCCCGAAGGTGGTGAAGCAGGGGGCTTGCTGGTGGCTGAGGGCACACCCGAGCAGGTGCGTGAGCACCGCACATCGCACACCGCACTGGCGCTGCGCGAGTACGAAGCGGTGATGAACAAGGTGCATGGCGTTGAAGAGCCACGACCCAAAGCGTGGAAAACCAGACCTACTTTTTCAAACGATATTCAAATCGTCAACGCCAAAGAGAACAACCTCAAAAGCCTGTCGGTCAACATTCCGCGTGGCAAGTTCAATGTGGTCACTGGTGTGTCGGGCTCGGGCAAGTCCACGCTGGCGTTTGATATTTTGTTCAACGAAGGTCAGCGCCGTTACCTCGAGTCGCTCAATGCCTACGCCCGCAGCATTGTGCAACCCGCAGGCCGGCCCGAAGTCGATGCGGTGTACGGCATACCACCGACGGTGGCGATTGAGCAGCGCCTGTCGCGCGGTGGGCGCAAATCAACCGTTGGCACCACGACCGAGGTGTGGCACTTTTTGCGCCTGCTGTATGTCAAGCTGGGCATTCAGCATTGCACCAAGGACGATGCTGCTGTCATGCCGCAAAGCCCCGAGAGCATTGCCGCGCAACTGCTTAAAAACTACCGGGGCAAGCACATTGGGTTGCTGGCGCCGCTGGTGATTGCGCGCAAGGGTGTGTACACCGAGCTGGCCGACTGGTCCAGGCCACGTGGCTACACGCACTTGCGGATTGATGGTGAGTTTTTGCCGACCACGGGTTTCCCGCGCATTGACCGTTTTAAAGAACACACGGTGGAGCTGCCGATTGCCAGTTTGCACATTGACCCAAAAAATGAAGCCGCATTGCGCCTGGCGTTAACCGTCGCGCTGCAACACGGCAAAGGTCAGGTGCATGTGCTGGCCCCGCTGGATGGCTTGCAGGGCGCAATGCTGGCGGGTACGTCAACCAAAGCGATTGGCAAGCTGGAAGCGTTCTCCACCAAGCGCGCCTGCCCGGTGTGCAGCACGTCGTACCCCGAGCTGGACCCGCGCCTTTTCAGCTACAACAGCAAGCACGGCTGGTGCCCGGACTGCGTGGGCACAGGCGTCAAGCTGACCAAAGAACAGCGCAAGGTGTTTGACGATTCAGTACGCGACGACGACAACAAGGGTCGCGAGCAAAGCTTTGCAGAGCCTGAAGTTGAAGATGTGGTGGATGCGGCTTGCCCGGGCTGCGCAGGTACGCGGCTGAACAGGCAGGCCAGGGCAGTCAAATTTGCAGGTGTGGGCATTGCCGACATCGCACGCTTGTCTGTAACAGATGTGCGCGCATGGGTTGAAAAGCTCGCGCTGGTCGGACGTGAAAGCGGCATCGCGCGTGACCTGATTCCCGAGATCAAGTCACGCCTTGAGTTTCTGGAAGACGTGGGCCTGGGCTACCTCACACTGGACCGTGGCGCACCCACGCTGTCGGGCGGTGAAGCACAGCGCATCCGCCTGGCCGCGCAGCTCGGTAGCAACCTGCAAGGCGTTTGCTACGTGCTCGACGAACCAACAATTGGCCTGCATCCTCGTGACAACAAAATTTTGCTCAGTGCGCTGGGCAAGCTCAGTGAGCGCGGCAACACGCTGGTTGTGGTCGAGCACGACGAAGACACCATTCGCCGCGCCGACAACATCATCGACATTGGCCCCGGTGCAGGCAAGCGCGGCGGCCGTTTGGTGGCGCAAGGCAGCGCGGCGCAGTTGTCTGCGGTGCCTGACTCGCTGACAGGCCGTTATCTAGCTAACCCGCTGATTCACCCCCTGCATGCAAGGCGAGAAACCGTAGCTGGTTGGGGGTCAGATCCCAATTCCGCGAAACAAACTTCGCAAGGCGCTCAATCTCAATCGGATTTGGGCTCTGACCCCCATCCAGCGGAACCCATCAAACCTATCAGCAAGGCAAAACAAGCCAAGCTAAAAGCAGCCGCCCTGATAGCCAACGCCGCATCGGCCAGCGCGCTCCACAACGCAGCCCCGCTAGTGGCCAGCAAACACACCTCCTGGCTTACCGTCACCAAAGCCGATCTGCATAACCTCAAAGACGTGACGATTGACGTGCCGCTTTTCAGGTTGGTAGCCGTTACAGGCGTCTCCGGCTCAGGCAAATCAACTCTGGCGCGCGACGTGTTGCTGACCAATGTGCACGCCGCCGTCATGCAGCGCTCTACCAAAGCTGGCCGCGATGCCGATGACGCCGGCAAACACCCCGCGTGGACGGGTTGCGAGCGCATCGAAGGCTACCGCGTGGTGGACCGCGTGCTTGAGGTTGACCAAACCCCGATCGGCAAAACGCCGCGCTCCTGCCCCGCCACCTACATTGGTTTTTGGGACACGATTCGCAAACTGTTTGCCGACACGCTGGAAGCCCGTGCGCGTGGCTACGCCGCAGGGCGCTTCAGCTTCAATACGGGTGAGGGCCGCTGCCCAACCTGCGAAGGCGCGGGCGTACGCACCATCGGCATGAGCTTTTTGCCTGATGTGAAAGTGCTGTGCGAAACCTGTAATGGCGCGCGCTTTAACCCCGAGACGCTGGCCGTCACCTGGCGCGGCAAAAGCATTGGCGATGTGCTGAAGATGGAGGTTGATGAGGCGGTAGAATTTTTCAAATCCATGCCCAACATCGGCCACCCGCTGCAACTGCTCAAAGACGTGGGCCTGGGCTATCTGACGCTGGGCCAGCCGTCGCCCACGCTGTCAGGCGGCGAGGCGCAGCGTATCAAGCTGGTGACTGAACTCAGTAAGGTGCGCGACGACATCACCCGGCGTGGCCAAAAAGCGCCGCACACGCTGTATGTGCTGGACGAGCCCACCGTTGGCCTGCATATGGCTGACGTTGAAAAGCTCATCCACGTACTGCACCGCCTGGTCAACGGCGGCCACAGCGTGGTGGTGATCGAGCACGACCTGGATGTGATTGCCGAGGCTGACTGGGTGATTGACCTCGGGCCAGACGGCGGCAACGCAGGCGGCAGCGTGGTGGCCGCAGCGCCGCCAGAGACGGTGGTGAAGCTGGGGACGCACACCGGGAATGCCTTGCGCGGGGTGCTGGCGCGGGTTTGAGTTAAATTTAATTGCTATTAATTAAATAGCTGCTTGCGCCCGAATCCATTGGGCTAGAGGCCTAAAATATGTCTGAAAAAGCATTTTTGACAGATTTTGACCTTTTCAGGTGTTCTACTGATGCGCTTTGTCTTGCGGTACCCGATGATTCGATAACTTTACCGACTGGAGACTTTCATGCAACGCCGCCACTTACTGCAATCCGCCGCCGCGATAGCCATGCCAACCTTGGCCAGCGCTCAGGCCTTCCCTGCCAAGCCTATCAAGCTCATCATCGCCTTCCCCGCAGGCGGGCCGACTGACATCACCATGCGGTCGCTGGCTGACAATGCGTCAAAAATTTTGGGCCAGCCGGTGATTGTTGAAAACAAACCCGGTGCGGGCGGCACGCTGCCTGCGCAGCAACTGCAAAGCGCTGCGGCTGACGGCTACACGGTGGCGCAAATTCCGCTGGGTGTGTTCCGCCTGCCCTACACCACCAAAATCAACTGGGACCCGATCAAGGATTTGTCGTATGTACTCAACGTCACAGGCTACGCATTTGGCCTGGTCGTGCCCACTGATTCACCGCTCAAAACCTGGACGCACTTTGTTGGCTGGGCCAAGGCCAACCCCGGCAAGCTGAGCTATGGTTCAACCGGCACCATGACCAGCCCGCACCTGACGATGGAGTTGATCGCGCAAAAGCTGGGTATTGAGCTGCTGCATGTGCCGTACAAGGGCAGCGCTGATCTGATGCAGTCCATCTTGGGCGGCAACATCATGGCGGCGGCTGATTCCACAGGCTTTGCGCCGCAGGTAGAAGCGGGCAAGCTGCGGGTGCTGAACACCTGGGGCGCTGAGCGGCTGGCCAAGTTCCCTGATGCGCCCACGCTCAAAGAACTGGGCCTGGACATGGTGCAAAACTCACCGTTTGGCATTGCCGCCCCGCGTGGTACATCATCAGCAGTCGTCAAGCGCCTGCATGACGGCTTCAAGCAGGCGATGGAGATGCAAAGCTACAAAACAGCACTGGCCAAGTACGACATGCAGCCGATGTACATGAGCTCGGCGGCGTACTTGAAGTTTGCGCAAGAGACGTTCAAGCGCGAGAAGGCGCTGGTGGAGAAGCTGGGGCTGCTTAAAGCGTCATAAGGTGGTTTGAGCAGATATGACGGCGCGTGCCACTTCAGCAAACCCCGCGCCGCGCTCACCATCGGTGATGTAGCGCGGCAAATGCGCAAGCTGTGCTTCAAAACGCCGCACGTTGGCCACGCCAATGGAATGCGGGAAGGCTTCAAACATCAACTGGTCGTTGGTTGAATCACCGATATAGGCCCAGTTGTCCACCTCTGCATCCAGGTCACGGCCAAAGAGTTCGCGCACGGCCCAGCGCGCGCCCACCCGCTTGTTGTGCTGGCCAAACCAGCCGTTGATGTGGATGGAGCTCACCGTGGCCGTCATGCCTTCTGACTGCATGATGGCGACGACTTGCGCGATTTTCTCGGGCGGCAGGTGCGTGAATTCGCTGTGGTCAATCGCCATGTCGGTCTCACGCCCGGCGCTGTCTTGGGCCAGCAGCGTGCCGGGCACTTCTTGCAAGATGCGCTGGCCCACTTGCTGCATGCGGGCGTAGTTGCTGGCCCTGATGGCATCGCTCTGCTGATATGATTTTAATAGCTGCTTGCGCCCGAATTCATTGGACTGCAGGTCTTTTTGATGGGTATTTTGAAGCAAGACAGCGCCATTTTCAGCCACAATCGCGTCGAGGGGCCAGTGCAGGGCAAACGGCTCGCTCCAGCCCACCGGCCGGCCTGTGATGGCGATGACGCTCAAGCCTCGTGCCTTCAACTCATGCAGCGCAGCCAGCGCATCGGGCGTGATCGCACCGTCAGTCGTCAGTGTGTCGTCAATGTCGGTGAAGATGCCTTTGATTCTTTGCCTGTCTTGAACGGGCCAGGTGCTGAGGGGTTTCAAGGTGTCCAGTCTTCGAGTTTGAGATTGGGTACTCGCTCAAAGTGGCGGGTGTTATGGGTGACCAGCGTCAGCCCTTCAGTGATAGCGTGAGCAGCGATTTGTGTGTCGATCTCACCAATCAATCTGCCAATGCGTTTATGTGCGGCTTTGATATCGCCATAGCTGTCAGCAGCCGCTTCAGTCCATTGCAGATTGGGGAGTCGTGGCAAAAAGCGGTCAATCAAACCGCGCCGCTTATCGTCCAGGGTCATGCCTGCCTGGCCATAACGCAGCTCTGCTCTTGTCAGGACTGAAATAGCGACGCTTTGGCTGGCCAGTGCGTCGTTCAGGCGCCGCTCAAGTTCGGGGGAGGTGCGGCGCAGGTAATAGCTGACGATATTTGTGTCCAGCAGATATTTCAAACTCATTCTGCCCAGTCCTCAAACGGGTTGGGGCGCTCAGGTGAGTCGCGTCGCTGCAAGAACTCATCAGTGACTGGCATGCTTGAGAGTTCTGCAATAAAGGCCGCCAACGCGTCTGGTGCTGGCTTGGGTTTGAGGGTGATTTCGCCCGTCACCTTGTTTTGCGCGATCCACATCTCACTGACGTTGACGCGAAACGCCTTGGGCAGGCGCACAGCCTGGCTGTTACCTGTAGAAAATACTTTGGCGGTGGCTAGCATGAGGGCCTCCAGGGGTGTTAAATATATCTACGTAATTGTATCTACATTTCAAGAGTCCAGGGTTGATCAAACGCCTTGCAGGCCGAAATTCTCAAACTTTGGCTATACTCAATGATTCTTGAGGAGCGTTGCAACCCACGGCATGTGGATTAGGCTCAAGATTTAACTTGCAACCACGCTCACCCGCAATGCTTTTCAGCCGGGTGAGTTTTAACTCTCCAGACTTTTCAGCCTTGCGCACGTGGCCATTTTGCCCAATTGATGTTTGATGTCATTTCTTGATTTTGGAGAACCGTATGAACGCCGTCCTTAAACCTGTCGCTCCCTTCACTGACTACGTGATTGCTGATATTTCTTTGGCCGCCTGGGGCCGCAAAGAATACAAAATTGCTGAAACCGAAATGCCTGGCCTGATGGCCATTCGTGAAGAGTTTTCAAAGACCCAGCCCCTCAAAGGCGCGCGCATCACGGGCTCCTTGCACATGACGATTCAAACCGGCGTGCTGGTTGAAACGCTGCAAGCTCTGGGCGCCGAAGTGCGCTGGGCTTCATGCAATATTTTCTCAACCCAAGACCATGCTGCTGCGGCTCTGGCTGCTGTTGGTACACCGGTGTTTGCCATCAAGGGTGAAACCTTGGCCGACTACTGGGACTACACCCATCGCATTTTTGAATTCTCAGGAGCCAAAGGTACGCCTGAAGAAGGCCCGAACATGATCCTGGACGACGGCGGTGATGCCACGTTGCTCATGCACCTGGGCACCAAGGCTGAGACCGATATTTCCCTGCTGGCCAAGCCAGGCAGTGAAGAAGAAGTGTGCCTGTTCAACGCCATCAAGGCCAAGCTGGCGATTGACCCCACCTGGTACAGCCGCCGCCTGAAAAACATCATTGGCGTGACCGAAGAAACCACCACCGGCGTGCTGCGTTTGAACGAAATGTCGGCCAAGGGCACACTGGCCCTGCGCGCCATCAACGTCAACGATTCCGTGACGAAGTCCAAGTTCGACAATCTCTACGGCTGCCGCGAATCACTGGTTGACGCCATCAAGCGCGCTACCGACGTGATGATTGCTGGCAAAGTGGCTGTGGTAGCTGGCTACGGCGATGTGGGCAAGGGCTCTGCCCAAGCGCTGCGCGCATTGAGCGCTCAAGTGTGGGTGACTGAGATTGACCCGATCAATGCGCTGCAAGCCGCGATGGAAGGCTACAAAGTCGTGACGATGGAATACGCCGCTGACAAGTGCGACATTTTCGTGTCCGCTACCGGCAACAAAAACGTCATCACCTACGCCCACATGGCCGCGATGAAAGACCAGGCCATCGTTTGCAACATCGGCCACTTCGACAACGAAATCGATGTTGTGTCGCTGGAAAAATGCACCTGGGAAGAGATCAAGCCACAAGTTGACCACGTGATTTTCCCGGACGGCAAGCGTATCATTTTGCTGGCCAAAGGCCGCCTGGTGAACCTCGGTTGCGGCACGGGCCATCCAAGCTTTGTGATGTCATCGAGCTTTGCCAACCAGACGATTGCACAAATCGAGCTGTTCACCAAACAAGCTGACTACGAAGTGGGCAAGGTCTATGTGTTGCCCAAGCACCTGGACGAAAAAGTGGCGCGTTTGCACCTGAAAAAAGTTGGCGCTGTGCTGAGCGAACTGAGCCAGGAACAGGCTGATTACATTGGTGTTTCTAAATCCGGCCCGTACAAGGCCAACGCTTATCGTTATTGATGGTATGACTCCCTCTCCCTCCGGGAGAGGGCAGGGGTGAGGGCAAGCGGTGTAAATTCTGGCATCAGGCTTCAATTCGCCGACCCCTCACCCCAACCCTCTCCCAATGGGAGAGGGAGAAAATAAAACTTCCCCATGCGCGCTGACCTTTTTCTCGTCGAACACGGCTTTGCCACCACCCGCTCCCAGGCCCAGCGCCTGATTGGTTCGGGTGTGCAGTGGCGCGTGGTCGTTGATGAGGCGGAAGTCGCTGCACCGTGGAAGCGTGTGGCTAAAAACGGTGACGAGATTGCTGATGCGGCGGAGGTCGAGGTGCTCGACAACACCGAGGCCAAGTACATCTCGCGCGGCGGCTTGAAGCTGGAAGGCGCGCTGAAAGCAACTGGGCTTGACGTGACGGGATTGCGCTGTCTCGATGTCGGCCAGTCCACCGGCGGCTTTACCGATTGCCTGCTTCAGCACGGTGCTGTTCAAGTGGTGGGCGTTGACGTTGGCCACGGCCAGTTGCACGCCAGCATGCGTGACGATGAGCGTGTGGTTTGCCTGGAAGGCATCAATGCCCGGTCATTGACGGCTACTGATTTGATAGCTGCCTGCGCCCGTGAAATGGCGGCTACAGACCAATTTAATGCTGAAAATGAGCCAAAAATTGATCCCATCTTCGATTTTTTGACCGGTGACTTGTCATTCATCTCCTTGACGCTTGTATTGCCCGCTGTCGTGCGCCTGCTCAAGGCTGATGGTCATTTGCTGATGCTGGTCAAACCGCAGTTTGAACTACAGCCCGGCCAAATCGGCAAGGGCGGCATCGTGCGCGATGCGGTGCATTTTGAGTTTGTTGAAAAGCGTTTGCGTGACTGCTGTGCTGAACTGGGTGTTGATGTTCTTGGCTGGATGGAATCAACTATTGTTGGTGGCGACGGTAACCGCGAGTTTTTTATTCACGGCAAAAAGGGCAGCGATGTGACTCTGGATGACAAGCCTTTGCCAGCCGCACCGCCACGCAAAGCCGTCAAACGTACACCGCGCGCCGAAACACGCGCCCTGCATGCCGCGCATGAAGATTCTGAAGAAGCCCACGCTGGCCAGCACGGCCCGGCACGGCGCAAGCAAAAAGATTAGTTCATCATGACCAAGCTTCCCATCAGCTTTGAATTCTTCCCGCCCAAAACACCTGAAGGCGCTGAAAAGCTGCGCGTTACGCGCCAAGCCCTGTACGCTTTAAAGCCCGAGTTTTGCTCGGTCACGTTTGGCGCAGGCGGCTCGACACAAGAAGGCACGTTTGCCACCGTCAGTGAAATTTTGGCTGAGGGTGTGCAGGCAGCCAGCCACTTTTCATGCGTAGGCGCGACCAAGGCCACAGTGCGCGAGCAGCTTGCAACGCTGCAAGCCATGGGCGTCAAACGGCTGGTGGCACTGCGTGGTGACTTGCCCAGTGGCTACGGGGCGGGCGGCGAGTTTCATTACGCCAGTGATTTGGTGGCGTTTATCCGCGCCGCTACAGGTGATGCCTTTCACATCGAGGTCGCCGCTTACCCCGAGGTACATCCGCAGGCCAAGTCCGCTGACGATGATTTGAAAGCCTATGTGGCCAAGGTCAAGGCGGGTGCCAATTCATCCATCACCCAGTATTTTTTCAACAGCGACGCCTACTTTCGCTTTGTGGACGATAGCTACAAGCTGGGTGTGGATGTACCCGTTGTGCCTGGCATCATGCCGATCACCAGCGGGGCGCAGTTGATGCGCTTTTCAGATGCCTGCGGCGCAGAAATTCCGCGTTGGATACGCCTGCGCCTGCAGGGCTTTGGTGACGACACCGCATCGATCAAAAGCTTTGGCCTGGATGTGACGACAGATTTGTGTGACCAATTGCGCAATGGTGGTGTGCCAGGGATTCATTTTTATTCGATGAACCAGGCCGGGCCGACGGTTGAGATTTGCAAGCGGCTGCAGCTGGTTTAAAACCGCATGGGATGACAGCTTGAAGATCCGGTTTTTCAAGCTGGCTGTTGCCATCAGTGCGCTCTACTGGGTGGCCGCCTGCACAACCACGCCGCAGCCTCCATCAGCGCCTGTTCCCAGCGCTGCTAAAACGAGCCAAACCTCATCGTTGCCAGCCAGTCCCGGTATGGCAGTCATGCCGAGCGACTCGCCCTCAGACGAGCCCGCCAACGACACACCACGCCCCGCATTGCTGGCAGGCGAGCCCGCACGCGAGTACCAAAGAGGCGGCGCGTCATGGTACGGCCCCGGCTTTCAGGGCCGCCGCACCGCCAGTGGCGAGCGCTACGACATGAACGCCATGACGGCCGCCCACCGCACGCTGCCGTTTGGCACCTGGGTGCGCGTGCACAGCCTGGTCAACGGCCGCGATGTCGATGTACGCATCACCGACCGTGGCCCGTTCGCTCGCAGCCGGGTGATTGATGTGAGCCGCGCCGCTGCCAAGGAGCTTGACATGCTGGGGCTAGGGTTCAAAGAGGTAGTGCTTTTGGTGCCGGACACCATTCCTGCATTAGCGCTTGATGTTGTTGATTTGCCTTTGCCTGTTGTTAAGGGGCGTAGGGTGGTTCGGCGGGGTTCAAGGGTTCGTTAAGGCGCTATAAATTCAGGAGCTTCTCGCGCACATATCTATTGGGTTAGAGCCCTAATACACCCCAAACCAACAAAACCCAGCAAGAAAATCCCAAACTTCCTATAATTTCAGTAATTCCTGAAAATTAAGAAGATAAAGATGAATCTAGCCCCTCTAACCCAGCGCTTTGTCCTCCACTTCGGTGAAATGGGTAGCCGCTGGGGCATCAACCGCACTGTTGGGCAGATTTATGCGCTGCTGTATGTCTCACCCCGTGCACTGAATGCTGATGATATTGGCGAGGCTTTGGCCTTTTCGCGTTCCAACGTCAGCATGGGGCTGAAGGAACTGCAATCGTGGAATCTGGTGCGCTTGCAGCATTTACCCAATGACAGGCGTGAGTACTTTCAAGCGCCTGAAGACGTCTGGGCCATCTTCCGTACGCTGGCTGAAGAGCGCCGCAAGCGGGAGATTGACCCTACGCTGTCCATGTTGCGTGAGGCGCTGATGGAGCAGCCCGTGGTGGCCGACGACATTCATGCCCAGGCGCGCATGAAGCAGATGCATGACCTGATTGAGCTGATGACTGGCTGGCTGGTGGATGTGCAGAAAATGGAATCATCCACGCTGATCAGCCTGATGAAGATGGGCTCCAAAGTGCAAAAGCTGCTGGAAGCCAAAGACAAAATCACGGGGAAAATTGCCACCGGTTTGACAGGTCGCCCGGCATCCGTCACATTACCCCACAAGCTTGACGACGTTTCTATTGAAATAGGGAATTAGCCATGGAAGCCCTCGACGCAATCGTTTTAGCCCGCATTCAGTTTGCGGCCAACATGACGTTTCACATCCTGTTCCCGACCATCAGCATTTCGTTGGGTTGGGTGCTGCTGTTCTTCAAACTGCGTTTTGTCAAAACCGGCCAGCAGCACTGGATGGATGCTTACCAGTTTTGGGTCAAGATTTTTGCGCTGACGTTTGCCATGGGCGTCGTCAGCGGCATCACCATGAGCTTTCAGTTTGGTACCAACTGGCCGGGCTATATGGAAAAGGTCGGCAACATTGCCGGGCCACTGCTGGCTTATGAGGTACTGACGGCTTTCTTTTTAGAGGCCACCATGCTCGGCGTGATGCTGTTTGGCCGTGAGCGTGTTAGCGAGCGCATGCACACCACAGCCACGCTGCTGGTGGCGGGCGGCACCACGCTGTCAGCCTTCTGGATATTGGCTTTAAATTCGTGGATGCACACGCCCGCCGGGTTTGAAATGATCAACGGCAAGGCGCATGTCACCAGCTGGCTGGAGGTGATCTTTAACCCGTCGTTTCCGTACCGCTTCACGCACATGATGCTGGCCTCGGGCCTGACGGTGGCGTTTTTGGTGGCGGGTGTTTCCAGCTACCGCTGGCTACGCAGTGAGCGCAGCAAGGAGGTGATCGCTGGGCTGAAAACGGGTATTTATCTGGCCGCCGTGTTGATACCGCTACAAATCATGGCGGGCGATGCCCACGGCTTGAATACACTGGAATACCAGCCGGCCAAGCTTGCCGCGATGGAAGGTATTTGGGAAACGCAAAAGGGTGTGCCGGCGGTGCTGTTTGCTTTGCCGGATGAAAAAACCCGCAGCAACCGTTATGAAATTGCGATACCTAAACTGGCCTCGCTTTACCTGACCCATGACCTCAATGGCGAGGTCAAGGGCCTGAATGACTTCAAAGGCAAGCACCCGCCAGTCGCACCGGTGTTCTGGGGCTTTCGCATCATGGTCGGGGTGGGCATGCTGATGCTTTTGGTTAGCTGGGCTAGCGCATTTCAGTTGCGACCCTGGCAAAAAAACAAGACCCAAGAGCTGACGATCTGGCACGCGCGCGTGCTGGTCGGCATGACGTTCGCAGGTTGGGTGGCGTTGATTGCAGGCTGGTACGTGACCGAGATTGGTCGGCAGCCGTGGCTGGTGTCGGGTATTTTGACGGCGGCTGATGCGGCATCCAAAGTAACAGCGCCACGTATCGCGCTGTCGTTGTCGGTGTACCTGACGCTGTACGTGGCATTGATTTTTGCGTACGTTTCTGTTGTGTTCTATTTGGCCCGCCATAAAAAGCATGCGGACAAGCCGTTTGGTGATGCCAGTGAGAAACTGGAAGACCAGCCGAACGTGGTGAACTACACCGAAAAACAAGGCCCAGCCCATGCTTGATCTTGCACCCGACCTGACCCAGGCTGCTGGCTGGATGCCCATCGCCTTCCTCGTCGTCATGGGGCTGGCGATGCTGGCCTATGTGATCCTGGACGGCTACGACTTGGGCGTGGGCGTATTGATGCGTGGCGCGAGTGACGACGACAAAGACACCATGATTGCCAGCATTGGGCCGTTTTGGGACGCGAACGAAACCTGGCTGGTGCTGGGCGTGGGCATTTTGCTAACCGTGTTCCCCATGGCGCACGGCGTAATTTTGGGAGCGCTGTATTTGCCCGTGGCAGCGATGTTGATTGGGTTGATTTTGCGCGGTGTGGCGTTTGACTTTCGGGTCAAGGCCCGGGCCGCACACAAGCCGCTGTGGAACCGCTTGTTTTATACCGGCTCTTTGCTGGCCAGTTGGTCGCAAGGCTACATGCTGGGCTCGCTGATTACCGGTTTTGCCGACAACGCCTGGACGATTGTTTTTAATACCGTGATTGGCCTGGCGCTGGTGGCCGCTTACTGCCTGCTGGGTGCGGGCTGGCTCATCATCAAGTCTGAAGGCGCGCTCCAATTGCAGGCAGTGCATTGGGCGCGCCGCAGTTTGCTGTTCACGATGGTGGGTATTGCGGCTATTTCCATTGCCACGCCGCTGGTTAGCCACAGTATTTTTACCAAATGGTTTTCGTTTCCGAACATCGTGCTGTTGCTGCCGATTCCTGCTGCCACTGCTGTACTGTTTGCAGTTATTTATCGCAGCCTGCAACGCCTGCCAACGCGACTGGCGCAAGGCAATGAGTACGGTGCCTGGGTGCCGTTTGGCGCTACGGTGGGTGTGTTTTTACTGGCGTTCTATGGCCTGGCCTACAGCCTGTTTCCGTATCTGGTGATTGACAAATTAAACATCTGGCAAGCCGCCACGTCGCCCGAGGCCATGGGCGTGATTCTCGTCGGCGCAGCGGTGGTACTGCCGGTGATTGTGGGTTACACCGTGTTTGCTTACCGGGTGTTTTGGGGCAAGAGCACGGCGCTGAAATATTGAAGAAATCCATTTTTCAGGCGAATTGCTGCGTTGCGCGGTGCCCGCAATCCTCATGCACCTTTAGTGCATTCCGGTTGCTGTGCTCCGGGCGCTTTGCACTTCATCCCGACAACGCAGTTGCAATGAAGACTAACTTGTACCCAAGTTATGTCGTAACTAAAATCTGAATTTCTAAAAACGCCTTTGATCAGCCGCCGCTGTCCAGTGTGAACCCTGCGTTGCGGTCTTGCCCCAACAGCGCAACCATTTGCGGCAGGGCAAGTTGCAATTGCGCTTTGAGGGTGTGCGGCGGGTTGATGATGAACATGCCGCTGGCGGGTAGGCCGGGTCGAACAACATCACCGTCGTCATCCGTTGTCAACTTGCTTGATTTAACAGTTAAAACTGCGTTTAACCAGCTTTTCCCGGCCTTGACGGCCAGGGTTTTCAGCTTGCGTGGCAAATCGTGTGCTTCGGGCCGGGGAATCACCGGGTACCAGACCACATAGGTGCCAGTGGCAAAGCGTTTGACGGCATCCGCCATGCAGGCGCTGACGCGTGGGTAGTCACTCTTCATCTCATAACTCGGGTCACAAAACACCAGGGCGCGCCGTGCAGGGGGTGGCAAAAAGGTTTTCAGGGCTTCAAAACCGTCTTCGCGCGCAACGGTGACCTGACGGCCCACGCCGAGTTGCTCAATGTTGCCGCTGAGCGACTTGAAGTCGGTCGGGTGCAGCTCAAACAGTTTGAGCTTGTCGCGGCCGCTTAAAAATTGCTGCTCAATAAACGGGGAGCCCGGGTAAATTTTGAGATGTGCGGGCTCGCCAGTCTCTGTAAATTGCGGGTTCAGGCCACGCAAGACATTGGCGTAGTCTTCAAGAATGGGGCAAAGCGTGATTTTTGAGGGTGCTGATGCCGCTACTTTTTTAGGAGCTGCTTGCGCCCGTATTTCTTGGGCTACAGGTGCTTTTAATGCTGAAAATAGCTTGAAAACACCTTCTTTGGCCTCGCCGCTGGTCTCGGTGTAGTCGCCATCGAGCCGGTACAGCCCCGCGCCTGCGTGGGTGTCAATCACGCTCAGGGCAGTGTCTTTACCGCACAGGTACTTGCACAGCGCAATCAGCGTGGTGTGTTTGAGGACATCGGCATGGTTGCCGGCGTGAAAGGCGTGGCGGTAGGAGAACATAAGCCTATTTTCGCCCTAAACGACTGCTTGAGCCGCCCAATATTGACGCAAGCCCTTGATATTTCATATAATCGAGGGCTTCGCAGCGCAAATGTGGTTCCGCGTCGAAGTGCGCCAATAGAGTTATTTTTTGGCAAACCCGCTACCTAAGAGGTTCCCATCAGAGGAACGCCGACCGTAGAAAAGAACCCGCCAAACCCTTCTTTTTAAAAGAGAAAACTCATGAAAACCTTCAGCGCAAAACCCGCTGACGTAGTGCACGAGTGGTTTGTGATTGACGCGACCGACAAGGTCCTCGGACGAGTAGCCAGCGA
>JAYWBS010000148.1:0-13240 GCA_043781295.1 Polaromonas sp.
TCACTCAACGTAGCCGAACGAAGCGGGATACCAATAAAACCGAGAGAGCAACTAACCATATTGCGGTCATTGGCCAGTGGCTGCATTTGGCCCGAAAGCGCCGGTATGAGAATTGGAGCTTTCGACGACATTGCAGACTTAGAGGCATGTGATTAGGTCACCCCAATGCGGTCATTCATTTGCTCGCGAATTCAGGCCATAGATGACCGCTTCAGGCAAACTCAATCTAAAAAGCGGACTTCGGCTGCAGTGGTGGCCAAGCATCAGCACCAAAACATCGCGTTCGGCATAGCGCGATGTGGCACGGGTAATTTTGATTAGCCTGGAGAATTGCCCTGCACTGAGCCGTAGGGCGCGTTTCTCTTCTGCCATTGTGTAATTCTGGAATTCGACGTTAGAAGCGAATTGCAGAGAGAGAAGTGTCGAGGCTCTTTTTCGACCATAAACCGCGCCAATGCTTTACATCAAGGAAAATTGAATAGCGAGCGCCCATAAAAAAAGCCCATCCGGTGAGGGATGGGCTTGATCGTTTCGTAGATTTAAAAGCGCTTTGGCAGTCCAGCCTGTTTTAGCACTCCGTTCGCTGTATGCCGCGACAGTATTTTTTGGTCACCCGGAAAGTTGATGTCACTTTTAGGTGAATGCCAAATATCGTGATCGCCTTTGCCATGTCGGACAAAAACACAGCCAGCTTCTCGCAAAAGCCTGAGCAACTCAGGCGTAAAACTTTGACCCATAGCCAATCAGGCCGCAGCCAAAGTCGTCGTGCTAAATCGCCTTGCCAACAACTCGACCTGGATGATCTTGTTGTCCGGCAAGCAGTTGTTGGCCTCCAAAAGCTCAGGCACCATCAGCTGAAGTTTGGAATCAAGAGCCTCCAGGGTGTCGGCCTCTGTCACTAATCCAGGCACATCGTCAGACGTTGCAACCCAGACCAGGGCATCGGCATCCCATTCAGCTCGGACAAAGTAGGGCTTAAACATACTTGGATGGTACGCCACTGTTGGGGCACTTGTCATCGTTTCCATTTTCCGTTCTTTCAAAACATGAACGGGAAAACACCACGAAGGGCATTGTGCCCGTCCGGGTTGATGTGATTGATTGGCCTTGACGGGACAATCCTTGGCGAAATTACGCATCGCGGGCGGTTATTTATAACAGTTTGATGATAGCAAAATTGCTGCGTTGGAACTTTGAAGGGTTGCAGGGCACGGGTTTCCTCAAAAAATAGGACTGCTTCAGCGGAAAGATGGATTGCGAGTGCCCATAAAAAAAGCCCCCAGTCTTGCGACTAGCCGTTAAGTTAATTTGTTGTTAAAACCTGCCCGGAGGTGTAAACACCCTCCGGAATTTTTTCGACCAAACGCTTTTCAGTAGGCGTCGCCCAGTCCAAGCATTCCTCTCAGCAATTGTGCATATTCCGGAAATCACGGACCGTTGATCCGGGAATTACTGACCAGCGGGCTTGTACTGACCAGTACTAGTTGGTGGAAATCAACCAAGGCATCTGGCAGGAATCGATCGTTAATGAAAGACTCTTAACGACGACAAAGCGGCACTACAGAAGTCCGAACTGGGCATCCTGAAGCAGACATTGACTTTCCGTTGCCGCCATTGCTCCCGGCCGGCTGAAATCCGGAGATAGGCGGCTGATTGGGAATGACAGCTTTCTGGAAGTTCAGTTCCTGCGGCCTACCTTTCCTAATAGTAGTGAGAGAAAGTATTTATTTACTTTAGTAAATAGCGCATTTCCTTGGCACGTCGGTCCATCCAGATGATCTAGCCAAGCACGATGTTATCGCGTACAGCCTGTATGCAATGGGCGATAGTTGGGAGTTTGTAGGACCAGAGGGGTCCGTGCCCGTGCGGTTGAAAGCGCGCCTGAAAACCAATAGTTGCCACACCTGTCGAACAGTGGCCTTGCGGAACAAAGGAATCATCCTCCAGCCAAACTTCATGGTTCAAGATGACTTGGAATCTGGCGCGCTTGTGGAAATTCTTCCGCGATACCGCTCACTGGAGCTCGGCATCTATGCGGTCTACCCCACCCGCAAGCATGTGCTACCGAAAGTGCAGCTGCTGATTGACTACCTTACCCGCAGCTTGGAAAAACAGTCCTAGACAAGATGACTAGTAATAGGATGCCCTCTGTCTCAGATAGCAAACGATGGGCAAGCAATACCTCATCGGTTTCAGCTGATCCTGCCACCCTACTTACAGGGGTCAGCGTCGGCTTGTTGGCTGTAAACCCATATACGTCGCAGCTGGTTCAGCCTGCCAAAGTTGTACAGCCAAGTGGCAAGTAAATACGCAGGCTCCTACAAGTACCGCGCGGAAGGCGAAAGCACGTATTTGACGACGATACCCCGCTGACCAGGCACATCACCGGCCAAGTACGCCACGGCGTAGCACGATAGGTTTCCGCTCCTAAGCGGTGTTTGCACATCCAGTGGGACAGCGCTGAATCGAGGTAATCAATGTGACCTGGAAACCAGTCTGCCAGCTCGACTGCGAGCGAACGCACCACCGCATGATTGCCTTTGGTCAGCAATTCACACACCTCAAAAACGGACGTCATTACCGCCGCATGCTCATTGATGTGGCGTTCGCGCGCGGGAAAATCGGTCTCGCGCATCCAGCGATTTTCTTTATCGAAATGCGATACGGCATGCGAAACAAAAGACCCGAGTAGCGCGGGCAACTCAACGTCTGGTGCTTGTTGCAACCGGCCGACCAGCTCGGAAAACTCTTTATGCACATCGTTAATCGGCGGGTAACCAACCAAGTAGCTGTCGTGCCAGCGCATAATGTCCATATCGCTTGGATTAGTCACATAAGTAGTGGCGGCGTCGGAAACTGGAGCGCTCATGGTGGAAAAGTTTTCAGGTTTATTCGTCATCTGAGACTACCTATTAAATATCCAACTCAAGTTCCGCAGTCTTTGCGCGAGACACGCAGATCATGATTTCTTTCTCGTATTCGTCTTCGTCGAGCACGAAGTCACGGTGATCGGCCTCACCGCCGATCAAGCCGGTGCGGCAAGAGCCGCAAGTGCCGCTTTCGCATGAACTGGGCACTGCAATGCCTGCGCCGCGCAATGCCTCGAGTATGGTGGTGCCGACTGGCACCGGCACCGTGATTCCCTTTTTGAACAGCTTAACGGTGAATGCCTTGTCGGCGCCCTGCTGCTTTGTCGGCTCACTCGTACCGAAGTCTTCAAAGTGAACCGACGCCGATGGCCAGTGGCGCGACAGATCACGCACCGCCGACATCAGCGGACGCGGGCCGCAACAATACAGGTGCTCACCATCCGAATGTTCCGCCAGCAGCGGTTTTAGATCGAGCGACTTTTGTAAATCACCATGGTCGTGGTGCACCAAGACGCGGCCGACAAGCTCGTCTACCGACAGCTCTTCGACAAATGCCGTCGTCTCTGGCGAGCGGCTGCAGTAGATGACCCGAAGCGGAATGTTCTTTGCCATCAGCTCATGCGTCATCGCCAGAATGGGCGTGATGCCGATGCCGCCCGCAATTAGCAGCGCACTTTGCGTAGCCGCGTCGATGGCAAAGTAATTCTCTGGGCGGGACACCGACACCGTGCCGCCTTCATGCAGCTTATCGGTCATGCTGACCGAGCCACCGTCTCCCTTAGCGTCGCGCTTGATGGCCACGATGAAGGCATCGGTTTGCGACGGAGCGTTGCACAACGAGTAACGTCGCGTCAGTCCGCTTGGGGTGACGATTACAACGTGCGAGCCTGCATTGAAAGATGCAAGGCTTTGACCGACGGGCGGCACCAGTTCGAAAAGATATATGTCGTCCGCAACCTTGCGTTTGTGGCGCACGGTCATGATCGTCATGACGGTATCAGTCGACCCCGGCGAATTTTCAAGAATGGTGGTGCTCATGGTGTCTCCATAGAAGTGCGGACGCAAGTTGTCGTCAGGAATCCGGCATTAGCTTTGCACTGCAACCTGGTACAGCGCCGCTTCTTCTTGCCCGCTGACCGACGACGCGATCGCAGCATCGCAAACGGCGAGATTGGCCAAACCCCAGCGGCCGTCGTGTACGGCGGGTGCGCAGCCGATGATGGCATCGTAGAACTCTGCCATAACCAGGTCGCGCGGGCTACGGTCGGTCGGAAGTTTAATTTCCTGTTTGCCCTTTGCCGAATAAACAAACAACCCGTGCGGCGACTGGCGGATATCGCCCTTCTCGCAGCTGACCAGCGTCATGCCAAAAAAGGGTTGCAAGGGCGCGCTGCTGGGGATTGCAGTTTTTCCACGCTGGCGCTTGGCGGCCTGCTCTTCAACCGGACTGGCCCGATGGCTTCCCGATAGCGGACGACGCGCAAAATTGCGCACGGCTTCAGGTTGTGCAAACCCCCACTCCGAGACATCGAAGCCCAGGTCCATGCTTGAGAATCCGCCGTAGCCGTTGTAGATCGCAGTGGCTGCCGCGCCGTCTTCAAAATCCATGAATACGGTATGCGCACCAATAGCGGAGCGCGCCGGGTCCATGTCGAAGGCTCGTGCTTTGACGCTTTTCACCTTGCCACCGCACAACAGGCGAATGATGTCAAACTGATGCGAGCCCTGGCGATAGGTGACGCCGCCGCCAAGACTGGTGACGAGTTCGTCGGGGCGGCGCGGACGGTAAATCCAGTCGGTATAACACCACGTGTTAACCATGCGCACCCGGCCCAATGTGCCGCCGGAAATCAGCGCGCGCATCGACTTGATAGGCAGGTCGTAGCTGTGAGAATGGCCGACCATGAAAATCGTTCCGGCCGTTGCTGCGGCATCGACCATAGATTTGGCGTCGGCTAGATTCGAAGCCATTGGTTTTTCAACCAGCACATGCTTTCCTGCAGACAGCGCATCCAGCACATGGACCGAATGCATCTCGGTCGGAGTGCCGATGTAAATCGCATCGAGTTCTGCACCGGTCAGCATTGCAGACACAGATGCAAAAGTTGCAACGCCTAGCGTTTTTGCGGCCTCATCGCGTACCGACTCCGACGGCTCGGCGACAGCGGCAATTTCAAAACCAGAGTGCGCTTGCATGGCCGGCACAAATGCCAATGCCGCCGCGCCGTAGCCGGCGATTCCGATGCGCACGGGACAGCGCGAGTCAGGCAATACATTCATGCGTCGGCCTCTGCGTCTTCATCGTCATCCGTGGGAGCTCCGGGAACTACCGCAGCGGCTGCGAGGTCCAGCTTAGTGGCGTAATCGGCCAGGTTCTCAACCAGCGCCAGCAAGGTGCGGCGCGTAACTGCAATGTCTTCTGGCGGAATGCCGGCCAGCGCAACGCGATTGATCACTTCCGCGGCCGGGACGATTTGGGACCTTAGCGCCGTGCCTTTCGAAGTCAGAAACACGCGAATCTGCTTCTTGTTGTCAGGCATTTTTTGCCGCGTGATGTAGCCGAGCTTTTCCATCGCCTGCAAGGCCGAAAAGGTGGAAGGCTCCGTTACGCCGGCTTGTTCACTAAGCTGGCGTTGGGTAACACCGTCGGTCTGCCACAAGATGCGCAAAAACGTCCAGTGGCCGTACAGCACAGAATGCTTGCGCAGACTGCGCTGCAGCGCGCTAGAGGTGCAGCGAAAAGCGCTCTTGATGACGTGCGTGATGCGCTCGTCGTGGAGTACTTCGCGCCAGTGTCGCGAAACGTCGAGGGATTTCTGAGGAGGATTTGCCTCTGCTGTTTTCATCGATTCAATTCCGATCGGGATGGTTAAGCTGCGCGGGTACTAGGATAGCCAAAAACGACAGTTATCCATATCCACACTGTCGCAAGCATCATGCGGTCAGCTGGCTCATTTGTCGGCCTTAATAGAAATACATTTCTCAGGGTTCATGCGAAGGTAAATTCTTTCGCCAACCAGAGTGGTGAGCGACGGATGCACACGCGCCATGATTTGCCGCTCGCCGATCCGCACATTAAAGTCGATGTATTCGCCGAGAAATACCTTGGAATCGACTGTGCCTTCTAGGATGTTCTGATTACCGCACACCGCAGGCCGCGCCTCGGTCAGCTCGACGTCTTCAGGCCGCACTGACACCAGTACGGCGTCGCCGCTGCGCATTGCCTCAATCGAATAGACGCATAGCTGGCCAATGGCCGAGTTAACGACGTAAAGGTTGTCGCTGTCTCCGCCATCCTGTTTTACGAGTCCTTGTACCGTGGCGTCGACAAAGTTGGTGAGGCCAACAAAGTCAGCCACAAACTTACTGCCGGGGCGCTCATATACATCTCGGGGCGAGCCGATTTGAACAATTCGGCCCTCACGCATGACGGCAATTTCATGTGATAAAGCCAACGCTTCGCCCTGATCGTGCGTGACATAAATTGTGGTTAGCCCGGACTCTCGCTGCAATCGCTTCAACTCGAACCGCATGCGCTCACGCAGTTTTGCGTCGAGGTTGGACAGCGGCTCATCGAGCAGAAGCAACTTGGGCTCCATTACTAGCGCGCGAGCCAGTGCCAGACGCTGCTGCTGGCCGCCAGACAACATGGTCGCCTCACGGTGGGAAAAAGTGTCCAGCCCGACGACGTGCAGCACGCGGTTGACGCGGTCTTCGATTTCACGCTTTTTGAGCTTGCGTTTGCCGACCACCAGGGGAAACGCCGCGTTTTGAAACACATTCATGTGCGGCCAGATCGCGTACGACTGAAAAACCATACCGAAGTTGCGTTTGTTGGGGGCGACGAAGACGTCGCGGCTCGAGGAGTAGACGGAAATGCCGCTAACGGTGATGTCGCCCGATGTGGGCCGCTCGAGACCAGCGATGGAGCGCATAGTGGTGGTCTTGCCGCAGCCGCTGGGGCCGAGCAAAGTGAAGAGCTTGCCTTCCGGCACATCGAAGCAAATATCGCGTGCAGCCTTGACGGCGCGACCTTGGCCATCGATGTATTCGGTATTGAGATTTTTGACGCTGAGCATAGGGTGTCTCCAAATTTCCTTTACGGGGATCAGCGGGCTTGCAGCTGTGACTGTTTCCCGGCAACTCAAATTTCCTTGACGCCGAACTTTCGGCCGACCTGTTGTGCCAGCAATACGAGGCAAAGCAGCGCGAGAATAAACATCACGCCAAGCGCCGACAGTTCAACGAACTGTCCGTTCTCCCACAGCTCCCAGATCACCGTGGCAACAACCTCCGTACCGGGGCTGTAAAGCAGGATGGATGCCGAAAGCTCGCGAATCGACACGATCAGCACATAGATCCAGCCAGCCATGAGACCCGGCTTGAGCAGCGGCAGGATCACGCGCCAGAAAGTTGTGACCCAGCTTGCGCCACTCATGTGCGCAGACTCCTCCAGTTCTTTATGGATCTGCAGCATCGACGTAGTGTTGTAGCGCAGCCCGTAGGGCATGAAGCGAGTGACGTAAGCGATCAGCATGATCCACAGGGTGCCGTAAACGCCGATCTGCAGATTCAGGTATAGCACCATGACGGCGAGGCCCAGCACCAGGCCTGGAAAAACCAATGGTAGCGATGCGATGTTGTCGAGCAGCCAGCGGCCGGGGAGCTTGGTCTTGACGACAATCCAGCAGATAACCGACGTGACCAACATAACGATGGTGGCGCTGGCAAGCGCTAGTAGGATGCTGTTCCACACCGCCGTGCTGAAGCTCGGGTAGTTCAGGATGAAGCGATAGGCATCAAGAGACATGTTCCTGGCCGCGGCCATAGACGGTACGCTGTAAAACTTCTGGAAAGACGACCAGAGCAGCACCAAAAATGGCAGTAGCACGATCAGCGCAAAGTAGATGATGAACGTACTGGCCGTGAGGTAGCGCCACTTGCCCAGGTCCATGGTACGGGGCCTGAATCCCTTACCCGTCACCGTGGCGTATTTACTGCCGCGGCTCGATAGGCGCGATTGCATATAGATGCCAACACTGGCAATCAGCAGCAATACCGTAGCGTAAGAAGAAGCCAAGCCGATCTGGCTCGGGTATTGGTGAATCGACTCGTAAATTGCAGAGGTAAAGACCTGCATGCCGACCGGCAGCCCCAACAGCGCCGGCACCTCGAAGGATTCGATCGCGCGGATGAACAAAATCAGTAGTGCTGCAAAAATCGCCGGCCATGTAAGTCTGAGCGTGATGCGCCAAGCAATCTGAAAGATGCCGGCGCCACTCATCATGGCGGACTCCTCAAGCGACGGGTCCATCGAGCGAAAGGCAGCCGTCATGATCAGGAAAGCCATTGGCGAATAATGCAGCCCGTCAACCCAGATCATTCCCCACATCGAATAGACGTTGACGAAGACGTAGTCGGTGTTGAACCAGCTTTGCAGCAGCAGGTTGATCAGCCCGATCTTGGGGCTACCCAACAGGATCCACGAGATCGTGAACATGATACCGGGGATGATCAGCGGAATAATGGTCAGCGCAAAAAACAGCGACTTGAAGGGTGTATTGGTACGCTCGTTCATCCAGGCTAGCAGAGCGCCGACGCTAAATGCAAAGACTGATGTGCCGGCCGCAAATGCCAGCGAATTGCCCAGCAATTTCAGCGTCTCAGGACTGCCGTAAGCGGCAATGTAGTTGGCGAAGGTGAAACGCGCAGGATTTGCGTTGGTCTCCGGCGTATAAAAACTTTGCCAAATCAGAAAGCCCAGAGGCACCACGGCCAGATATACGACCACGAGCATACACACGCTAATGATCACCCACTTGAAGTCGATCTTCTCCAGCAGGCCTGTCCGTGTTGCCGAAGGCGGCGGCGCCATTTCGTGCTCAGCCAAAGCTTGCTCAGTTGCATTCATGCTCGTGTCTTTAGTGGACGATGTCTTGATAGGCGTCGGTATGACGTTGCCGTTGCTCCAGGCTGGCCCCCTGTCGGTTCCAATGGTTCACTGGCGTTGCTTGTCTTCCTAAATCCGGGCGCTTACTTAGCCTTTTTGATCACGGCTTCGTCGTACATCTTCATCCACTTTTCTTGCGAGTCCAGCGCCTTGCCAGGGTCGATGAATTTCAGCGGTGTCTTCGAATACATGTTCTCTATCTTCTTGCTGGCGGGGATGAACTTGGCATCAGCCAGCAGCTTTTGTCCATCGCTGAGCAGGAAGTCATAGAACAGCAAGGCAGCGGCAGGATGAGGCGCTTTTTTGGCAATCGCAATCGTGCTCGGCTGGGCGATCACGGGCGCGATGGGCAAGGCTTCGATAGGTGCGCCCTTTGCTTTTAGTGCCTCGGGGTTCCAGCTATAGACGGTGAGGGCCATCGGCACTTCACCCGATGCGACCAGCGTGGCGAGGAGCGAATGGCCCTTGCGAACCGACATGCCGTTGGTGGCAATGATGTTGCTGAACAGCTTGAGGCCTTGCTCTTCACCCAGCTCACTCATCAGCGTACCAAACCAGGCGTGGTTACCTGCTTCGATGCCCAAACGCCCCTTCCACTTCGGATCAGCAAGATCCAGGTAGGTTTTTGGCAGCTCTTCTTTCTTTACTTTATGAGTGTTGTACGCGGCAGTCCAGATGTCGAGCGTGATACCGGCCCATTCGTGGTGCGATGGCAGTGCTTGTGGAATCAGGTCTTTCTGGAAAGGTGAGAGAACCTCCTGCAGCAGCTTTTCACGATAGGCGGCTTCGTTTTCGGGTGCGTTGTTCTGGATCATGTCGACCTCAAAACGATTTCCTTTGGCTTCAGTCCCAACACGCTGCAAAACCGTTTCGGAGCTGGCGCGCCAAGCATTGACCTTTATGCCGTACTTCTTAGTGAAGGCGGCGGCAACCTGCACCAGTGCCGGATACACGTGATAGACCGTGACCACACCTTCTTTTTGCGCAGCCTCTAGAAGTTTGGCACTGCGATCGGCGCCGCTGTAGGTAGCCAGATTGACCGGGTCGGCCGCCAAGACCTGGGTAGCCATGGCCAGCGCAGCCAAAGGAATGGTGAGCTGTAAGAGGAATTTTTTCATCGAATGTCTCCGTTTTTAAAATTGGCTTGCAACCCTTCGGTTTCGGCTTGCAGTTGACGATTCACTGGCTCACTTAAACTCAAAAATCACTTCATGCTGGCAAACCCATCGCCTTGTTGGTACGGCGACGCAGGTATTCAAAATTTATGCTGTATTGCTCCGGCTGCGTGATAGTGCCATGCAGCTTGCCGACGTTGTCAACATGAAATTGCTCGCCGATGCCGCCTGCCGCCATTGCGGCTAGCTGAATTTGGCAGGCGTTGTCAAGCATGATGGCTAAAATCACCGACTCTTCAACCGACGCACCGACAATGGCCGCGCCGTGGTTGCGCATCAGTACGGCCTTGGATTTGCCTAGCGCTTTTGCGACGCCGGCACCCATGGCTTGGGAGCGGATCAGCTCGATTGTTTCTGTGAAGTAAGGCAGCCCGTCGTGGAACGCCGCCGCCGGCTGGCTGATCAGCTTCAGGTCCTGGCCAGTCGCCGACAAAGCCACGGCATACGTCGGATGCGTGTGTATCACGCTGTTGATGTCGGGCCGTGCCTTGAAAATCTCTGAGTGGATGTACACCTCACTATGTTTGCGGCCGCCGCCAGCGACTTTTTCACCTTCGAGGTTGCAAACCACGATGTTTGCCATCGTGATCTCATCAAAGCCGTGGCTGTGCGGCTTCATGTAGAAGTGCGTCGGGTCGCCCGGGACGCGAATCGACACGTGGCCGCGCGTCAGGTCGCCCTGCCCGGCATTCTCCAGAATACGGCCGGCGTCAATCAGCTTTTGCTTGCATTCATCTGCAGTCATCTTGGGTCTCTCTATTTCAGGTTTGGCACCGGCCGCCCTTGCCGGCGGGTGCGAATACATCAGTTCATGGCGGCTTCGGTTTCAGGTTTTGCAGTCTTGCCATCAGGTGGTGTGCGCGAGCCAGGCTCGAAGATCGCGATCAAATCCGGCGCAATCGGCGAGTATTTAGCGTGCGTGCGCAGCATGAAGCTGGCAAAACCGTCGCTGTTGTGGTGCTTCTTCTTTTCGTTGGGCAGGTCGATTAACGCGTTTCGAGCTTCGTCGCGCACGATGCCCATTGGGTCTTGACCAGTCTCCATCTTCTTGATTTCACGGCGCAGCATGCGACGGTAGGTTGCAATGCCCTTGTCGGAAGCGCCGAGGTTTTCAAGTGTGCGGTCCGCGATGGCACCTTGCGAGATCCAGGCCATCATGTCCTGACCATCAACGTTGTCGACAATAAAGTCACCATTCGCATTCTTGAACGGCACGTCGTATGTGGCAACCGTATTCAAAAGGCGCTGCGACACCACTGCGTCCTTGGGGGGAACGTAGGCGTTGTACCAGATGTGCATGGTCGTCTCGTCGTCGACAGGTACGCGGATCTGGAACGAGTAGTAACGCGATTTTTCATCGCCGTTACCGACTGCCAGCATGTTCGGAAACACTACCGGATGGCCGACGGTCCAATCTTCCGAATCTTCGGATTGTCCTTCAAGGAGGCGGTGCTTGGTGACGCCGAATTCAAATTCCCGGAAGTCGATCTTTTCATGGCGCGCGCTGATGGCCACCTTAACGCCTTCCTGCTCTTTTTGAAACTCATAGTGATGACCGTGCAACCATTCGGTATGAATCGGGTCAACCGAATTTTCCATAATCTGCAGCCAGTTAATAGGCAATATCGCGCGGCCCATCATGCGGATGGTGCCTGTGGCCACAAAGCCGTCGAAACGCGGCAGCAGCGGTTGCTTTTCAGGCGGCCCCATGTAGGCGAACAACAGACCACCAAGTTCTTGCACCGGGTACGCAGGTGTCGTTACTTTCTCGCGGAAAGTCGGGTTGTCGATCTCGTTCGGCTGGTTCAGACATTTGCCCTGGCCGTTGAATTCCCAGCCGTGGTAGGGGCAGCGAATTCCATCTTGCGTCGGTATGCCATGCGCAAAGGAGGCACGACGGTGAGGGCATTGTTCGGCAATCAGGCCGCGGCGGCCCTGACGGTCCCGAAACAGTACCAGGTCTTCCCCCAAGAGGCGCACGCGGCGCGTCCAGTTGTCGTCCAGCTCTGAAGCGGCTGCAAACGGCTGCCAGTAACGGCGCATGAGTTCGCCCATCGGCGTGCCGCGGCCGACCTGGGTCAACAGCTTGTTGTTTTCTGCACTTTCCATCGTGGTCTTCCTTTTGTTGGAATGTTGCTAGGTCAGCCGGTTCGGACACCGCCGGCTGTTATTTGATTAGCTCTAAAAAATTAAAATGCTTAGATAGAAATTTTTTTTACCCCTATGATTTTGGCGCCAAGATATTTTTACCTCAAGCCTTGAAATGACGCATTACATAAGTAAATACCCTAGCTTATTACCTTTTAGCTATCCATACGCTCCGATGCAGTACGCGTTATTTTTGACTAAGTTAAGTATTTACTTAGATAGGAATTAAACGAAAAAACAGTGACCGAGGTTTTAGACGATGCAAAAATCGTGGTGGAGGATTAGCCGGAATTAGGAGAAAACATGGGCTCCAGTTGTCGGTGATGGTTAAACCTACGCGCTCTAGTTGTGGGCGGGCGGTCAGTTTGCCCTTTCGTTATCACCCGGATTAAAACCGCTGGCGGCCGCTTTGCTTAGTGCTTTCAGCGCTGCGCGTCAAAAGCTTTTCCGTCTTAGGCAACTGTTTACGCGTGACCTCAAGGGACTGGCCACAGCAGGGGGCGCTGGCATGGCGAACTGCGGCTCAGGCAGGACGGTTTACAAGGCCCAGTGCACACGACAGAGCCTTGGACTCTTCGACCAGCATTGCGCTTGTCTCCTTCACCTTGGCGTTATCCAGTCTCACGGTTGGGCCAAAGACTGCTAGCGAGCCGCTCACCTGGCCGTTACTGTCAAAGAAAGGGGCAGCCATGGCCACTGCTCCTTCTATCAGTTCGCTGCGGCTGACGGCGTAGCCGCGCTTGCGTGTCTGTTCCAGTTCATGAGCGTAGCGCTTCAGATCGATGCTGATGCCCGCCGGCAAATCCCTCGCATAGTCTTTTAGGGTGGCCATGCCATGGGGAAGATGAGCAAGAATGGTCCGGCCGCTGGCACCTAACATGATTCGTTCGCGGTAACCCACGCCGCGCTTGAAGCTTAAAGGCTGCTCGCTGGCTAGTTCGGCAATACAGACGCGAAAGTTTCCGTCGGGGATAAACACCGCCACGGTCTCGCCCGTATGCTGGCGCAGCCTGCGCATCATCGGCTGGGCGGCTGCCGGAAGGTCCACAGCTTTTTCGTCAAAACTAGCCCATACGCGCGCCAGCTGGCCCACTGAG
>JAYWBS010000149.1:0-34242 GCA_043781295.1 Polaromonas sp.
GAATCTATTGGGCTTGAAGCATATTTGTACCTGAAAAAAGACTACAAACGAGGTTTTTTGGACTTTCAAGTTACTTTTACCCAGGTTGACGACCGGGAACTAATCCGGAATCCACCCCCCGAACCAGCGGACAATTCACATATCCGCAAAGCAGATTTTTAACGATAGGGTTCGAGATGGTTTTTAAGCTTTTGGACAATCAGCCGCGCCTGGCGTTAGGCTTGGTGGCTGCCGCCAGCATCGCCATGCTGGCATTTGGCTTGTACCTGCAGCACGTGGTGGGACTGGAGCCTTGCCCGATGTGTATCGTGCAGCGGTATGCGCTGGTGCTGGTGGCTGTGGTTGCCGCTATCACAGCGTTTGCATCGCGTAAAAGCCTGCTGGTGACGGGCTCGGGTTTGATGGCGCTGCTGTCTGGCTTAGGGGCATTTGTGGCCGCTCGCCAGAGCTTTTTACAGTGGTATCCGCCCGAAGAAGCATCGTGTGGCCGTGACCTGTACGGCATGATTGAAACCTTTCCCCTCAAGCGCGCGATTCCCATGATTTTCAAGGGCAGCGGTGATTGCAGCAAGGTCGACTGGACGTTTTTTGACGGCTCGATTGCCAACTGGTCTTTCGTTTGTTTTGTGGTGATAGCGCTCATCGGTTTGCTACTCGCTTTTCGGCAGTTAAAAAAGTAAATCTTCCGCTGTGAATCTCGTCGTAAATATTGCCATGTTTGCCCCTGGCCGCCTCGGTTAACATTGATGCTTGTGATTTTTGACGCTGCTTGCCCTGCAAGTAATAAAAGCTTTTAAAATCAACAGCTTACATAATAAAATACGTCATATACACGGGTTGCCTTTTGCGTCTTAATTCCATCAAGCTTTCCGGTTTCAAGTCGTTTGCCGAGCCAACCAATTTTGTGTTGCCTGGCCAATTGGTTGGCGTCGTTGGCCCCAACGGTTGCGGCAAGTCCAACATCATGGACGCGGTGCGCTGGGTGCTGGGTGAAAGCCGGGCTTCTGAGCTGCGCGGCGAATCGATGCAGGACGTGATTTTCAACGGCACCACAACGCGCAAGGCGGCCAGCCGCTCTAGCGTTGAGCTGGTGTTTGACAACGCGGACCACCGTGCGGGTGGCCAGTGGGGCCAGTTTGCAGAGATTGCGGTTAAACGGGTGTTAACCCGTGACGGCACGTCCAGCTACTACATCAACAACCAGCCGGTGCGTAGACGCGATGTGCAGGACGTGTTTCTGGGCACTGGCCTAGGCCCAAGGGCTTACGCCATCATTGGCCAGGGCACCATCAGCCGCATCATTGAGTCAAAACCCGAAGAGCTGCGCCTGTTTTTAGAAGAAGCTGCAGGCGTATCGAAGTACAAAGAGCGCCGCCGCGAAACGGCTAATCGCCTGTCAGACACGCGTGAAAACCTGACTCGGGTTGAAGATATTTTGCGTGAGCTAAACAGCAACCTTGACCGGCTTGAAAAGCAGGCCGAAGTGGCTTTGCGCTACAACAAATTGCAGGCTGATGGCACGCTCAAGCAGCACCAGCTCTGGTTTTTAAAGCGCGCCGAGAGCGAAGCCGACCAGGCCAAAGTCAAACTGGATGCTGAAAAAGCCGTCAACGAGCTGGAAAGCCGGGTGGCCGATTTGCGCCATATCGAGGCCGACCTGGAGACCATTCGCCAGGCGCATTACGCCGCTGGCGACCACGTTAACCAGGCGCAGGGCAAGCTGTATGAAGCCAGCAGCGAAGTCGGGCGGCTTGAGGCTGAAATCCGCTTTGTGGTTGACGGCAGGATTCGGGTGGAGCAGCGCCTGGCCCAGCTCAAAGAGCAAACCGCGCAGTGGGCAACGCGCAAGGACGATGCAGCGGTAGAAACCGAAACACTCGCCGCGCAAGCTATTGAGGCTGAAGAAAAAGCCGAGTTGCTGGCCGCGCAAGACGAAGAGCAGCACGCCCAGTTGCCCGCGCTTGAAGAAGCGCTGCGCAGCGCCCAGGCCAAGGCCAACGAGCAGCGGACTAGCGTGGCTCAAGTCCAGCAGCAAATCCAGGTGCTGGCGGCTGACCAGCGCAACATTGAAGAGCAATCGCGCGCATTGAGCTTGCGCCTGGAAAAACTCACCGCAGATCGCAACGCGCTGAATGCGCCTGACGAAGCGCGGCTGGTTAATTTAACGGCCCAATTTGCAAGCGCACAAGAATCGCAACTCGTTGCCCAGGCGCGCTTGCACGAGCTGACAGACAGCGTGCCGCAACTGGACGAAGCCAGGCGTGCCAGCCAATTGCTGGTCAATACCGAATCAGCCAAACGTGCTGACCTGTCTGCTAAATCGGAGGCGCTCAAGGCGCTGCAAGAAAAAGTCAAAACCGATGGACGGCTTTTGCCCTGGCTTGCCAAACACGGGCTGGATGGTTTGCAAGGCTTGTGGAGCCGCATTCACATTGAGCAAGGCTGGGAAAATGCTCTGGAAGCCGCTCTGAGAGAGCGGCTTGGTGCCCTTGAAGTATCGAGGCTCGACATGGTGCGCGGCTTTGCAGGCGCAGATGGCCGTGACACGCCACCCGCCAAACTGTCTTTTTATTCGCCACCCCCTGCGGCCACATCCGTCAAGCCCAACAGCGCTGTTGGCTTGAAGCCATTGGCAGATTTTCTGCGCCTGAATGATGCCGGGCAGGCCGCGCTGCTGGGTGATTGGCTGCATGGCTGCTTCACGGCAGACAAGCTGGACGATGCACTTGCAGCGCGCGACAAGCTACAGGCGGGCGAAGCGATTTACGTCAAGAGCGGCCATGCGGTGACGCACCATAGCGTCAGCTTTTATGCGCCGGACTCCGAGCAGGCTGGTTTGTTGGGCCGCGCGCAAGAGATTGAAAATTTAGACAAGCAACTCAGGGCGCAGGCCCTGATCAGCGACGAGGCACGCAGCGCCCTGGTGCGCGCGGAAGCCGCCTATGCCGATGCAGCCCAGCGCTTGTCAACGGCACGCAGAGAAGCCGCCGAGGGCCAAAGCCGTACCCATGAGCTGCAGGTTGAAGTGCTGCGGTTGACTCAACTGGCCGAGCAAACGCGCGCGCGCAGTGAACAAATTCAGCTCGACATGGGCGAGATTGAAGCGCAGCTTGGCGACCTCGAAGAGCGCAAAGTCACGGCAGAAGGCCGCTTTGAAGAGCTTGACATGCAATTGGCTGACAGCCAGGAGCGGCATGCGCAGCTGGATGACCGGGTGATCGAGGCTGAGCGCAAAGTCAATGAATCGCGTGAGCAACAACGCGCCCTGGAGCGGCAGTCGCAGGAAGCGCAATTTGCATTGCGTTCGCTAAGTGCGCGCCGGGAAGAGCTGGCCCGCGCCATCAGCATTGCGGCGCAACAGGCCGACACCATTGCCCAGGAAGAGCAGCGCGCAAAAGAAGAACTCTCGCGCCTCACAGACGCTGCAGCCCAGGCTGGACTGCAATCAGCGCTGAGCGTGAAGCTTGAGCGCGAGGCTGACTTGGGTGCCAAGCGCAGCCAGTACGATGACCTGACGGCGAAATTGCGCGCCAGCGATGAAAGGCGTTTGCAGCTAGAGCGCGAGCTTGACCCGCTGCGCCAGCGCATCACCGAATTCCAGCTCAAGGAGCAAGCCGCGCGGCTTGGCTTTGAGCAATACGCGCAGTTGTTGACCGATGCGCAGGCGGATCTGGCTGCGGTTGCGCTGTCGATTGAAACGGGTAACGTCCGTACCACTGGCTTGCAGGGCGAGATTGACCGCATCAACCGTGACATTGCATCGCTGGGTGCAGTGAACCTGGCTGCATTGGACGAGCTGGCCACCGCTAGCGAACGCAAACAATTTTTAGACGCGCAATCAGCCGATTTGAACGAAGCCATGACAACGCTGGAAGACGCGATTAAAAAAATCGATGCAGAAACGCGCGATTTGCTGGCCAGCACGTTTGAGAAGGTGAACGAGCACTTTGGCAAAATGTTTCCCGAGTTGTTTGGTGGCGGTAATGCGCAGCTAAAAATGACGGGTGAGGAAATCCTGGACGCAGGTGTGCAGGTGATTGCCCAGCCCCCGGGCAAGAAAAACCAGAGCATTGCCCTGCTGTCGGGCGGTGAAAAAGCCCTGACGGCGATTGCGCTGGTGTTTGCCATTTTCCAGTTGAACCCGGCACCATTTTGTTTGCTCGATGAGGTGGATGCGCCGCTCGACGACGCCAACACCGAACGCTATGCCAAGCTGGTGAAATCGATGAGCCGTGAAACCCAGTTTTTATTCATCAGCCACAACAAGATCGCCATGGAAATGGCCGAGCAACTGATAGGCGTGACCATGCAGGAGCAGGGGGTTTCGCGTATCGTGGCGGTTGACATGGAATCGGCGCTTGGTTTTGCTGAAGCTGCCTGAACCCGAACACACACCACCTAGATGAGTACATTACAAATCAGTCTGGCAGTTGCAGGAGGTTTGGTGCTTGCCGGTGTGGTGGCGCACAGCGCGTGGTCGGCGCGTAAAAACCAGCCCAAACGGGCAATACCTGAAGCTGGTGCAGACCAGCAACCCGCTCAAAACGCAGAGGGCGCTACTGTAGACGCGCTGGCTGAGCGGCAGGAGCCCCGTTTTGATGCAGATTCAGCCATGGGTTCTTTAACCAGTCTGACCACCTTGATGGCGATTGACAAAAAGCCTGGCCTGGACGCCCTGATTGATGTGATTGCGCCTGTGATGGTCGATGCCAGCGTGTCAGGCGAGGCTGTATTGGCCGCCATGCCTGGCACGCGCAGGGTGGGCAGCAAACCCTTTGGTATTGAGGGCCTGAGTGTAGCTAGCGGTGAATGGGAGATCCCCTCTGCGGGCCAGCGCTACAGCGCCTTGCAGTGCGGCGTGCAACTGGCCAATCGGGTGGGTGCGCTGAACCAGATCGAATATTCTGAATTTGTCATGAAGACGCAGGCCTTTGCCGATGCAATTGGCGGCGAGCCTGAGTTTCCCGAAATGAATGACGAAGTTGCGCGCGCCAGAGAGCTGGACCAATTCGCCAGTGCGCATGATGCCCAACTGGGTTTTACCCTGCGCGCGCTCCACACCGCCTGGAGCCCCGGCTATGTGCAGCAAAGCGCAGCGCGGCTCGGTTTTGTAGCGGGCTCCATCCCAGGCCGAATGGTGCTGCCTGCCACCGAGCGGGGCGGCGCACCCATGCTGGGGCTGGCATTTGACACGCAGGCCGCCATGTCTGAAGACCCTGAGCAAACCGCGTTGCGTGAAGTCACGCTGTCGCTGGATGTGCCCCAGGTCGCGCGGGACGAACAGCCGTTTGTGCGTATGCGTGAATCAGCCATGGCCCTGGCCGCCAGCATGGACGGTGTCGTCATTGACGACAACGGCAATGTGATTCATGCCTCGGCCATGGATGTGATTGGCAGCGAGCTGGAGCAGCTTTATGACACGCTCGATGCGCGCGATTTGTCGGCGGGCTCGGTGCTGGCGCGGCGGCTGTTCAGTTAACCTTACCAAGTTTTGTGACTGAAGACCTCTTCAGCAGTGCGCCATCTGTGCAGCCTGCCAATACCGTTGACCGCATCAAAGAACTTCATGCACAACTGCATGAACATGCACACCGTTACTACGTGCTTGATGAGCCGTCGATTCCTGATGATGAGTACGACAAGCTGTTCAAAGAGCTGCAAGCGCTGGAAGCACAGCACCCTGAATTATTAACGCCTGACTCGCCCACCCAGCGCGTCGGCGGCAAGGCGCTTGATGCGTTTGCCAGCGTACGCCACAAAGTGCCCATGCTCAGCATCCGCACAGAAACCGATACCGAAGCCACAGGCGCGCAAAACTTTGACACCCGCGTTCGCAAAGAGCTGGGCTTGCTTGAGACCGATCCGCCAGTTGAGTACGTGGCAGAACTCAAGTTTGACGGCCTGGCCATGAGCCTGCGCTACGAAGGCGGTGTGCTGGTGCAAGCGGCTACCCGGGGTGATGGTGAAACGGGCGAAGACGTAACGCAGAACATCCGCACCATCAAGCAAATCCCTCTACGGCTGCCTGAAGATGCGCCTGCGGTGCTGGAAGTCCGTGGCGAGGTCTACATGCGCCGTGATGATTTTGAAGCGCTCAACGAGCGGCAGCGTACAAAAATTGCCCAAGGCATGAAAGGCGAAAAAACTTTCGTCAACCCGCGCAATGCAGCTGCCGGTGCGGTACGCCAGCTTGACCCAGCCATTGCAGCGCAGCGGCCCTTGAGTTTTTTTGCGTACGGCTTGGGAGACATCACACCACCCGATGCAGGTGGCCCAGCCTTTGAAACTCATTTTGAGCTGCTACAGGCCTTGAAAAAGTGGGGTTTTCCGGTTGCAGCCCAAACAATATGGGCGCAAGCAGCTCCTGAATTAATAGCGTACCACCAGCGTATCGGGCAGTCGCGTGACAGCTTGCCCTTTGACATTGACGGCGTGGTTTACAAGGTCAACAGCCTGGCGCTGCAAAAGCAGCTAGGTTTTGTCACCCGCGAGCCGCGCTGGGCGGTGGCGCACAAGTACCCGGCGCAAGAGCAAATGACTACGGTGCTGGCCATCGACGTGCAGGTAGGCCGCACCGGCAAGCTCACGCCAGTAGCCAAGCTGGCGCCCGTGTTTGTAGGCGGCGTGACCGTGACCAACGCCACCCTGCACAACGAAGACGAAGCCCGTCGCAAGGACGTGCGGGTCGGTGACACGGTGGTGGTGCGACGGGCGGGGGATGTGATTCCTGAAGTTGTCAGTGTGCTGCTTGACAAGCGCACACCTGGCGCAGAAATTTTCACCATGCCGCGCAGTTGCCCGGTGTGCGGCTCAAGCGCCGTGCGTGAAGAGGGCGAAGCAGATTACCGCTGTACAGGTGGCTTGTTTTGCGGGGCACAGCGCAAAGAAGCGATATTGCACTTCGCCCACCGCCGCGCGGTAGAAGTCGATGGCCTGGGTGATAAATTAGTCGAGCAACTGGTCGATGCCAACATCATTCGCACGCTGCCCGATTTGTACAAACTGGGCTTGACGGCTTTGGCCAATCTGGACCGCATGGCCGACAAATCAGCCACCAATCTGCTCCAAGCCATTGAAGAGTCCAAGCAAACCACGCTGCCACGTTTCGTGTTCGGTCTGGGTATTCGCCATGTGGGTGAGGCGACTGCCAAAGAACTGGCAAGGCATTTCGGCAAGCTCGACGCCATCATGGATGCGACGGAAGAGCAGTTGTTGACGGTCAACGACGTCGGCCCCATCGTCGCTAAAAGCTTGCGGACGTTTTTTGACCAGCCGCATAACCGCGAGGTGGTCGAGCAATTGCGCGCCTGCGGCGTGACGTGGGAGGAGGGCGAGCCTGCTGCTGTAACACCCAAACCTCTCTCAGGCAAAACCTTTGTCATCACCGGCACACTGCCCACCTTGAGCCGTGACCAGGCCAAAGACATGCTGGAAACGGCCGGTGCCAAAGTTGCCGGCAGCGTGAGCAAAAAAACTGATTATTTGCTGGCAGGCACGGACGCAGGTAGCAAGCTGGACAAGGCACGGGAACTAGGCGTGGCGGTGATTGATGAAGCAGGTCTGCTGGTTTTAGTGGGTAGTCCAGTGGATTGATTAGCAGGCGGCTTACACGACGTTACCGTGCTTTGCACAAGCCAGGTCACACGCGGTGAGCTGTGGGGCGTTAAAAGTTCTGGACTACAGGAGCTTTCATGACATCCAATTCATCTGCCTCATTGAATCGTTTGGCCAGCCTCGTCGCTATAACAAGCTTGGCAGCACTGCTATCAGGCTGCGTAGTCGCCCCCATAGGGCCACGTCCTGTTGTTGTCTACCGGGCACCTCCGGTGTATGTTGAGCCTGTACCGATTGTTGTGGTTCCGGCTCCACAACCCTATTACGGCTACCCCGGTTATCGGGGCTACTACGGCTATCGGGGTCATCGTTACTGGCGTTAGAGGTGGTGGCCCATAACAGCCTGTTGCCCAGCTACTTTGCGCTTGCTGCCCACTCTGTCGTAGATTTGCTTTAGATTTGATATCATTACGATATCAAAAGGAGCCACTCATGACCGCTGCCATTTCGCCCCCTTCCGACGCGCTGTTAATGCGCTTTCAGCCCGCGGACACAGCAACCAAAATCTCACGCGCTACGCTGGCTAAACTCGCCAAGCAGTTGGGCTACAAACGTGAATCTGAAGTGCTGCACTATGCTGCGCTAAAGCTGGCTGGTGAGGTGTTGCCGACTTATGAGCCGGATGATGGGCCACTGACCGCCAAGCAAATGGCTGCCGTTCGCAAAGCTGCTGGCCCTGCGGGTCGCGGCAAAGTGCTCTCCAGCTTGTTTTAAAGCGTGGCACAAGAGTCTGCTGTCTGGTGGCCAGAACCAGAAGCTGGAGATATTGTTTGGTGTCACTTTCCGCATTTACCAAAGCTTGACCCTGGACCTAAACCACGTCCAGCCTTGGTTATTAGAGTCAGAGAGCACGAGAACGTGCCGCGTGCCTACCGGGTTTTCGTTGCCTATGGAACCAGTCAAAAAACCAAGAGCCTGCGCCAAGGTGAATTTTTGCTGCGCAATGACCAAAGCTCAGCATTCCAGCTTTCAGGTTTGAGTTTTGACACTAAATTCAGTTTTGCCAACTCAGTGGAGTTAGATTTTTCGAGTAAGTGGTTCAAAATTCCTCCAGCCTTGGCAAACGCGCAAACACCCAAAATCGGCGCTCTCCACTCGGTGTATGCCAAAGCCGCCTACGCCGCCTACCTTGCAATTTATCCATGACCATCCACACCATCCTGAAAATGGGCGACCCACGCCTCTTGCGCATTGCCCCACCCGTCACCGCTTTTGACACGGACGAGTTACACCTGCTCATCGGCGACATGTTCGACACCATGCGTTCCGTTAACGGTGCTGGCCTGGCGGCGCCGCAGATAGGCGTTGATTTGCAACTGGTGATTTTTGGCACTGACGCGCCGAATCCGCGCTACCCAGATGCGCCGCTGGTGCCGCGCACCGTGCTGCTGAATCCGGTCATCACGCCGCTCTCCTCAATCGAAGAAGATGGCTGGGAAGGCTGCCTGTCGGTACCTGGCTTACGCGGCGTTGTGCCGCGCTGGTCCAGCATCCGCTACACCGGGTTTGATCAGTACGGTGATGCGATTGACCGCACGGTAGACGGCTTTCACGCACGGGTAGTGCAGCACGAATGCGACCATTTGATCGGCAAGCTGTACCCGATGCGCATCCGCGACTTCACGCAGTTTGGCTTTACTGAGGTGCTGTTTCCGGGGCTGGATGTTACTCAAGACGATTGATTGATACGTCAATGATGTGACAGCAGCGTGCCGAAGCCCTGTAGCTTGTCATTGATGCCCACCGCGCGCAGCGCGTGCCAGTAGGTAGCGGTGTTAATCGCAATCACCGGCTTGCCTAAAAACAATTCAGCCGCCGCCGCAAAGCGCACCATCGACAGATTGGTGCCGACCTGAACAATCGCATCAATATCGTCGCCGTCGAGTTGCTTCAAGGCATCGCGGCACATGGCATCCGTCGTATGGGCGATTTGTACCGGGCTGGGGCGTTGCAGACACAGGTCACGCACCACGGTAAAGCCGCAGTCTTCATAAAAGCGGCGCACCTGCGCGTTGGCCACCGGAAAGTAGGGCGAGAAAAACGCAATGCGCTTGGCCTTGTAGATATTCAACGCTGCCTCGGTGGCAAATGAGCCGCACGAGACCTCAACTTCGGCGCGTTCACGCATGGTTTTCAGGTACTTGTGCGCGCCCTCTCGCCCGTCCCAAAACGTAGCTGCTGACATGCCCATCACCAGGTACTGCATCTCGCAGCTTTTCAGCACGTCAGCCGCATCCAGTGTGTTGCCCTGAATGTTTTTAACCAGGCGCAAAAAATCTTCATCGGTGTTGACCGGATCGTTAGGGATGATGATGCGGCTGTAATGATTCGTCACGCCGACCGGGCGCATGTCGTCAAAATCCGGTTGGACGATGGTGTTGGTCGAAGGGCCTAGCGCCCCAAACTTCATTCGGTAGCCGAGGTGATCCATGATTTACCTTTGATTTAAGCCTTCGAAAGTGACAAAAGAAATGCATCACGCGGCATGACATCAGCGTACTTCTGCCGCATGTCAAACAGATTGGCCTCGTGCGGGCCCATGGCACGGTCTCCCACACAGTCTTCAATCACGATGGTTGAGAAATTGAACTGCATGGCGTCGACCACCGTGGCACGCACGCAGCCGCTGGTGGTGCAGCCCACAATCACTGCGGTATCCACACCGCGCAGGTGCAGCCACTCTGACAGCCCGGTTGAAAAAAAGGCCGATGCCGAGGTTTTGCGCAGTACCAACTCACCCTTGACGGGCGTGAGCTGCGGCACGATTTGCGATCCATGGGCATGCTCAGTTAGCTTGAGCAGCGGCGGTACCTTGACGCAAAACACGTTTTTGTTTGCACCATCATCCGCAAACACAACCCGGGTGTGAACCACAGGCAAACCCGCTTGCCTGAAAGCTGACAGCAATGGAATGGTGGCTTCAACAGCGGCTGCAATATGCGGCCCGCCAAACTGCTGCGCATCGACAAAGCCATTAACGAAGTCCACCAGAACCAGTGCGCAGCGCTTGCCGATGCCTGACGCATTGCCAAAATTCTGCTTGCGGTAAATGTCGTCGTCATCGGTTTGATCGTTCATGATTTGTCCTTTGCAACAGGGGCTGCATGGGTCGCATCAAACTCTGCCACCCAGTCAAACCCCATGAGCTGGGAGAACGCCTGAAAATCATGCAGCGGCACATCAACCTGATCGCTGGAACCTGTGCCCTTGATGGTGCTGTAAACGCTTTGCAGCGCTGCACCGGTAGCCAAAAAGCCAGTGGCCGGGAAGATCGCCAGGCCATAACCGATGCGCTTCAGTTCATCGTGACTCAGCACCGGGGTACGCCCGCCTTCGACCATGTTGGCCACCAGCGGCAGGTCAAAGCTGCGGCCGATTTTTTCCATTTCTTCAACGGATTCCGGGCTTTCAACAAACAGCAAGTCTGCCCCTGCTCTGGCATAGCTTTCGGCGCGGCGTAGTGCTTCATCCAAGCCCAGCACGGTACGCGCATCGGTGCGCGCGATGATCAGGAAGTTCTTGTCAGTGCGCGTTTCAACCGCCACCCGTATTTTGTCCACCATGTCCTGCTGGGGCACGACGCGGCGGCCCAGCATGTGGCCGCATTTTTTGGGGAATTCCTGGTCTTCAAGCTGAATCGCGCAGGCGCCTGCTGCCTCGTAGCCGCGCACCGTGTGCATCACGTTCAGCAGGCCGCCATAGCCCGTGTCGCCATCGCAAATCAGCGGCGTGTCGGTGATGCTGGCGTACTGCGCCACGCGGTTCACCATGTCGGTGTAGCTGGCCAGGCCTGCATCCGGCAGGCCCAGGTACGAGGCCACCGTGCCGTAGCCTGTCATGTACAGCGCTTCAAAACCCATGCGGTCAGCTAGTTTGGCGGAGATCATTTCGAACACGCCAGGCGCAACCACCAGGTGCCCCTTGCGAAAGCGGGCTTTAAGTTCTGCACGGCGCTGGGTTGCTGTTTTGGTGTGGATGCCTTGTTTCATTTTTTGCTTTGTGTTGGTTTAGGTTGTCTTATGCTGTTTTAAGCAATGGCCTCTGCGCGTTCCAGTGCGTCGATCATCGATGTTTTGCGTAGGTAGTCTCTGGCGGCATCGGGGTTGGCAGCAATGGCACGCAGCTCAGCATGAGTTTTACGCCTCGCCTCGGGGTCGCGCTCTTCGATGTTCTTTTTGTTGCGTGCGGTGTTGGCATTGATGTATTCAATCGCCACCGACCGACGCTGGCGCTCGTAACGGTCCAGCAGTGCATCGCTGGCACCATTGACCAGAATATCCACCAGTTTGTCGCTCAGGTTGAACGCATCATGCACGCCGCCATTCATGCCCATGCCGCCCAGCGGGTTGTTGATGTGCGCCGCATCGCCTGCCAGCAAAACCCGGCCACGCCGGAACTCTTTGGCCACCCGCTGGTGCACTTTGTACAGCGTGCGGTGCACGGTCTGGTAGGGCTTGTCTTGCGGCAGCAAATTTTGCAGGCGGGTTTGAATGGACTGGTCCGTCAGCACCGCCTCGTCTGACTCCTCGGCATGCGTCGGGAACAGCACGCGCCACAGCGTGGGCACGCGCAGCAACACGCACCACTCTTGCGGGTCAGACACATAATTGACATACGACAGTTTCGGGAAATGGTCCGCAAACTCAAACGCGGTGGACACCACCAGAAAGCGTTCGGGGTAGGTAAAGCCTTCAAACTCGACATTCAGTGCCTGCCTGACTGAACTCCATGCCCCGTCAGCACCTATCAGGTAGTCCCCTTTGAAGGCCTGCACATCGCCGCCGAGTTTGACCTTGACTTCAACGCTGCCAGCGCTTTGTTCAACCGACTGCAACTCCGCCCCCAGCAGTACCTTGGCATGCGGGAACTTGGCCAGCCTGTCCAACAGCAGTTTGTTCAGCTTCCACTGCTCGCATTGCAAGCGGTAAGGGTGCTGCGTCAGGCCTGTCAGCAGTGACATGTCGAACTCGGCAATCAAACCCTCCTGGCGGTCGCGCTGCTGGGTGTAGCGCGCCACCAGGCCTTGCGGCAGCAGCTCGTCTGAAATACCAAAGCGCGCCAGCATGTCCAGCGTAGGTGGGTGAAAGGTCGATGCGCGCAGGTCTTCAGGGGCGCTGGTGCTGCGCTCAAAAACCGTCACAGCCACGCCAGCGGTGGCCAATGTCAGCGCACTGACCAGCCCCACCGGGCCAGCACCGGCAATCAAAACATGGTGGTTCATTTTTTGCTTTACAGTTAACAAATATTCTTACGTGCCTGTCTATTTATTGTGCATCACGCTTAGGAGAACTGACATGCGTCTTTTTTTTCATCTTGCTGCGCTGCTGTTGACCAATGTGCTCACCTTGCCTGAAGCGGCTCACGCACAAGCCTTTCCCAACAAGCCGCTGCGCATCATTGTTCCGGCCACGCCGGGCGGCTCGTCTGACGTGCTGGCCCGTGCGATTGCCCTGAAGCTGCAAGATGCGCTGGGCAAGCCAGTGATTGTTGAATACAAGCCCGGTGCAGGCACCAACATCGGTAGCGACTACGTTGCCAAGTCCGCCCCTGACGGTTACACCCTGCTGATCAACGGCATCACGCTGGCCACCAACCCATCGCTTTACGCCAGCATGCCGTACAACCCGGCCAAAGATTTCGCACCGATTATTGAGGTGGCCGAAATGCTCAATGTGGTGACCGTACACCCCAGTGTGGCTGCCAACAACATGAAAGAGTTGGTGGCATTGATCAAGAAAGAACCTGGCAAGTTCAACTACGGCACGGTCGGTGCGGGCAGTTCGGGGCATTTGTCGGGCGAGCTGCTGGCGCTCAAGACAGGCGCAAAAATAACGCATGTGGCCTACCAGGGCAATGCGCAGGCAGCCACTGACCATATTGGCGGAACGCTACAGGTGGGCTTTGTCAACCTGGCGGCGGCTTTGCAACTGGTTAAAAGTGGCCGACTGAAAGCGCTGGCTGTGACGTCCAGCAACCGTACGCCGCTGTTGCCCGATGTGCCCACGGTAGCTGAAGCGCTCGGCATACCCGATTATGAATTGACCGCCTGGTTTGGCCTGCTGGCACCAGCGCGCACGCCGCCCGATGTGGTGGCCAGATTGCAAGACGAGATCAGCCGCATTTTGAAAACCCCGGACATGATTGAAACCGTGCGTGCCGCAGGCGGCGAAATGGTGGGTGGCAGCAGCAGCCAGTTTGATAGCCATATCAAAAAAGACACGGAGCGTTTGACAGAAGTGCTTCGCTTGTCTGGTGCAACAGCGAAGTAGGCCAAGTAAAAAGTGCCGTACTACGCTTACACTGAAACGGTTAAAAAATTTAGCAACACAAGGACGACCATGAACAAGACTATTTCAATCCTATTCGCTGTGGCTGTGCTTGCTGGCACGTCGGCTTCAGCGCAAAACACGCCGGGCCTGATCAGCGAGCGCAGTATCTCTGCCAACGCTGCCGTCGAACTGGCCACTACAGCACTTGAAAAATGCCGCGCTGATGGCTACAAAGTCACCATCACGGTGCTGAACCGGCATGCGCGTACCGCAGTGGTACTTAGCGATGACGGCGTTAATCCCCACACGATTGAAAACAGCATGCGCAAGGCCTACACCGCCTTCACCACACGCAACCCGAGCGGTGAAATGGCCAAGCGTACGCAACCTGGCCTGGCCGGGTTTATGCTGCTTGAAAAAATCACGCCCATCGAAGGCGGTTTGCCAATTTTTGTGGGCAAGGAGCTGGTCGGTGCGGTTGGTATATCCGGCGCACCGGGCGGTGAGAAAGATGCAGCCTGCGCGCAGGCTGGGATTGACAAAATCGCCAAATCGCTAGGCGGTTAAATTCGCTTGCTGGCTTGTCGCCGCATGCCCTACCAAGTGAAGTTTGAAACGATAAGCGGCTGTGGTGAAGACCTGCAATTGCGTTCGTTGCTCGACAGGCAGCAATTCCACGACCCGCTGGGTGAAGCTGAAGCTGAAGGCATTTCATCTGCGGCATGGCCGATTTTTGGATTGCTGTGGCCATCAAGCCGGGTGCTGGCCCACGCGATGCAAACGTTTGCCCTTGAAGGCAGGCGCATTCTCGAGATCGGTTGCGGCCTGGGCCTGGCCAGTCTGGTGCTGCACAGGCGCGGTGGTGACATCACCGCCAGCGATTGCCACCCCCTAGCGGCGGCTTTTTTGCTTGAGAACCTCAAACTCAACCAGCTACCCGCCATGAAATACCAGACGGGGAACTGGTCGCGCAACAACCCAGACATGGGGCGCTTTGACCTGATCATTGGCAGCGACGTGTTGTATGACCGTGGCCAGCCGCAAGTCTTGTCAAAGTTCATTGACCAACACGCCAGCCCAGGCGCAGAAGTGCTGGTGGTTGACCCTGACCGTGGCAACCGGACCAGCTTTAACCGCGAGATGGATGCGCTTGGGTTTTCGCATACCGAGACGCTGGTTTCAACGCTGCCTGGCAGTGCTGAAAAATACAAGGGGCGATTGCTCAGGTATCAGAAATCAAGCGTTCAAGGCTTGTAACAGCTCGGTCTCAATCGCAATTTGCGCCTTGTTGTGTTGCAGCTCAGGGCCATCAATCAAAAAAGTGTCCTCTACACGCTCACCCAGCGTGGTGACCTTGGCCAATCGAAGATTGATATGGTGTTTTGCCAGCACACGTGCAATCAAATACAGCAAACCCACCCTGTCACTGGCAGAGACACTGAGCAGCCAGCGCTGGGCTTTTTCATCGGGGCGCAAATCAACACGCGGCGCAATCGGAAAGCTTTTGACGCGGCGTGAAATGCGGCCCATGCTGGGCGCGGGCAACTCGCCTGGCGTTTCAATGGTTCTGTCCAGCTCGGCCTCGACCATCGCCGCCAGTTCGCGAAAGTGATCGCGAGTTGGGTCGCTCTCGCTGTTCAAGTCAGGGCTGACCACCTGAAATGTGTCCAGTGCATAACCGTTTTTGGCGGTGTGAATTTTGGCATCCAGAATGCTGAAACCCGCTTGGTCAAAATAGCCGCAAATACGCGCAAACAAGTCTGGCGCATCTGGGGTGTAGACCAGTACCTGCATGCCCTCGCCAGCCGACGAACGGCGTGCCCGCACGATGGCTTTGGCCTTGACCTTTTTATCCACGTGGCGCGACAACGCTCTAGCGTGCCAGGCAATGTCGCTCGCGTCGTGGCGCATGAAGTAGCTCACGTCCAGCGTCTCCCACAGCGCCTTGTGACCTTCAAAAGGCTCAGCGTGCAGCGCCAGCGTGGTCAAGGCTTCGCGCTTGCGGGCTTCTACTTCAGCATCAGCATCTGGCGCACGGCCACCCAGCACGCGCAGGGTGTAACGGTACAGGTCTTCCAGCAGCTTGCCTTTCCAGGCGTTCCATACTTTGGGGCTGGTGCCGCGTATGTCTGCAACGGTCAGCAAGTACAAGGCTGTCAGATTACGCTCATTGCCCACGCGACTCGCAAATGCGGCGATGACTGCCGGATCGCTCAGGTCTTCTTTCTGCGCAATCCGGCTCATGGTCAAGTGCTCGCCGACCAAAAACTCGGCCAGCTTGGCATCGCCTGCCGCAATGCCATGCTGGCGGCAAAAGGTGCGCACATCTTTGCAACCGAGTTCTGAGTGGTCGCCGCCACGGCCTTTGGCGATGTCATGGAAGAGGGCTGCAATATACAAAATCCACGGCTTGTCCCAGCCAGCGGCCAGTTGCGAGCACATCGGGTATTCGTGTGAGTGTTCGGCCATAAAAAAGCGCCGCACATTGCGCAGCACCATTAATATGTGCTGGTCCACCGTGTACACATGAAACAGGTCATGCTGCATCTGCCCGACGATTTTGCGAAACACCCACAAATACCGGCCCAGCACGGAGGTCTGGTTCATCAGCCGCATGGCATGCGTGATGCCTTCTGGCTGCTGCAAGATGGCGCGGAAGGTGTCGCGGTTGACGGGGTCGCTGCGAAATTTGGCCGTCATCACGCCGCGCGCGTTGTACAAGGCGCGCAAGGTACGCGCCGACAGGCCCTTGATACCGACGTTGGTCTCGTAGAGCAGAAATGTCTCAAGAATGGCATGCGGCTGGCGCACATACAAATCGTCACTGGCAACCTCCAGCATGCCCGCCTTGTCCGAGAAACGTTCATTGATGGCGCGCAGCGGACGGTTAGCAGGGTTCAGGCGCTCTTCAATATTGAGCAGCAAAATCTGGTTGAGTTGCGTGACCGCTTTTGCCGCCCAGTAATAACGTCGCATCAAGGCCTCGCTTGCCCGGCGCAATAATTTGCCGTTTGCATCAAGCTTGCTGGCGTAGTTGAACGATTCAGCAACTGAGGTTTGAAGATCAAACACCAGGCGATCTTCACGCCTGCCTCCCAGCAAATGCAGGCGCGCGCGAATCAGGCAAAGCAGTGACTCGTTGGCCTTGATTTGCCTGACTTCAAATGCCGTTGCCAAGCCATTACGTGCTAGCTCGTCCCACGATTTCCCCAAGCCTGCAGCGCGCGCTACCCACAAAATAACCTGTAGGTCACGCAGGCCACCGGGCGATTCCTTGCAGTTGGGTTCCAGCGCGTAAGGTGTGTTTTCAAACTTGTTGTGGCGCTGGCGTAGTTCTAGCGTTTTCGCAATAAAAAAGGCCTTGGCGTCCAGCACACTGGCCAGTTGTTTTTGCAGATGCGTGAAATTCTTTTTGGAACCCGTTACCAGGCGCGCTTCAAGCAGTGAGGTTTGTACCGTCACATCTTTGCTCGCCTCGCTGACGCATTCAGCCACGGTACGCACGCTTGAGCCTATTTCCAGGCCGCTGTCCCAGCAGTTGCTGATAAAGCGCTCAATGCTGGCTTTCAGGGTTGGGTCGTCATCAACTTTTACAGCGTCCGGCAAAAGCAGAACCACATCCACATCGGAATGGGGAAACAGCTCGTTCCGGCCAAAGCCGCCAGCGGCCACCAGACAGGCATCAGGCGGAAAGTCTGCCAGCGCCCACAGCTTTTGCAAGGTGGCATCGGTGTGTTGGGCGAGCTTTTGCAGCATGCCGTGAATACCGCGTGTGGAAGCGCCGCTGGTCGCCAGCGATTCAAACAAGGCGTTTTTACCAGCGCGGTACTGCTCTCGGGCCAAGGCAAGCTGAGCCAGTTGCGGCATGTGCGGCTTTAAATCAAGCGGCCACGGCTTCTTGTGCGCTGGCTTGCGGCACAAAAGCAGGCACAGGCGGGCTGCCAGCAGACAGCGTCAGCACCTCGTAGCCGGTTTCAGTCACCAACACCGTGTGCTCCCACTGGGCAGACAGCGAATGGTCGCGCGTGACGATGCTCCAGCCGTCTTTTTCCGGGCCGTCCTTGATGTCGCGCTTGCCTGCATTAATCATCGGCTCAATGGTGAAAATCATGCCGGGTTTGAGCTCTTCAAGCGTGCCGGGCTTGCCGTAATGCAGCACTTGCGGGTCTTCATGAAACTTTTGACCAATACCGTGGCCGCAAAACTCGCGCACGATGGAAAAGCCCTGCCGCTCGGCAAACTGCTGAATCGCAAAACCAATGTCACCCAGCCTGATGCCCGGCTTGACGCGCATGATGCCTTGCCACATCGCCTCAAAAGTGATGCTGCACAGGCGTTTGGCGGCTATCGAGCAGTCACCCACCATGTACATGCGGCTGGTGTCACCATGCCAGCCGTCTTTGATCACCGTCACGTCCACATTCACGATGTCGCCTTTTTTAAGTGGCTTGTCGTTCGGAATGCCGTGGCAAACCTGGTGGTTGACGGACGTACACAAGCTCTTGGGGTAGGCCGAATAGCCCTGCGGCTGGTAGCCCAGCGTGGCGGGTATGGTGTGCTGCACCTGGGTCATGTAGTCATGCGCCAGGCGGTCAATTTCGTTGGTCGTGAGGCCGGGTTTGATGAAGGGGGTCAGGTAGTCCAGCACTTCAGATGCCAGTTTGCCAGCGACACGCATGCCTTCAATGCCTGCTGCGTCTTTGTAGGTAATCGTCATTCAGTGATTATCCCACTGCCGGATTAGCTGCGCTTGAGGCCGTGTTGCCCGTAGTGACAAGCTAAAATCAAGCCTTGCCCGCCAACTATCACCAGGCCACCCACACCGTGACACTGCATCTGACTACTTTTGAGGGCGATAGCTCTACAAACGCTCCGATTTCCGCACTCAGCGACTTTCGCGCCCAGCAACTTTTACCCAAGCTGCAAGCCCTTGATAGCAAAATTGTGGGTATCAGCGCCCGGTTTGTGCACCTGGTAGCCACAGAGCAACTGCCCACGCCAGCAGAAAAAGCCCAACTGGCCGCATTGCTCAGCTATGGCGAGCCATGCAAAGCACCTAGCGATAAAAAGTCTGAAGAAGCCGTGTTTGTCGTCTCGCCTCGTTTGGGCACCGTATCGCCCTGGGCCTCCAAAGCGACTGACATCGCCCGTAATTGTGGTTTGAAGGTCAAACGCATCGAACGCATCACTGAATACCGCGTCACGCTGAAATCGGGCCTGTTTGGCAAAGCTGCTTTGACAGACGAACAGCGCAGCCAGGTCGCCGCGCTGCTGCACGACCGCATGACCGAGAGCGTGATGGCAGATCGCGCCCAGGCCGCTGGATTGTTCACCGAACTGCAAGCCGAGCCGCTAGCCACCATCGACGTTTTAGCAGGGGGCAAAACCGCACTAGAAGCAGCCAACGCCGAGTTTGGCCTGGCACTGGCCGTGGATGAAATCGACTACCTGGTCAACGCCTTCACACATTTGCAGCGCAACCCGACCGACGTTGAGCTGATGATGTTTGCCCAAGCCAACAGCGAGCATTGCCGTCACAAGATTTTCAACGCCGACTTCACGATTGACGGTGTGGCCCAAGGCATCAGCCTGTTCGGCATGATCCGCAATACGGAAAAGCTCAACCCACAGCACACAGTGGTGGCCTATTCAGACAACGCTTCGGTCATGGAAGGCTCAAAAAGGCAGATTTTCACCGCGAAAAGCGGTTTTTCAGGCATCAAATCGGCCTCTAGACCAATAGATTCGGGCGCGAGAAGCTCCCAAATGTATAGCGCCTCAAACGACGTGCTAACCCACGTCCTGATGAAAGTTGAAACCCATAACCATCCCACAGCCATCTCGCCTTTCCCCGGTGCATCGACGGGCGCAGGCGGCGAGATACGCGACGAAGGCGCGACAGGGCGCGGCTCCAAACCCAAGGCGGGTTTGACGGGGTTCACCGTTTCCAGGCTCTTTGATGCGACCTACGGCAAGCCAGAACACATCGCTAGCCCACTGCAAATCATGACTGAAGGCCCGCTGGGCGGCGCAGCTTTCAACAACGAATTTGGCCGCCCCAACCTGAACGGCTACTTTCGTGAATACGAGCAAACCGTGGGCGGCCAGCGCTGGGGGTATCACAAGCCCATCATGATTGCCGGCGGCTTGGGCACGATTGATGCCGGGCTGACGAAGAAGATTTTGTTCCCCGCTGGCACGCTGCTGATCCAGCTCGGCGGGCCGGGCATGCGCATTGGCATGGGCGGCAGCGCGGCCAGCTCGATGGCCACAGGCACCAACGCAGCGCAACTGGACTTTGACTCGGTACAGCGCGGCAACCCCGAGATTGAGCGGCGTGCGCAAGAGGTCATCAACCAATGTGCGCAGCTTGGCCAGGCGAATCCGATTCTGGCGATCCACGACGTGGGCGCGGGCGGCTTGTCAAATGCCTTCCCTGAATTAACCAACGACGCAGGGCGGGGCGCAAGGTTTGACCTGCGCGCCGTGCCGCTGGAAGAAAGCGGACTGAGCCCCAAAGAAATCTGGTCAAACGAAAGCCAGGAGCGCTACGTGATGGCGATTGCGCCCGAGTCCTTGGCACAGTTCACCGCGTTTTGCGAGCGTGAACGCTGCCCGTTTGCGGTGGTGGGTGTGGCAACTGAAGAGCGGCAGTTGGTGTTGACGGATGCGGGGCAGCCCTCACCCCAACCCTCTCCCCGCAATGGGAGAGGGAGCAACTCCCCGGATTCACTCCCTCTCCCGCCTGCGGGAGAGGGCAGGGGTGAGGGTACGCCCGTCAACATGCCAATGAACGTCTTACTCGGCAAACCGCCCAAAATGCACCGAGACGTTAAAACCGTCCAGCACAGCATCAAACCCATAGCCCTAACAGGCGTAGACCTGCAAAAAAGCGCTATCGATGTTTTAAGCCACCCCACAGTCGCGTCCAAACGCTTTTTAATCACCATCGGCGACCGCACCGTGGGCGGCCTGACGCACCGCGACCAGATGGTTGGACCGTGGCAAGTCCCGGTGGCTGACTGCGCCGTGACGCTGGCCGACTACCAGGGCTTTGCGGGCGAGGCGATGGCCATGGGCGAGCGCACGCCGCTGGCGGTCGTCAATGCGGCAGCATCAGGCCGCATGGCGGTGGCCGAAGCCATCACCAACCTGCTGGCCGCGCCGATAGAGTTGCCGCGCGTCAAGCTGTCGGCCAACTGGATGGCCGCTTGCGGCGAGCCAGGCCAAGACGCCGCGTTGTTTGAGACTGTGAAAGCCGTCGGCATGGAGTTGTGCCCTGCGCTGGGCGTGTCGATTCCAGTGGGCAAAGATTCGCTGTCGATGCGCACCACGTGGAAGGACGGCACTAATGCTGAGGTGATTAGCAAAAAAGTCACGTCCCCCGTATCATTGATCGTCAGCGCCTTCGCCACGCTGCTTGATGTGCGCGGCACGTTGACCCCGCAGCTCAACCGTGACGAGGCTGACACCACGCTGATTCTGATTGACCTGGGCAAAGGCCAACACCGCATGGGCGGCAGCATTTTGGCGCAAACGCTGAACTGTGAAGACGGCGATGTGCCCGACCTGGATGAGGCCAAAGACCTGATCAATCTGGTCAACGCCATCAACGTGCTGCGGGCTAAAAATCAGCTCATGGCCTACCACGACCGCAGCGACGGCGGCCTGTTTGCCTGCGTGTGCGAGATGGCCTTTGCAGGCAACGTCGGTGTGGCGCTGAACATTGACATGCTGCTGGTTGAGGGCGACGGCATCACTGACAGCCGCATGGAAGTCGGCGACAGCAAAAACTGGGCATCGCAAGTTGGCGCGCGGCGTGACGAGCTGACGTTAAAAGCGCTGTTCAACGAAGAGCTGGGCGCAGTGATTCAGGTCAACACCGCTATCCGCAACGAGGTCATGCAAACCCTGCGCGAGCACGGCTTGAGCAAGTTCAGCCACTTCATCGGCAAAACCCGGCCTGAGAACGCATCACTCAGCGTCGGCAAAGGCGAAGTGCAAATCTGGCGCGACACCAAAGCCGTCTTCAAAGCCAAGCTGCAAGACCTGCACCAGGTGTGGGACTCGGTGAGCTGGCGCATTTGCCAGCAGCGCGACAACCCGGTAGGCGCAGATGCAGAGCACGCGGCAGTGGGCGACCTGGCTAACCCCGGACTCCATGTATCACTCCCTCTCCCCCTGGGAGAGGGCAGGGGTGAGGGTTCCCCGTACCTCAACCTCACCAAACCCAAAGTAGCTATCCTCCGCGAGCAGGGCGTCAACTCCCACATCGAGATGGCCTACGCCTTCACCCAGGCGGGTTTTGAGGCCTACGACGTGCACATGACCGACCTGCAAACCGGCCGAGCCAAACTGGCCGACTTCAAAGGCGTGGTCGCTTGTGGCGGCTTCAGCTACGGCGACACACTGGGCGCAGGTATTGGCTGGGCACGGTCGATTACCTTCAACCCAGCGTTGGCAGATCAGTTCTCAAACTTCTTTGCAGAAAAAGACACCTTCGGCCTGGGCGTCTGCAACGGCTGCCAGATGTTTGCCGAACTGGCCAATATCATCCCCGGCGCAGAGGCCTGGCCACGTTTTACCACCAACCGCAGCGAGCGTTTTGAAGCCAGGTTCAGTCAAGTCGAAGTGCTCGATTCCCCCAGCTTGTTTTTCAAAGGCATGGCAGGCAGCCGCCTGCCAATAGCCGTAGCCCACGGCGAAGGCTTCGCCAACTTCGACCCCGCATTGGGCGGGCGCGGCAACGCAAGCCAAGCCATAGCCGCCATGCGCTTTACCGATAACCATGGCAAAGCGACGGAAAGCTACCCAGCCAACCCCAATGGCAGCCCAGGCGGTTTGACAGCAGTCACCACACCAGACGGCCGCTTCACAGCCATGATGCCCCACCCCGAGCGCGTCTTTCGCAACATCCAGATGAGCTGGACGCCGCTAGATGCAGCAGCCCATAGTCCGTGGATGCAGTTGTGGCACAACGCTAGGCGTTGGGTGGGGTAGGGTAGCAGCCACTATTAAATTAGGAGCTGCTTGCGCCTGAATTCATTGGGCTTTAAGGCTATTATGTGACCAACTGGCTAATCGGGGTCAGGGCTAATCAGTGTCACATTCCAATTAATTCTCCTGCCAGTCACTTGTTCTCCTGCCGAGCAGTAACGATATCAACCTCCAACACATACCCCGTGGTAATCTTCGTCTTATGACCCAAATTTCTGTTGCCGACATTCTGGAATTACCTGTGCAAGAGCGCATTCAACTTGTGGAAGTGATCTGGGAAAGTATTGCTGCTGTACCTGACGCCATTGATGTTTCGCCCGAGCTGAAAACAGAACTTAACGCGCGTTTGGCCGACTTTGAGCGCAACCCGGAGGCCGGTTACTCTTGGGATCAGGTGAAAGCGTATTTAAAAAGCGGTACGTGGCGTACCGCTTGAAGTTTGCCAGTCGGGCGGTTCGAGAAATCGGTGCAGCTTTTGACTGGTATGAGGAACAAAGCGGCGGTTTAGGTTCTGAATTTGAGCTGGCTTTTGAGCTTCAACTCAAACGTCTGGAACAAGTCCCACTTTTGTACACAGAAATCATCCCAGGCGTGCGACGCACGCTACTGCCACGATTCCCATACGCGGTCTTCTACACCGTCAAAAATGATTTGGTTCATGTTTTGGCTGTCGTTCACACTGCGCGTAGTCCAAAGCGCTGGCCAAATGAACGCGCCAGTTAACTGTCATGGTTTCTCCCAACCCTCGAAATTTTTCCGCTTTACCCTTGCTGCTGCTAGTTTTGGCATGCAACGCAACTGCCCAGCCCCTCGCCAAATCCGATTGCAGCAACCTCAGCAGCGCCGCCAAAGACCTGTGCCTGGACCAAGGGAAAGCACGAGACAAACTGGCGCTTGCCCAGCTCGCTTACAAGCAGGCTGCGACCCCTGCCAACGCCTATGCCGTTAGCGCAGCCAAAGCGGATGTGGCCTACGCCGACTACAAAGCGGGTATAGCAAAGTGTGAAACGCTGGTGCTTGATGTCCAGGCAAAATGCGTTCAGGTGGCGCGCGATAAATTTAAAAAAGGCAGCTGATTTAATCGCCACCCCGGCCAGCCTGGCTTAGGCTGATGTACCAAACAACCGATCCCAAAACCTGTTAGTCACCCCAAAATATGCGGGCTGCTCCATGGCGCGGTGGTGCAGCGCATGCCAGTGTTTGCGCTGCTTGAGCCAGGCGCTTTCACTCCGCCAGTGGTGCGTTGCATGGTGTGTGATGGCATAGGCCAGGTAGCCCGTCAGTACGCCAAGCGTCAGCGCGCAGGCGCGCCACAAGCTGCCCAACAGCAATGCAGGTAAAAAAACCAGCGTAAAAATCAATACCGCGCTGAGCACGGTGGGCGCGCAAATCAGCGCGGTTGGCCGCAAGTGGTGCTCGGCATGCCAGCCCTTGAAAGGCTGCAAGCCATGCAGCACAAAGCGGTGCAGCGCGTATTCAATCAGCGTCCAGCCCAGCAGGCCAGCGAGCGCCAGTGCTGCCATTTCGGGCCACAGCACACGCGGGCTGTCCCATACCAAAAAGGTGGCTAGCCAAGCGACGGCGCCGCCGTACATTGCAAAATCTGCGCCGTAGGCGGTGCGGCTATGCTCCAGCGAGATCAGGGTCATGTCAGTGTCCTGTAGCGTCTCCAGGCCGGCTGGCCTCAAACAAGAACCAGGTGCGGCGTTCGGTCTCGTCAATCCACACCTCAATAAAGCTGGCGGTGGCAATGTCATGGTGCTCGTCGCACACCTCATGCGCTTCGCGCAGTCGGGTGGCGACGGTTTTGTTGTCTTCACACAGCTCGGCCAGCATGTCTGAAGGTTCTACGTATTCTGCGTCGTTGTCAAGAATGCGCTGGGTGCGTGCAATGTGGCCGATAGAGCGCAGCGTGGTGCCGCCCAGCTTGCGGATGCGCTCGGCTATCGGGTCAGCCATGGCGTAAATCTGGTCGGCTTGCTCGTCCAGCATGACGTGGTAGTCACGAAAGTGCGGGCCGCTCATGTGCCAATGAAAGTTTTTGGTTTTCAGGTACAGCGCAAACACATCGGCCAGGATGCCGTTCATGGCGGCACCTACATCGCGGGTAGCGGCGGCTTTGAGGTCGGTTGGGGTGCGCAGAGGTGCGGCTTTCAATTTTCGGGTGGCTGATTTTTTCATCACGACGCTTTCCTGTAACAGTTGATAAGAAGCATTGATTGGCGCTGCTGTGGCGGGCTGCGCCTGTAGGTTGTCGCGCCGTTTTGCCCGCTGACAAGCGCTTGACTTGCACTGCACTGGGTAAATAGGTGTTCTTATGTGCGTTATCGAACACATCAAAGCGAATCAACTCTCTATACTCGCGGTTTTATGTATAACAATCCTAAAAAAAACCACCTTCTAGCAGCCATTGCCGGCGACGAATGGCAGCGCTGGCAGCCCTTGCTTGAGCATGTTGAGATGCCGCTGGGCCATGTGCTGTACGAGTCAGGCAAAACGCTCACCCACGTTTACTTTCCCACCACGGCCATCGTCTCGCTGCTGTATGTGATGGAAAACGGCGCATCAGCGGAGATTGCCGTCGTCGGCAACGAAGGCATCGTTGGCATATCGCTTTTTATGGGTGGCGGCTCCACGCCCAGCCGCGCTGTGGTGCAAAGCGCAGGGCAGGGCTTTCGCCTGAAGGCCAAGGCCATGAAAGACGAGTTCAACCGGGGCGGGCCGGTGCTGCACTTGTTGCTGCGCTATACCCAGGCATTGATCACCCAAATGGCGCAAACCGCCGTTTGTAACCGCCACCACTCGCTTGACCAGCAGTTGTGCCGCTGGCTGCTGCTCAGCCTGGACAGGCTGGAGGGCAGTGAGTTGGTGATGACCCAAGAGCTGATTGCCAACATGCTGGGCGTGCGCCGTGAAGGCGTGACAGATGGCGCGCTCAAGCTGCAACAAGCGGGCTTGATCAGCTACACCCGTGGCCGCATAACTGTGCTCGACAGGCCGGGCCTGGAAAAGCGCACCTGTGAGTGCTATGCCGTGGTTAAAAAAGAATACGACCGGCTGCTGCCCGGGAAGCAGGCGACTTGACCAAAGATCTGCTCATACAACTGAAAATCAGTTCGCCCTGAACCTGTCGAAGGGTACGCGCTGAGCTAGAAGGCTTCGACAAGCTCTGCCCGAACGGATTTGGAAAACACTTAGCTGCTGATTGGCCGCTATGTGCGCTGGCACACAGTAACGGGGGTGTATTTCCTATACAGTCCGGCATCGTTCAAGACTGCCAAGATCACCATCACTAGCAGCAGGTCCGTGTCTTACCCCTTCAACCTGAAGGGCAGCAGCTCACCTGGGATTTCCCCATGACTTCCGCGTCAAACCACCTGATTGAATTGCTTCCGCGCAAGGACAGATTGCGTTTTATCGCAGCTTGCACGAATGTTGATTTGACGCTGGCCGAGGTGCTGTGTGAGCCCGGCAAATCAACCAAATATGTGTACTTCCCGACAGCGGGGTTTATTTCCCTGATTTCTGTCGTCGAAGGTAGCCCAGGCGTAGAGGTCGGCATGGTGGGCCGTGAAGGCATGCTGGGCGTGCAACTGGCGCTGGGCGTGGCCACTGCACCGCTGCATGGGCTGGTGCAGGGCGCGGGTACAGCACTACGCATCAACCATCGGTCCTTCAAGGCTGAATTGGCGGCCAGCAACGCGCTGCAAAGCGGCATGCACCGTTACCTGTACGTGTTAATGGCGCAATTGGCAGAGTCAACCGCCTGCGTGCGCTTTCACCAGATTGGCCCGCGCCTGGCGCGCTGGCTGCTGATGAGCCAGGACCGCTCTGAGGCCAGCAGCTTTGACGTGACGCAAGAGTTTTTGGCCTACATGCTGGGCGTGCGCCGCGTCGGCATCACGGCTGCGGCGGGCTTGCTGCAACGCAGCGGCTTGATTGCCTACAGCCGGGGGAAATTGACGGTTCTCAACCGCAAGGGCCTGGAGCGCGCTGCCTGCGGCTGCTACGCGGCTGACCAAAAAACCTACGCTGAGCTGTTGTAGCTGGCTACGCCTGGTTTTGCCGTCAAAAAAACGGTAAAAATCCTGTTTTAGATGCTATTTATGCCTGCAGCCCAATAAATTCGGGCGCAAGAAGCTATTAAAAACATAGCGACTTTGTTTCCTACAGGTGCACCGATTAAAAATAGTGACAAGTTGTACTATGTACGGTAACGCACAGACTAGTATGGCACCAGATTGTTCAATGAAGCACACTACATCGCACACAAGTTTTATTGAAGAGACTTTTTATGATTCGACCGGCCAACCCGTTCCTATCGCGTGTCACCAGCACGGCGTACTCGGTGCTCGCCTCGCCTAGCAGCGACATGCCCAACAGCATGCACCGCCCCATACCCGCACCCGAGCCAAACCCTGAGCCCAACCCTGCACCGGACGCAGCTTGGCCCAATGACCACGCCAACATCGCGCCTGCCGACTGGGACCAGCTGTTTCATGCGGTTCAGGCACGGCTGGAGGATTGTGTCAGCGATAGCCTGCTCAGAACGCCTGGGCTGGCGCTGCGTGACAAGCAGGCGGTGACTAAAACCACGGTGCTGGAGTGCGTTGAGGCGCTGAAGCAGTTGCATGCCGCCCTGACGCTGGAACGCCAACAACGGCAAGCGCATCACGCGCACCAAGCACTTCAACAATAGCGGCATCAACCATGTTAAATGCATCCAGCGCCATGCAAGGTTTTCAGGAGGTGCCGCAGTGTGCGATGACCAGCATCTTTAACGACCAGGACTTCGATGTCATGATCGGCGTCTATAAAACCTGCGGCGGTACGGCCAAAGCAGATGATTTGGCGCTACTGCTGGAAGCAAGAAACACAGGCAATTTTGTCAGTGTTGCCAAGCGTATTGTGTCGCGTGATATTTTCAGTTTTGAATGGCAAAACCACTTTTGGGTGCCCATGTTTCAGTTCAACCCCAAAGACATGTCAGTCAAACAAGAGGTGCGCCGGGTGGTGCATGAACTGAACGTGGTGCTGGACAACTGGACGCTGGCTCACTGGTTTACCGAACCCAATACATGGCTCAAAGGCAAGCGGCCGGTCCACATGGTGGATGACCACTTTTCAGATGTCCTGTGCGCCGCGCGGGCTGACCGGCTGGTGGCTGCTGGGTGATACCATTCAGGGCTTCACTGCACGCATTTCATCGGTGAGCTGGCTGGTTGCATGCTCCAGCAGCTTGCTGTAGTTCGCCAGTTTTTTGTACAGCAGGCGCACCTCCAGCATGTTGTAGATGCGGGTTTTAACCTCAATCAGGTCAAACGGTTTGCTGATGAAGTCTTTGGCGCCAGCTTGCAGCGCACGCAATTTGTGGCCCGGCTCAGCTGTCAGCACGATAACGGGCAGATAGCTGTCAGCCGGGTCTTTTTTCAAGCCGTCCATGACCTGAAAGCCATCCATCACCGGCATTTTCAGGTCCAGCAAAATCAGGTCGTAGCTGTTTTTTTCATGCAATGCGCAAACGGTTTGCGGGTCCATGGTCGAGCTGACCTGTGTGTAGCCTGTCTCCGCCAGCAATTGCTCCAGCAGCGTCACATTGACGGATTGGTCGTCAACAATCAGGATGCGGGCATTGAGGATGTCGAATTCGTGGTTCATGTGGTCTCAGGGGAAAGGGTTTTGGATTGGCTTTTTGAGAAGGTGAGTGCCGCGTCCAGCGTGTCCATAAACTCATTGATCTTGATGGGCTTGGTGAGGTAATTGAAAAACCCCGCATCCATGCCTTTTTCAATGTCACGCGGCATGGCATTGGCACTGAGTGCCACCACCGGTATATGGCTGGTTGCGCGGTCATCTTTCAGTAATTGCAGCGCCTTGATGCCGCTGATACCCGGCAAGTTGATGTCCATCAAAATGACATCTGGCTGCGCATTGCGCGCCATCTCAACACCGCTCAGGCCGTCTCTTGCGCTTAGCAAGCGTATGTCGGGTCGGCGCTCCATCAGGTTTTCAACCAGCAGCAGATTGGCGGGGTTGTCTTCGACATACAGCAGGGTATACAACTGTGCGTTCGCCTGCATTAGCGGGTCTTGCGCGGTGGCTGGGCCGATGGCAATGGGTACATGCTGGCGTTCAGTTGTAAGTGCCATTTCAATCCAGAAAACACTGCCTTTACCGGGTGTGCTTTCCACACCAATCACGCCGCCCATCAGCTCAACCAGCCGCTTGGTCATGACCAGGCCAATGCCTGTGCCTTGCTCGGTGTGGGCCTCTTGCCCCAAGCGGTTAAAAGGTTGAAACAGCAGCCCGATTTTTTCAAGCGACAGGCCGTGCCCGGTGTCTTCAACACAAATCCGAATCCGCTCTGCATTGACATCGACGCAAGTCACCGCCACTTTGCCATCAGGCCGGTTGTACTTGATGGCGTTGGACAGCAGGTTGATCAGCACCTGCTTGAGCCGCGTGCGGTCGGCCTTGACAAAGCAGGGCGCGGCAAACTGCGCAAACGTCACGCTAATGCCGCGCTTGTCAGCCTGCGGCTCAATCATGGCTTCGCACTCTTGCATCACCTCGCGCAGCGACACCGGTTCTGGCGACAGCGACAGCTTGCCAGACTCAATCAGCGCCAGATCTAAAATTTCATTGATCAGTTCGAGCAAATACCAGCCCGCTTGCAAGATTTGGTCAACGCTGCGTTTTTGCGATGGTGTCGGTTGTGGGGAGCCAGATTCGATGAGCTGGGCGAAGCCAAGAATCGCACTCAGGGGTGTGCGCAATTCGTGGCTCATGCTGGACAAAAAATCCGACTTGGCCAAATTGGCTTTTTCAGCCACAGACATCGCGTCTTTAAGCGCCAGTTCCACCTGCTTGCGCACCGAATTGTCGGTGCCGATCAACAGGTAGCCAATGATGCTGCCGTAGTCATCACGCAGCGCGGTGACCGATACGATGGCCGGGAATCTGCTGCCATCTTTGCGGATATAGGTCAGCTCGTAAATGTCTTCAATGCCTCGGGAGGCCTTGAACACCAGCGCCTCAAAACCCGGCGTGATGGTGGTTTCAAGTTCCAGGCTCAGGGCCTGTGCCCGCGCCATGACTTCGTCCTGGTCATGAATGTCACTGGGTTTGATTTTGTTGACGACTTCTTCGGCCAGGTAGCCGAGCATCATTTCAGCGCCCACATTAAACAGCTGGATGATGCCCTTTTCGTCAGTGGCAATGATAGAGAAATTGGCGCTCGTCAAAATAGCGGTTTGCAGCGCACCTACTTTGATCAGCGCCTCTTCGGCCCGCTTGCGTGCAGTGTTGTCAGTACCAATCAGCAGGTAGCCAATGATGGCGTCTTGCTCGTCGCGCAACGCCGTGACCGACACAATGGCCGGGAAGCGGCTACCGTCTTTGCGAATGTAGGTCAGCTCATAAATGTCTTCAATGCCGCGCGATGCTTTGAAAACCAGCGCTTCAAAGCCAGGCTCGATTTGTGTTGCCAGCTCAACGCTAAGTGCTTTGGCACGGGCTATCACTTCTTGTGGGTCTGAAATATCAGCGGGGGTAATTTTGTTCAATACCTCCAGCGCCGCATAGCCCAGCATGCGCTCTGCACCGACGTTAAAAATTTGAATCACGCCTTTGGCATCGGTGGCGATACTGGAGAAATTGGCGCTGTTGAAAATGGCTTTTTGCAGCGCGCCGGTTTTAAGCAGCGACTCTTGCCTAAGCATTTCCGTCATGCCGTCTGAATTGGCGGTATCGGAAATAAAGCTGTATCGGTTGTCAGTCAGGGGCATGCGGTTTTGTTTGAAATGTCTGTGAGCTGGCTGATAGACCTTCGCCATACGAACGGTCTTGGCTTACGCCTGGTTATTGCGAAGGAATGTAGTCCAACATCGCACAAGTGCAGGTCTGGACGTGAGTCCTACGACTCTTACAGATTTCAATCACCAGGTCTGTGCGGTAACGTACATAAACTGCAAGTTTGGAATCTGTTTCTATTTTTAAGCTTGGGCTACACATCGTTTGATCTAACGCAAAGACCAGCCAAGCAATTGCCCATAGAGTTTGCCCACCTAGCCGCCATTCAAGCCATGTGACGAGCAGCCATATAGCCTGCCAATAAAAAGGACTTGTATATGCAAAACGACATCACTTCCGGCAAGCCACCGCTGTCTGGCGCGCAAACAGCGACTGACAAGTTGTCGCCGTGGTGGCGGCGCTCGGCACTGATCACCATGGTATTGGGCTTTGCCGTGCTAATTTTGCTAACGACCAGGGTCTACACCGACGCGCCACCGATTCCCGAGCGGGTTGTGAGCACCAGCGGCGTTGTGGTGTACACCGGCCAAGACGTGACGGCCGGACAACTGGTGTTTTTAAAATACGCCCTGATGGACAACGGCTCTATATGGGGCCACGGCGCTCTGCTGGGGCCAGATTTTTCAGCCGACTATTTGCACACGCTGGCGATGCATAACGCCAGCAGCATGGCTTTGGCAAGAGGCAATGTAGCCATCGAAACTTTGTCAGCTACCAAGCGTGCTGCCCTTGAAGCAGAGGTACGCACCGCATTAAAAGAAAACCTCTACGACGCGCCAACCAAAGTGTTGGCGGTAGGCGCTGACTACGCCACATGGTTTGAAAGTCGCCCGGCTGCCTGGGTCGACTATTTTTCAGCCCCCAAGAACAACGGCGGCTTGCGCGCCAAAACCATCACCGACCCGACCGAGCTGCGTCAGCTGAGCGCTTTTGTGGCCTGGACAGCATGGGCCGCTGCTGCGTTGCGGCCTGGCACTAACCACTCCTACACCAACAACTTCCCCTATGACCCGCTGGCAGGCAACACGCCGTCGGCTGATGCGGTGCTCTGGAGCGCGGTGAGTTTGATTTTTTTATTGGGCGGCACGGCTACCGTGTTGTTGGCCTTTGGCAAGTTTGACTACCTGGGCTGGAAAGCGCGGGCTGGTTATTTGCACCCACCAGCGCAAGCCGTTTCAGCCACACCCGCACAGCGCGCTACGCTGAAATATTTTGCGGTGGTGGCGCTGCTGCTGCTGGCCCAAACGCTGGTGGGTGGCGCGCTGGCGCATTACCGCGCAGACCCTGGCACGTTTTATGGGTTCGATCTGGCCGCCTGGTTGCCGAGTAATTTGCTGCGTACCTGGCACTTGCAGCTGGCACTTTTCTGGATAGCGACGGCGTATGTGGCGGGCGCCTTGTTTTTGGCCGCTTCGCTCGGCGGGGGCGACCCGAAAGGCCAGAAAAAAGGCGTGGATATTTTGTTTGGCGGCTTGATTGTGGTGGTGGTGGGCAGCATGCTGGGCGAATGGGCCGGCATGCTGCAGCTGCTGCCCAACTGGTGGTTTTGGTTTGGTCACCAGGGCTGGGAATACCTGGAGCTGGGGCGCGCCTGGCAAATGCTGCTGGCGGTAGCGCTGCTGTGCTGGTTTGGGCTGCTGGTGCGGGCGCTACAACCTGCGTGGCGTGACCCCGAGCGTCGCGAGATTGCCGGGTTGTTCATGTGCGCGGCGATTGCTATTCCCGTGTTTTATTTGCCCGCCATGTTTTTTGACGGCAGCACGCACTTTTCAATTGTCGATACATGGCGCTTCTGGATTATTCATTTGTGGGTTGAAGGCTTCTTTGAGTTTTTTGTGACCGTGATGGTCGCCATTATCTTTTTGCAATTTGGTGTGGTGACGCGGCTCACCGCCACAAGGGTGATTTACCTGGATGCGGTGCTGTATTTTGCAGGCGGCTTTATCGGAACCGGCCACCATTGGTACTGGTCAGGACAAACCAGTTTGAACATGGCGCTGTCGGCGCTGTTTTCAGCCCTTGAAGTGGTGCCGCTGACACTGATCACGCTGGATGCCTGGGATTTTGTGCGCCTGTCGCGGCCCGGCTCTGACCCTCAGCGCGAGCGCACCGACGTGCCGCACAAGTGGACGTTTTACTTTTTAATGTCAGTTGGTTTCTGGAACTTTTTTGGCGCGGGTGTGATGGGCTTTTTAATCAACCTGCCGGTGGTGAGTTATTTTGAAACCGGCACACTGCTGACGATCAACCACGGACACGCCGCCATGATGGGCGTGTTCGGCATGTTGGGCATCGCCCTGATTGTGTTTGCCATTCGCCAGACAGTCGATGAAAAGCTCTGGCGTGTGCTTGAAAAATACATACGCGTCGGCTTTTGGGGGCTCAACATCGGGCTGATGATGATGGTGGTTTTAAGCCTGTTCCCAGCGGGCATTTTGCAACTGGCCGATGTGCTGAACAACGGTTACTGGCATGCGCGCAGCCTGGCCTACACCGGTGGCGACCTGGCGCGGCTGATGGAGTGGAGCCGATTCCCCGGTGATGTGGTGTTTATTGTGGTGGGCGTGGTGCCGATTGCGATTGCGGCGGTGCGGGCGTACTTTGCAGGGCGCGCTGTGCGGTGATCTGTATGCAGTTCAACATTTTGAGTATATAAAACAACTGTAGCCCAATGGATTTGGGCGCAAGAAGCTACTAATTTAATAGTAGAACCCGTTGTTTGACCAAGACACGTCTAAAACAAAACCCGGCTGCGGATGGTGCCCGTCACCTCTGCCAGCTTGGCCAACGCCACATCAGAGTGCGCGGCATCAATGTCAATCACCACATAACCGATGTCGCCATGGGTTTGCAAATATTGCGAGGCAATATTGATGTTGTTGGCACCAAAAACCGTGTTGATCTGCTGTAGCACGCCCGGCACGTTGCGGTGAATGTGAAGCAGCCGGTGCTTGCCGGGGTGGGCAGGCAGTGCCACTTCGGGAAAGTTGACAGACGACGTGGACGTGCCGTTGTCGCTGTACTTCACCATCTTTTCGGCGACTTCAACGCCGATATTCTCTTGCGCCTCCATCGTCGAACCGCCCACATGCGGCGTCAGGATGACGTTGTCGAACTCCCGCAATGGCGACTCGAACACGTCCTTGTTGCTGCGCGGCTCGACCGGAAAAACGTCGATCGCCGCGCCCAGCAGTTTCTTCTGACGCAACCCTTGCGCCAGAGGCTCGATTCTGACGACCGTACCGCGCGACGCATTGATCAACACGCTGCCCGGTTTCATGGCGGCGATCTGCGCTTCGTCGATCATCCACTGCGTGGCCTGGGTCTCGGGCACGTGCAGGCTGACCACGTCGGACTGCGCCAGCAGGTCGCGCAACTCGGGCACCTGGCGTGCATTGCCCAACGACAGCTTGGTCACCACGTCAAAGAACACGACGTGCATGCCCAGCGCCTCGGCCAGCACAGACAACTGCGTGCCGATCGAACCGTAGCCGACGATTCCCAGTGTCTTGCCGCGAATCTCGTAGGCATCGTCGGCTGACTTGAGCCA
>JAYWBS010000150.1:0-34228 GCA_043781295.1 Polaromonas sp.
ACCAGCCCCGGCACGTCGTCTTCACCCGGATGGCCAGCGCACTCAAAGCCGTCAATGCTGATCACATCAACGCCACTGCGCTCGGCCGACAGCGCGTGACGCACGCTGGTGCACTTGTGGATGATTTTGATGTCGTGGCGTTTCAACTTTTCAATAAATTCACGCGGGCTGCGTCCCGCGGTTTCTATGACCTTGATGCCGCCCTCGATAATGACGTCGATGTATTCGGCATAGGGTGTCGGCTTGACGGTGGGAAGAATTGTCAGGTTCACGCCAAACGGTTGGCTGGTCATGGCGCGGCAGCGTTCAATTTCGTGTGCCAGTGCATCAGGTGTTGGCTGTGTCAGTGCAGTCAGGATGCCGAAGCCGCCAGCGTTAGAAACCGCCGCCGCCATTTCTGCGACGCCCACCCATTGCATCCCGCCCTGGATGATGGGGTAGCGGATGCGGAGCATGTCGGTGATGCGTGTTTTCATGATGGTGTTTTCGGGGGTTGCCTATCGCCCGGCTGCGTAAAAAGCGGGTAAACGAGAGCTTGTACGGACAACAATACATGTTAGCATTAAATTAACTTGTACGTACAAGAGTGTGCCCTTCTATCGCAGGAGACAACATGAAATCTACACGCCGGTTTTTCCTCAAATCCAGTCCCCCTGTTTTGGGCCTTGTGCTGGCACTGCTACAGCCGCAGGGCGCTATCGCGCAGGCACAAAACTACCCCAACAAAACGATCACGATTATTTCACCGATACCGGCGGGAGGCAGCACCGACAAGCTGGTGCGGCAAGTTGCGCTGCAGTTGCAAAAACGGCTCGGCCAGCCGGTGGTTGTCGAGAATAAACCGGGCGGTGCCAGCAGCATTGGCACGGCTTATGTGGCCAAGGCCGCTCCCGACGGCTACACGCTGGTATTGGTCAATGCCAGCCACGTCATCAACCCGCATGTGTTCTCAAGCCTGCCGTTCGACGCCCTGAAGGACTTTGCGCCCGTTGTGCAGATGGTGAATGTGCAGATGGGGCTTTTTGTCAACCCGGCCATGCCTGCAAAAAACATGGCCGAGTTTCTGGCGCTCGCGAAAGCCAGGCCTGAAACCATAAATTACGGCACTGCCGGCACTGGCGGCGTGGGCCACATGACTGGCGAGATGTTCAATCAGTCTGCTGGGCTCGCCATCCAGCACATTCCCTATCGCGGCAGCGCGCCAGCCCTGATCGACCTGCTGTCCGGCCAGGTGCAATCCGTCATCGTTGATGCACCCGGTGGCCAGCCCTACGTCAAGTCCGGCCAGTTGCGCGCACTGGCGATTGCTTCAAAAACCCGGTCTGCCTCGCTTCCTGATGTGCCGACTTTCAGCGAAGCTGGCGTGAAAAACATGGAAACCGCCATCTGGGTCGGCCTGCTCGCGCCAGCCAAAACGCCGCCCGATATCGTCCGCTTGCTGAACCGTGAAATCGTCGCAGCTCTGCGGGAGCCTGCCATGGCCGCAGACATCAGGGCGCAAGGCTTCGAGTTGGTCGCTGGCACGCCTGAAGAGTTTGGCAAAGCAATCCGCGACGACTACGCCACCTTCGGCGCGATTGTCAAAAGTGCAAAGATCAAGATTGACTGATGGACTTTAAATTCACCGAGGAGCAGGACATGCTGCGGGACAGCGTGCGCCGCATGCTGGACAAAGTTGCCACACCGGAATATGTCCGAGCGACCGACGCCGAGGCACGCTACCCTTACGAGCTCTACCAGGCGCTGGTCGACATGGGCCTGATTGCCATGGTCTTTCCCGCAGCGTACGGCGGCGTCGGCGGCAATCCCATCGACTTGGCCATCCTGTCGGAAGAACTGGGCCGCACCAGCTACGATTTTCTTTGCGGCTACAGCACCTCCGTCTTCAATGGCCTCAACCTGCTGCACCACGGCAGCGAAGCGCAGAAGCGCTACTTTCTGCCGAAGCTGATCAAGGGTGAGATACGCATGTCGATTGCCATGACAGAGCCCGACGCTGGCTCGGACGCTGGTGCCATGCGCACCACCGCGCGTCTGGATGGCAACGAGTGGGTGCTCAACGGCCAGAAGGTTTTCTCCAGTGCATCTGGTGCCAAAGACAACGTCATTTCTGTCTATGCCAAGAGCGACACCTCGGTGCCTTATAAAAGCGGCATCTCACTTTTTCTGGTCGACAACACGCTGCCGGGCCTGCACCTGAAAAAGCTCGATACCCTGGGTCGGCGCTCGATCGGCACTTATGAAATATTTTTCGACAACGTGCGTGTGCCAGCTGACCGGCTGGTGGGTGAGGCCAACAAGGGTTGGGGCTACATGCTTGCCGGCCTGCAGCTTGAACGGCTGATGACGACCGCCGGCTACAGTGGCGCGGCGCAGAGCGCCCTTGACCAGGCTACACGTTATGCCGGCGAGCGCAAGCAGTTTGGCAGGCCGATTGGCGACTTCCAGGCCATCGCCCACATGCTTGCCGACATGCAAACCGAAGTGGAGGCCAGCCGTCTGCTGATGCTGCATGCCGCCTGGCAGATAGCAGAAGGCAAGGACGCGCTGAAGGCCCTGTCGATGGCCAAGCTGTTTGGCTCCGAGACCTATGTCAAGGTCGCCAACAACGGCATGCAGATCCTTGGCGGCTACAGCTATATGAACGAGTTCGACATGCAGCGGCACTTCCGCGAATCCCGATCCACCACCATCGCTGCGGGTACCTCGCAGATGCAGCGCAACATCATTGCAAAATTGATGGGCCTGAATCCGAAATGATAGCTACACGGCAATGGCATTCGGCAACGCTGTCAGTACCTGATCACAACCGAACTGGATAGTTATGGAAAAGATACTTCTTATTGAAACCAGCGGCACGGTCCGCAGCATCACGCTGCACCGCCCGCAGCGCATGAATTCTTTTGACATGGATTTATGCCTGGCGCTGAGGGATGCCGTCAAGGCGGCTGCAGAAGATGCCAGCGTTCGTGTCATCGTCATCGCAGGCCACGGCAACAACTTCTGCACCGGCGCCGACATTCGCCGTGACCGCGAAAAAGAGAGAGCGGCCAACATTGACCTGATCGACCTGCTGCACGAAGTCTTTCTGATCCTGCGCCATGGCAACAAGCCCAGCGTGGCGGCTGTGCAGGGCCACGTGGTTGGCGCCGGCCTGTCGCTGATGCTGGCCTGTGACTTTGCCATTGCCGACACCACGGCGACTTTCGGCGCGCCGTTCACCAATATAGGCCTGGTGCCGGACATCGGCATCGTCATCACCTTGCCGGAGCGCGTCGGCATCAGCACGGCGCGCGACATGCTGCTGTGCGGCGCGACCAAGGACGCTACTGATGCGCTGTCAGTCGGGCTGGTCGATGCCGTCTGTAGCGCAGGCCAGGCATTGCAGGAGGCCATCAAGAAGGCAGAGCTGCTGGCCAGCCGTGCGCCGCTGGCCACCGCTGCGACGCGCAGCCTGCTGAACATGACACGCGACAGCGTCGGGGACGTGCTCAAGGAAGAATCGAAAAAGCAGAAAGCGCTGCGGCTGACTCAGGACGCCAGGGAGGCGATTGCGGCATTCACTGAAAAGCGCAAACCGGTGTTCAAAGGCGTCTAGGCTCCTGGGGTGCCGACGGGCCTTTTTTTGCTGGTTTTAGGCGTGGAATTCAGTTGCGCACAGCGTAGGCGGGCCGCACGCGGGTCTTTTTAACAACCCCCTCCGGCGCAAACAAAATAACAAACTCCGCTTTTGTCTCCGCAGGCTCACGCGACTTGGCCCTGTAAACCCAGACCTCAAATCCGCTGTCAAAATTAATCACCGTGGCAGCCCCCAGCGCCGCCATCACATCGGCTTTGCTGGCCTTGCCAGTGACGATGCTGTCGCTGGCGTTTTGCATCGACATGGCAGGGTTGCTGAAGGGTGACGCATCAGCACCCGAGTTAAACAAGCCCGGCCCCGCGCAGCCTGCAAGCCAAAGGCAGCATGCACAGGCGACGCTGTTGCAATAGATAGGTACAGCCCGTGTATCCATGGTCAGTTGCCGTCCATGTAGTCAAACTCGACCAGCGTGTCGTCTGGCCAGCTCTTGTCACCCAGCGGCAGCACGTAGGTACGGTCTACCAGAACCTCACAATCGCAGTACGGCAGATCGTTTTTCAGCCCTGGGTCGTCGCTGGCAGATGCATACAGTTTGCTGATAGACAGCACCTCGCGCCGATTGCCAGCAACCAGTGCCACACTGAACAAGGGCCGGTCAGCAAAGAACAGGTACAGCGGTGCTTTGCGGTCGCAATAAGCCGGTGTGTCCAGCACCGCCTGCGTGATGCGGCCAATGATGTTGCTGCTGTTTGATATCAAACCAGCTTCCATGCCCACCCGGCATTCAAGCCGCAAATCGCCCAGGCGCCGGGTGTCAGGCGGAAGCCCTGGTGTGCGAATGTCGCTGCGCCAGGTCATGCTTTGTGCCTTGCGGTTTGGAATCACCTGTGCGTTTTCGTCAAACGCCTTGGCGTTGCGCTCAAGCGTAAAGGTGTCATCAAGCAATACGGCCACTGGAAAAGCGACGGTAGACCCGATGACCTCCATCTCAATGCTTTTCATGTCCGTTTCTGTCCGGCGCGGCAGCAGCTTGAAGCGCAGCACGCCGTTGGGTGACATGCTGCGCTCTGCGTTAAAAAGATCCATACCCCGTACCATCTTGCGATAAGACTTTTCAACCGGGTCGCGGTTGGCTTTGGCGGCGATGGTGACAGAGGGCAGGGCTGGGGCGGGCTTGTCTTGCGCGTGCGCGGTTAAGCACAACACCGTTAGCAACGCCAATGAGGTCACGCGGTTTGGTACAAGGCGAAGAAGGAATGGTTTTTTGAGCAAGTTGTCATCATCAAAGTACATCAAGTCAATATATTGCGCCAGACTGTCAAGCGATGTAGGACGACTCCAGCAAGTCGCGCTATTGAGTTGGACGATTTTGGCTTGCGGTTAAAGCGTGAAATTTTTCGGCTTTATTGGCTATCTCAAAATAAGATACTAAGTGGCATAATTAACGGTATGAAACGAGTCTTCAAAACCCGTCACTTCAAGCGCTGGATGCGCAAAACAGAACTGACCGATGCTGCGCTTTGCGCCGCCGTTCTGGCGATGACTGAGGGCTTGATTGATGCTGAACTGGGCGGCGGCGTGGTTAAAAAACGCATTGGTGTTGCTGGTCGTGGCAAGCGCGGTGGTGCTCGCACACTGGTTGCCACCAACAGAGGCAGTCGCTGGTTTTTTGTCTTTGGTTTTGGAAAAAATGACCGAACTAATATCTCCAGCGATGAGCTTGAGGCGCTTCAAGCTATCGCCAGTGAATTGCTTGCCCTGTCTGGTAAAGAACTCAGCCAAGCCGTTGAAGACACATCATTAGAGGAAATCTGCCATGAAGCAAGTAACTAAAGTCAAAGCTAAAAGCTCAATTCTTGAAGCCGTCCACGAGACCGCCAGTGATCTGCATCGGCTCGGTTTTATTCACAAACGCAATATGCACAAATTCGACGCGCTGTGCCTAGCACCCGTGCCCGACTACAGCAGTGAAAAAATCCGTGCCCTGCGTGACCAGCTCAAACTAAGCCAGGCGGTATTGGCGGCGGTGCTGAACACCAGCTTGTCCACCGTGCGCAAATGGGAGGGAGGTGAAAAACACCCCAGCGGGCCATCGTCAAAGTTGCTTGATTTGCTGGAGCGCAAGGGGTTGGAGGCTGTACTTTGATTTTCCGCATTTGATACAGTGCCTTACGCCGTGAACAGTATTTCAGCGAAAGAAGAGTCCTATCGATGCAGGGTCGCATGAACTACGTTACTTTATCGTTGTAGCAGTGGCCTAGTTTGTTTTGCTTTGCTGGTATATCCAATCCACGTGGCCTTTTAGCTATTGCAACGCAAAGTCGACAGCCTCAGGTATGCCGCGTTGACCTGCACCGCCTCAGCCTCTATTTGAGCTCGCTTTATTGCACTTAATGCAGCAACTCGCGAAGGATGTGCCTGCTGTACCAGTAGTCGGCGTGTCTGCTCAATCGATTTCCATGTTGACCCAGGCGTAGCGTTCAGCAGTTTGTACGCTTCGTTAACGGGAATAGTGACTGCCGTTGATGTGGATTGTTTCGGTGGCGGAGTTGTCATCGAGGGCGGCTGCGGTTGAATAACCACTGGTGACTGTCCAGCGTTTATGGTGAGAGTTTCGGGATGCTCAAAAAGTCCGGACTGTTGAATTACAGGCATGGCTGGTTGTGTTGCTGGCGGTAGATCGCCCATAGCGCCCGCCGACCTTGTAGCGCTATAAATGACCCACTGAACCTCAGTCAAAAGTGCGACGGCTCTTGGCACTTGACGGCACTGGAGCTCGCTCTCCAATTGTTTAAGGATTTTCAGGTCAGACTTCGCTTTAGCGAACATCTCCTCAAGTTGTCCAACCCCGTATTGCATTAAAGGACGTGACATGGTTATGCGACCTCCTGCTCATTGTCTTGTTCCACACCATAGGGATCAACCTCTTTGTAGTGAACCCAAACAGTGTTGTCTACTGATTCGGCACCCAAGGGCTCGATACCTAGCTTTTGTAGCGTCTGCATGAGGTCAGCAAGAACAGCCTCCCGACGTCGTACAAAGCTCGATGCGAAGCAGCGCCAGAAAGTCCAGCCCGCCCGCTCGAGGACTCGCTGACGTGCCATGTCGTTTTGCCATTGTCCAGGTCCGTGATAGCGGTCTCCATCGCACTCCACGGCTAAACGGCGCCCTTCGTTACCCTCAACAACAAAGTCTATGCGGTAACCCCCACAGGGCACCTGCGGCTCTACGCGGAACCCGCGCCTGACCAGTTCGTCGAACATCTCGAACTCGAAGCCCGACTCGCACTTCTCTCGGAGGGCTTGTACCTTCTTGGCATCTTGTCGGAACGGTTGCTTGAAGTGGCTAATGAGCTTGCCGTTAAGCGTGTCTTCCTTAAAATCAGTCTCACCTACTGAGCGGAATAGGTACATGCGATCGCGCGCACGGGATAGCGCCACGTTGAAGCGTTGGTGCATGTCCGCACGATTTGCGGCTGCACGGTCACCAGCAGCTAGAACCATAGAGACCAGCATGATGTCTCGTTCGCGGCCCTGGAAGACTGGAGGCGGTCCAATCGCAATTTTGCGAGCTACCACGTCGATCGGTGAAATTCGGTCGCTCACCATCTCGTGGATAAGCGCTGCTTGAGACGTACCAAGCAGCGTTACGACTCCGATGCTTCTCCCCTCGAACTGTGGCTCTGCCAAGATGCTCTCGATTTCGTCAACGATAGCTTTCGCCTCGGGTTCATTCACGTCACCTTTGCGATACCCGCCTTTGACGAGTATATCGACGAGTGGAGGATCCAGGCGCTCGTTTGCTTTGGGTAGTCGCAGCGCCCGTATATCGCCTTGATAAAACTCGCGGTTTGAAAACTCGATGATGGCTGGCACGCAACGAAAGTGCTCTTTTAGCATGACAGAATTGCCCGCAAATACAACGCGCGCTAAGTCGTAGATGGACTTGTCCGGCGTCATCTCGGTGCCGTGCGGTTGGTTTGTTAGGAACCGGCTGACGAGTTCTTTGATTTTCTCCTCAGCAGTGCCTACCGCTGACGGGGATACTTGCTTGTGGTCGCCAACTACCAAAACCTTCTTGCCTCGCAGCAAAGCTGGTAGCGCCCATATGTCCGATTGCGATGCCTCGTCGATGACGACCAGATCAAACAGACCAATGTCTGGCGGGATGGTCTCCGAAACGCGCCACTGCGGTAATACCCAGCACGGGACCGCCTGATATGCGCGCAGCATTGCATCACGCGCGCTTTTTCGGTGCCGTACGGCCCGTACGCCTGTACCAGCACCCATTGCTTGTATGGCATTCAAGTAGGCTTGGAGTGCCTGGCGCACAGAGTCTGGAGAGTTGTGGAATACGCCCAGCCAAGTTTTCTCGGCGACAAGTTCCTGGTAAGTTCGAGCTAACGCCGTGGCCAACGCCTTTCGTTCCTCGAACAGTTCACGCACTTTGTGATGACCGTCGATAGCATCCAGGAACATGAAGGCTTTGCGCCAGTTCCAGGCATCCAGCCAGCTCGCTGGCGTGAGTGCATCCATGTCGGCAGATGCGTCATGGGTGCGAAGACGGTTGGCCCAGTTCGGAGCCCCGGCAGCCTCGATCGCAGCTGTTACCCGCGCGATTTCCTGGAGAGACGGGAGTAATGCTAAGAGCCGCGACAGTTCTGTCTGAAGTGCCAACCACCTTGCCTGTAGATCAGTTTCGATTGCGGCTGGTTGCCCCATGAGATAGGTAAGAAACTCGCGCACTTCGTCAACAATACTGCCCGTGTGTCCGTCGAGTTTTCGGATCAGTTCCAGCACTTGTTTCATCGCGTATGCCAAGCGCCCCTTGTCCACGTGCGCCTGTAGGCTGGCGTATACACCAGCCACAAATAGTTCTCCACCATCCCACATCCGGTCTACGGTTCGCTTGCCGAACACTTCTTCGAGACGGAAATGCAACTTAGCGTCGAAGTCGAAGGTGAGCTGCCGTACGCCCTCAATACTGGACTGCCACAAAGTGATTTTCCTGAAGCCCGCTTCAACGCCATCGCCCGGTGCTTCAAGGCCAAATTCAGCTGACAGGAAGTTCCAGCGAGCCACGACCTTTCGGGCCTCGCTGCGCCAGCTAAGGGTCTCTTGCACTGATTCCCAATCGGCTTTGGAAGCCGGTGAACCGCCGGTGACGGTGGTAGCGGCAATGAGCTTGCGAGCCTCTCCTCTGCCAAAAGGGAGTGGGAATGCGCTTTTGCCAATAACAAGTCTCGCCACCGCGTTAGTAAAGTCCTCGTTGATCTCGGCATTGACAGGGACATTCACGGACTTCGCCACAAGTTCTCGCCGCTGGTGTTCCAGCGTGCCCACATTTGCTACCACTGCCAACAGCGCCTGTAGAACTGGGTCACTTGGTTGCATATCGGTAAATCGTTTGGCGAGATTGTCCAACCAAGGCTGGCGCGCGCCAGCCAATTTGGTCTTCAACGCCATGCGGTCTTCAAGTAACTTCGCCAACGCTTGTGCTTTCGTGAAAGTCTCAAGTGTTGAATCGACAAGTGCCAGGATGTCGCCTTGGGTGACGCTGACCTCAATCGACTTCGCTTTGACAAGGTCTCGATGCAGCTCAAGCATGTCCGCCCAAGGTGGGAAGGTGTCAGGCACAGGCAGTGAACAGTTCAGGTATCGCAAGTCGCTATTCACTAGCATACGGGCTCGCCTGAGGGATGTGACAGCACCATCGTCGATGGAGAGCGCGTCGTCCTTGCTGTTGGGCAACTGGTCATCAAACCACTGGTGTACTTCCGCATCCTGTAGTACGAACTTGGCCATTTCCTCGGGCATCACTTCCCGCCCCTGGAACTGGCACTTCTGCATGTGCTTACTCGCATAGGTTGCGACAGTCCGGTCAACGTGAGAAATTTTGGCATGAAGCTGGTTAAGCTTTTCCTCAGCAGCAACGATATTGGCGGCGGCAAGCGTCGGATTCATGGACGCGACACTGGAGGCGATGGTCTGGATGGAGTGTTCGAACTGCTTCATCCCGTCGCGTTCGTCCGACAGCAGGGCAACGCTAAGTGGACGGACACCCTCCGGCAGCTTCTCCTGAAGGACAGCCAGAGCAGACTCACCCTTGGCCGTGACAAGAACACGCTTGCCCTGTGCGAGGTAGTGGCAAATGACGTTTGCAATCGTGTGGGTCTTACCAGTGCCCGGTGGCCCCTGCACGACCACCCCATCATTGGAATGAAGTTTCTGGACGATGGAGACCTGTTCGTCGTTGTACGCCATCGGGAAGAACAACTCCATCGCGTTGGACCCGGCATCGCTGGTAGACAGTCCTCGGAACGGTTGCTCCGGCTGGACGCGAATGGTCGAGTCTCCAGGTTCGACTAAGCTGCGAATAACGCTCGGCAGCGAGGTCGCCTCTTCGACCTTCTTTTTTAGACGACGGATGTCCTCTAAAAAGATGTCGCCAGAGCGTTTGCGGCCGAAGAGCACCCAAGTATTCGTAATCTTTAGGTTTCCGCTTGGAACAGGGAGCATTACATCATCAGTGCGTACCTCATATGTGCCTGAAGGATCCAGATGCCCGACCGCAGACTTCAGCGTACCTTCAAAGGTTGATGTTTCAAACGGATTAACTCGATTTGCACCAGTGATCAGCGCACTTTGCCAGAACGCCTCTAGTTGACGCACTCCCGGCAATTCCATTTCGGCGTAGCAATCAGCCTCGAGCCGGGGCTCAACATCGCGCGGTCGCACTTCGAGATCGAAGGTCTTCTGATTGAGTACGATTTCGCAAGACTGAACCAACAACGGATGCTTTACCGGCGTAGCGAAGCCTTCTTTCTTCCATGACGCATAGCCGATGCCCCAAGCTAACTCCAGCGGTGTCTCGGCACCCTCTGAAGAGATGGCTTGCTGTAGAGAAAATAACTGGTTGTAACGGGCGATAGTTTTTCTGCGCGGGTGCTCGGCAGCGGCCCAGGGTTGCCACTGGTACATCACATACCAGTCGAAGAGTTCGCGTATTTCGGGTCGATCTTCAATGCGCTCCCGCGCAACTTCACGATTGCCGTCAAGGATGACGATTTCGCTCTTAAGTTCAGGCGTCTTTTCAGGGCTCTTAGGGAGCGTAATCCATGGCTTGAGGATTTCATCAGACTCCGGCGCTGCAATCTCTTGTAGCCGCGGAAGGCTGAGCCAGACGTCGTCACCTTCGTGCTGCAAGTTGAACTGTAGTTCTGGCAGGCCTTTAAGCTCGTGCTGGTATGCCACGAAAAACTCGTTCGGAACTGAAAATGCTGGCTTGGTTTTCAACTTTTCGACTTGTTCGATGTAGTTAAGCAAGTCGAGTATTTGTTGTGCTCCTTCTGCCATTCCCTCAATCCTTTCTTGGGTTCGTTTTCTTGGCTCAAGTTGGTGAGCGGAACCGGGAGTCCGTGTTGCTCACAGTACGTAAAACCAATACTACATGCATAGCTACTTTGTCTGTCGAGTTTGTGGGGGCGAGTTGTTGTTTGAGTCCGAAGCTGCGCTGGAAGTGGCATTGGCGCTATACAGCAAAGGCGTAGCCTACTTTGCAGATTGCATGCACATTGCGCTACCAACCTAGCAAGCGAACGTCCGCTTTGGACGTTTGACAAAGGTGGCTTCAAAAATGAATGGGACGAAGTTGCTGGTTTAGCTTGTTCAAAATTGCTACCAAATAAATAGCTGCTCGCGCACATAAACAGTGGCCTAGAGGTCTAAAAGGTATCTGAAAAGGGTCTGTTTTTACCAATTTCAGCCTGTTGAAGCCCAAAAATGACAAGCTAAAGGCACTTTAAAGGCCAAAATAACCCATTATTTAGCCCTCTAGTCCAATAGATACGTGCGCGAGCAGCTACTAAATCAGTAGCACCTGTCTGGCTACTAAAAGCTTCACTTATTACCGAATACACCGCACCTCAATCCCCACAGCCTTGGCAACTTGCAGCCAGGGCTTATCAGCCGTCAAGACCACCGCATTCTTTGCACGAGCCAGTGCCAAGCAGGCGCGATCACCTAGCGAAAGTCCCACCGCCCGCGTCACGCTGCGCAGCCAGGCGGCATCGGCAGATTGCGCTGCGTCAAACGCCACGATTTGCAGTTCGACCGATGTCATGACGGTTGCTGCATCCGCAGGGCTCAGGCCCTTGTCAAGCAATTTGGTCAACACTTCCGTGTGATTTACGGCGCTCAACAAACAGGGCTGGTTGAATGCTTTCATCACTTCGTCTGCGCCTGGCTCTTCATTGAAAAGCGCTAAAAGTGCAGACGCATCCAGCACGATACTGCCGCCAACTGCCGCAGCTTTAGCCATGTGCAGCCTCAGCTCTTCGTTCGGCTATCAATTCATCTGCCAGCGACTGCCCAGCCGGGACGTGCTTGCGCACCAGCGCTTGCGCCTGGCGAATGCGTTGTGCTCGGCTGGTAATGCGCGCCTCCCCGTCGTGGAGCTCCCACAAAACAGCATCACCTTTTTTAAGTTCCAGTGCCTGTCGAATTTCAACAGGTATGACAACTCGGCCACCTTCTGACATTTTCATCTGCAACATTAAATATCTCCCGTGAGAATATAAAATGACATTTTAGACGAGTTGACCGAAAAATAACAGTTATGCGCCCATAGTTGATAGAGCGTTGCAGAAGAACTTTCAAATACCATCAAGCCCATGACAAACCAGGCTTTCACTCATCAATACCCACGTCTCCTGACCATCGCTGGTTCCGACAGCGGCGGCGGTGCGGGCATTCAGGCTGACCTGAAGACCTTCTCGGCACTTGGCTGCTTCGGCATGACGGCCATCACCGCGCTGACAGCGCAAAACACCACAGGCGTGCGCGCCATTCACGGCGTACCGCCTGACATGCTTCGGGACCAGATTGACGCGGTGGTGGAAGACATTGGTGTTGATGCGGTGAAGATTGGCATGCTGCATTCGCCCGAGATTGTGCAGCTAGTGGCCAGCGCGATTGACCGACACACGCTGCCGCATGTGGTGCTTGACCCGGTGATGGTAGCCACCAGCGGCGCGGTGCTGATTGATAGCCCAGCGATTGCAGCACTGGTACGTGAACTGTTTGGCCGGGCGGTGCTGGTCACGCCGAACCTGGATGAAGCCTCACTGCTGGTGGGCCGCACATTGGCCAATGAGGATGACATGCAAGCTGCGGCTCTTGAGCTGCTGGCCAAGGGCGCGCGGGCTGTGTTGCTCAAGGGTGGGCATTTGGCGGGTGATGTGGTCAGTGACTTGCTGCAGGTTGCAGGCGCTGCCCCGCGCTGGATGCGCGCACCACGCATCGCCACGGCCAACACACATGGCACAGGCTGCACGCTGTCGTCGGCGATTGCTGCTTACCTTGCGCTCGGGTTGTCGATGCTGGATGCTGTTGAAGCTGCGCGGGCCTATGTGCGGGGCGCGCTGGCAGCCGGTGCCAGCGTTAAAACCGGGCAGGGCGGCGGGCCGCTGAACCACGGTTTTGCGCCGCAGGTGATGCGTTTGAAGGCTTTGTAAGTTGGGCAATAAAAAACCGCTCTAAGGCGGCTTTGTTTTGAATCATGAACTGGCTATTGCCAAAGTTTTGTAATCGTTGCGAACAGAGCAACAGCGGCAAACATGGTGCCAATCGTCCACTTCATGATTTCAACTTTGAATTCGGCCAAGTCAGAACGTAAAGTGGTTTTGAGTTCGGCCAGATCACCACGGGTAGACAACTGCTGCGAGTGCAGTGCGTAACGCTTATCAATTTCTTTACTGATAGATTCAACAACGGCCGCAGCGTCGGCGGCTGAAACACCAGCTTTGACAAATGCGTTGTAAATTTCAAGTTCCATAGTGTTAGTTTACTCTGGTGTTGGCCGGCTTGTCATTCATCAACTTAGCCAGCACAAACGTCAGCACCAGCGTAGGAATGGCTGACCCCCAGGCGGGTGCCATATTGGCCATGACGTGGTAAAAAACCACGCCACTGAACCAGATCAACACCGCGCTGTAATTCACAGGCCGTTCAGTCACCAGCGCGGCGACGTTGGTCTTGCCCACCAGCCGCGCCAGAATCACGCCATACAGCGGGATAAACACTGAACTGAGCATCAGCAAAAACGGCTCCAGCGCGTGCATGGGCAGCACCAGCGCCAGGGCGGTACACACCACTGCCATGACGATGCCAATGCGCTTGACTGACCATGACGGCTTCAAGCTGTGGCCAGCCACTGCGCCTGAATACACGTCGCCATAAGCGTTGTCGACTTCGTCAATCAAAATCAAACCCAGCGCAATCAAGCCGCCTTGCGCCAGCAGCAGCGCCGCGACCAGGTCAGTGCTCGGCGTGGTGATGGCGATCAGCACGCCCAGGCTGTAGCACCAGATGTTCGCGACCGCATAACCCAGCCAGGTGCCGCGCAAAGCGCCCATACTTCCAGCTTTGCCGTCACGCCCATGGCGCGCAAAGTCTGCCACCAGTGGTAGCCAGGAAATTGGCATGGCGATCACCAGATCAAGCGCCTGCATGCTGCTCATGCCGCCCTCGCCGGGTTTGTTCCAGATGGCACTCAGGCCCTGGGCGCTGGCCTTGCTTAAAAACTGCCAGGTCAGCCACAGCAGCGACGCAATCACCAGCGGTAGGCCAAACCTGCCAACGAACTTGCGCACCAGCTTGACCATGCTGCCCGACATCAGCGCAACCAGCGCCACACCCCACAGCAGCGTGGTCAAGACAGGCCACCAGTTGGCCGCAAAGCCGCCACCTTGCCGCGCAATGGCCACCGTGCCGTCACGCATCACGACCAGCTCAAACGTCGTCCAGCCAACCAGTTGCACAATGTTCAGCAGCACAGGCAATTTGGCAAAGCTGGAGCCGTAAGTGGCATGCATCAGCCCCGAGCTGGACAAGCCTGAATCGCAACCCAGCTTTGCCGTCCACGCCAGCAGGCCTGCACCCAGAATAGAACCCAAAACAATCACCATCGCCGCCTGCTGTGGCCCCACTGCTGGCACCAGGTAAGCGCCAATCTGCATGACCAGCAGGCCGACGCCCAGGCTAAGCCACAGCGCGGCATGGTCGTTGAAGCCGAAAGAGCGTTCAGCGGCTGGTAGTGGGGTGAGGGCGGTGTTTTCGGCGTTGGACATGGTAGTTTTATCGTTGTGAGGCTAAAAAAGTGATTTTAGAGGCATTTTTAGGTGTCCAATAGGCCTACAAGCCAATAGATATGTGCACGAGCAGCTCCTGAATTAATAGCGTTTGATTTTCAATCTTCACCTTCAACCCCGGGCTTGAGGTGCAGAAAATCCAGACCAACATTCTGGTTTCGATATTTCGTAAAACCCGCATCAAACGACACCATTCTGCAATTGGCGCTAATGGCAAAGCTGGCCAGGTAAGCATCTGTCCAGTCGCGGATATGAAAGGCAGGTGCGGTGCTCAGCCGCTGCCAGATTGCGTCAAGCCCATCAGGCTCAGGCAGCAACACGCTGCGGCCACTGGCCAGGTGCGCGGTGTAAATGCCCCATGCTTCAAGAGGCGTATGCACGGCGTTGCCCATCACCTTGGCTTGCGTCACCAGCCGCAAAAAACCCTGCATGCTGGTACGACAAAAAGCCATCGGCACCGTGGTGCTGGCCCAGTATTGCCGGGCTGCTGCGTGGTGCGGGTGCTGCACATGCGCCAGCGCCAGCCAGACGTTCACGTCGAGCAGGTCACAGGCACTTCTTGAGGTCACTGAACAAAACCCGAGCGGCGCAGCTTACTCAAGTCGTCTTGTAGCTGCGTATCGGACAAATCTGCATTGTTGGCAGCGGATACAGGTTTAAATTTGACGGTATTGAGACGGCTCAGTACAGGCAGCTCAGGCGCGTTGGCTGAAACAGGCGCAGAAGGCATCACCATGGCGCGCACGATCAGTTCGTTGAGCAAAGCCTTCAAGCTTTTACCGCTCTGCGCCGCCTGGATTTTCAGGCTGCGTAGAAGAGGGTCTGGTAAATCAAGCGTAGTTCGCATCAACGCATCTTAGCATCAATGTGATTATTTTAAAGTTTCTTGAATGAACGAAAGCTTAAGAACATTTAAACGCAACATGTCTCGTCGCTAATTGCTGGCACGAAGAAGACAAGTGGCCCGTGTTCAAAAGCAAATTGTTGCCTAAGTGTCGCCATTGAAGTCAGATTAGGCCAGAATAGGTAAGTCACGAAAGTAATCTATGAAGACATCTATTGGACAAAGTGAAGATTCAGTTAGTCCACCCATCCTATTGTTCGGATTTGCCTTTAGCTGTTTGGGTGCTCTTGTTGGCACTCTTCTGGCATTTAGCTCCCAAAGCTTGGTGCAAGCAGTGGTAGCAGCTGTTTTTGCATTTTTTGGTGGAACCGTGTTGGCAGTCATTGGAAACAAGACCCGTGCTGAGCAGCAGGCTGTTGCGGTTGGAACGCTTGGTATCTCCCTAGGTGCGTTGATTGGTGTGTACAGCGGAATATATGTCAACGAGCACGAGTTTCTGTCGCCACCTGGCCAAAAGACTTTAGTGAGTACTGGTTTAACGACACCGGAAAAGGTCTACGGTAAGTACCTTCGAGAAAATTCTTTGCGAGCCGCTGCCGAAATTGACCAAAAACGCAGAACTGGTGTTCTCACACCAGAAAAGGCTTACGAGCATCTGTATAAGTTGCTAGAAGAGTGACTTCATGAAAATAAGTTTTCAGATTATCTTTTTGGCCACTGTTACGGCGAACAGCCTGTTTGCTCATGGGGCTGAAGTCGACAGCGTTGTGACAATCTATTCGAAGTCGAACGGCTCAATATCGGGACAGGGCACTGGATTTTTCTTTACGGCCACTGGTAAGATTTTGACCGCTTATCACGTGATTCAAGATTCCATTGAGTTAGAGGCGTACGACAAGAATCTCAATAAAATAAATAATTTGCGCGTCGAACGAATTGATGAAAAACGTGATCTGGCAATCCTTAGCTCGCAAACGTCGAGTTCCACTGCAAAATTATCGCTATCTGGCAGTGCGCCGCCCGCCTTTGGTAACGTACGCATTGCTGGAAGTCCTCGAGGCCTTCCCCAGCAGGTCATACACGGCAAGGTGACCAGTGCGTCATTTGTGGCTTCAAATAGTATTTCGTCTTCAGGCGGAAAACGAATCTTCCAAGAGAACATTGACATACTTCCTGTCGACATTACGGTATACGGTGGCATGAGTGGAGCGCCGGTAATCTCAGCCGATGGCACTGTGATCGGTGTGCTATCCGGAAGTTATGACGAGGGAAGAGGTCTTGCTTGGGCGATCCCAGTGAAGTATGTGGACGATCTTCAACACTTACCATTAATTGATCAACCAGCATCCAGTACGTTTAGGTGGCCCAGACTTCGGCTAATGGACACCTCTTGGGTTAGCCTCAAGCGCTCTTACTCGCAGCCTTTCGACAGCATGCACTTAGCAAAGTTGGAGTCATTAGAAGGTGTATACCGATTACTGAAGGGTCAATGGCGTGGGAGTTCACCGATGAAAAACATCGTTTACACAGATAAAAATATTTCTAACTATTTCGGCACGTGTGAACTAGTAGGGGCAGCTAATTATCAGTTGGACATTCAGGGTGTTGATGCGGCAGAGCCTATGTTGGTTGGACGGGTGTCAAGTACTATTCAAGTCCAAATGCAAGTAGAGTACGGCAGCGCAGGGAATCAGCCTGCAAGAGATACGTTACAGAGCAAGTGTGGTTTTAAGGGTGGACAGATGCCTCCTGCTTCTGTCATGCGGATCGGCGGTAGTTTTGAGGCACGATCCGATGTAGACGAGGATACCCCGGCGGATAATCGAGGTTATCTTTCCGTACTCAAAATTCAGCAATGCACAGTTGGCAGTTCTGAAAATTGCGCTGCTGCTGCGTTCGGAATCAAAAAGAGTGGACGTGTCGAAGTCATCTCACCAACGCGCATCCGATGGCAGAACACCATATTAGACAAAGTAGGTCAATGATTGGGCTCTAATCTTGGGATCTCAAAAATCAAGTTCTAATTAAAATACAAATTGTTGTCAGCGGAAATTATTATCCCCAGTCGTGACATGATTGAGCAATGCCATTCAAAGTCAAAGAACTCTTAATCTTGATTTAGGACGATGGATGGCAACTGGTGCGCCAAAAGGGCAGTCACCGACAATTCCATCATCCTTCCAAATCTGGCACAGTCACGGTGTCAGGTAAACCGAGTGTTGAAGTGCCGCCGGGAACGTTGAACAGCGTACTCAAACAAGCTGTTTTGAAAAAATAAGGCCATCTAATGCAATATCTTGTCGTTATTGAAAAGGGTTCATCCAGCTATGGCGCTTATGTGCCTGATTTGCCAGGATGCATCGCTGTAGGCGCGACGCGCGCAGAAGTCACGCGGCTTATTCATGAGGCCATAGGGTTTCATATTGAAGGCCTGCGCGACGATGGTCAAGCTGTGCCGCCGCCAGCAAGCCAGGCCGAACTCGTTGAAGTTACGGCTTAACCCGATCATTTCATCTGGTGGTTGCAGATTTACCCATTGAAATTTGCTGCAGCCCAATGAATACGGGCGCAAGCAGCTATTGATTGCATAGCGCGTAAACCACACTCAGAGACGGTTGACGTCTTGCCCATCCACACCCAGCAGCTTGTGCAGCCGCGTACTGCTGGTGGTGTACTCAAGCTGCGGATTTTTGCCGGGGTACACGATGTCTGCTGCGCCGAAAGCGGCCAGCGCGCATTCGTGGAAGCCGCTCAAGATCAGTTTTTTCTTGCCGGGGTAGGTGTTGATGTCTCCGACTGCAAAGATGCCGGGCACGCTGGTGGCGAACTTTTCCGTATCAACCGAGACTTGTTTGCGATCCATGGCCAGGCCCCAGTCGGCTATCGGCCCCAGCTTGGGTGACAGGCCGAGGTACACGAGTAGTTTGTCTGCTGGTACAGCTTGGATTTGACCGTCGATGCCTGTGACTTGTGCGGCGCTGAGTCGGCCTTGCAGTTCGTCAAAACCCGTGACTTGCCCCACCATGAGCTGCAGGGCTTTGGTATCGCGCAGAGCGTGGACTTTGGCAACCAGCTCAGGCGCTGCCTGGTAAACGTCACGGCGGTGTAGCAGGGTGACGCTTTTGCTTAGACCTGCCGTGGCCAACGCAATCGCGCATTCAAGCGCGGCGTCGTCACCACCCACGACCAGCACCTGGCTGTCTGCAACACCCTCGAGCGGTTGCGCGTGGTAGAAAAGTTGCGAGTTTTCAAACTTCTCAATGCCAGAAATTTTTAATAGCTTGGGCTGAAAAGCGCCAACGCCAGCGGCAATGATGATGACCTTTGTTATGAGTTGCTGGCCTTGGGAAGTCGCAACTTGAAAGCGACCATCTGGCAGGGTTTCAATTTGGCTAACCACTTGGCCCAGATGGAACGTCGCGTTGAAGGGCTGTATTTGCGTCAGCAAGCTCGCCGTCAATTCACGACCCGTGGTACGCGGCGTGCCAGGTATATCGTAAATTGGTTTGTCTGCATACAACTCAATGCACTGGCCGCCGGGGTAGGGCAGCGCGTCGATGACATGGCAATTGATTTCAAGCAGGCCGAGCTGAAAGACCTGAAATAAGCCGACTGGCCCAGCGCCAATGATGAGCGCGTCGGTATCAATCGGCATAGTGAACGCTTAACGGACTAATTCAGACAACTTACCCGTCTTGTCTTTCCAGTCGTCCGCATCCGCAGGCGGTGCCTTGCGTTTGGTGATGCTTTTCCAGCCCGCAGCGGCGCTGAGCTCAACGTTTAACTTGATGAAATGCAACTGGTCCGCTGGTACGTCCTCTTCAGCGTAAATGGCGTTGACCGGGCATTCTGGGATGCACACCGCGCAGTCAATGCACTCGTCCGGGTCAATCACCAGCATGTTGGGGCCTTCGCGGAAGCAGTCCACGGGGCAGACGTCCACACAGTCGGTGTATTTACAGCGGATGCACGATTCAGAAACGATGTGGGTCATGAGGTATTGGCAGGGCTAAAGGAATCTTATTATTTTAAGGGTTGCGCGTTGCTCGGCGCAAAAGCTTACAAAACCAAGGCTGCGCCAGAGGTTTTATGACTGGCCGTGTCGACCAGTATCAGCGAGCCCAACACGCGGGACTGCTTGTAGGGAAGGGCGGCAATGGGGGCTAAGAGCGCCAGCTCGACCACGCCAATCGCATTGGCATCCAGCTGGGTGGCATCGTGGCTTTCAAGCGTGTTGATGTTGATGTGACTAACAATACGCTTGATTTTGGCCTTGACCCAGCGGTGGCCGTGCAGCGCCCAGTACATGCGGCCCGGTACCAGCGGCTCTTCGTCCATCCAGGCGACGGTCGCGGTTATTTCGCTCGTGCCGGGGTTTGACGGCTCGGATGCCAGCAACCAATCACCGCGCGATATGTCAACTTCGCGGTCAAGAATCACGCCTGCACTGTGGTTGGCAGCTACGTTTTTAGGCTGGCGTGCGTGGCTTAAAACTTGCGCGATGGTCGCGGTTTTGCCGCTGGGCATGACGGTGATTTGCTGACCGGGTATGGCCTGCCCGCTGGCGATGCGGCCCCAAAATATTCTTCTGCCCTGCGATGTGTCTGCACTTGAAGAGAATTTCTCGACCCACTGCACAGGAAAGGCAAACGGCTGATGCGTATCGGCAGGCGTGCTGCTGAGCTGCTCCAATATTTGCAGCAAGCCAGGCCCGTTGTAATTGCACCAGCCAGGGTTTTGATCCACCACGTTGTAGCCTATCAGTGCTGAAACGGGCACGATGGCCTTGACAGGAATGTCGGCGTGGCTTGCAAACTGCTTCAGCGCCGCGCTGATGTTGGCAAACGCCAGCGCCGGGTTGGCTACCGCGTCCAGCTTGTTGACAGCAAAAACAATCGCCGGTACACGCAGTAAATTGACCAGCAGGCTATGGCGGCGGGTTTGCGGCAGCAGCTCGGGCAAGGCAGCTTGCCAGTCGAGCTTGGTGGCATCGACCAGCACCACGGCTGCGTCAGAACTCGATGCGGCGGTGACCATGTTGCGGGTGTACTGCTCATGGCCGGGCGCGTCGGCAATGATGAACTTGCGCGCTGCGGTGTTGAAGTAGCGGTAGGCCACGTCAATCGTGATGCCTTGCTCGCGCTCGGCCTGCAGGCCGTCGGTCAGCAGTGCCAGGTCAGTTTGCCCGCCGCGCTGCACGCCAGCCAGCTGGTCTTGCAGCACGGTTTTGCTGTCCACCAGCAAGCGGCCAATGAGTGTGCTTTTGCCGTCGTCTACGCTGCCGCAGGTGACAAAGCGCAGTGCAGCTCTTGTGTCTTGCTCGTCCGAGACGTTTTGAATAACTGCGCTCATCAGAAATAGCCTTCTTTTTTACGTTTTTCCATTGATGCGTCGGATGTTTTGTCGTCCATGCGCGTCGCGCCGCGTTCGCTCACGTCTGCGGCTAAAGTTTCTAGCACCACATCAGCGGCGTTCAGGGCCGGGCTGTCCACCGGGCAGGTGCAGGTGATGTCGCCTACGGTGCGAAAGCGCACGGTTTTTTCAACGGCTACTTCGCCTTCTTTGAGTGGCGTCAATTCAGTCACCGGTACCAACAGCCCTTTGCGTTCAACGACGCGCCTCTGGTGCGCATAGTACAGCGATGGCAGCTCAATGTTTTCACGGTCAATGTATTGCCACACATCCAGCTCTGTCCAGTTGCTGATCGGGAACACGCGAAAGTGTTCACCGGGCTGGATGCGGGTGTTGAACAGTGTCCACAGTTCGGGGCGTTGGGCCTTGGGTTGCCATTGGCCAAAGGCATCGCGGTGCGAAAAAATGCGCTCTTTGGCGCGGGCTTTTTCTTCATCACGCCGTGCGCCGCCTATCAGCGCGTCAAAGCGAAACTCGTCAATCGCCTCCAGCAACGTGACCGATTGGTGCACGTTGCGCGACTCGCCGGGGTGCGCCAGCCGCACCGTGCCGCGCGCCATCGAATCTTCAACACTGCGCACAATCAGGTTGGCACCGAGCTGTTTGGCGCGGTAATCGCGAAAGTCGGTCACCTCATGGAAGTTGTGGCCGGTGTCAATCATCAAAAGCGGGTAGGGAATGTGGCCACCGCGTTCTGAATCAACGAAGGCTTTTTCAGCGCATTTGAGTAGCACCAATGAGTCTTTGCCGCCTGAAAACAGCAGCGTCGGGCGCTCAAAACTGGCGGCAACTTCACGCAGGATGAAGATGGCTTCTTCTTCAAGTGCGTCGAGGTGGGCGTTGCTTAAAACGGTGGGTTCAAGCGTGTGGTCTGCTCTGGCGTTCATGTGGGGCTTTTCTTATGGGCAAAAATTCGGATCGACACTCAATCAGTGGGCGACATGCAGGCCGCATTCGCGGTTTTCCTCACCCTTGGTGGGATCCACGTAGTCGAAGTTGTTGGGCAGGCCGTGAATCTCGCAGTACTGGTAGAGGTCTTTTGACGACCAGTGCAGCAGGGGCGCAACCTTGATCAGACCGTCGGGGTTGACGCTGACGGGCTCCATCTGGGCGCGCACCGCAGTGTCGGTGGCGCGCAGGGCAGTGAACCAGACCTTGGGCGCGGTCTCGCGCAGGGCTCTGGTAAAGGGCTCAAGCTTGACCTCTGCAGTGAAGGCAGCATGACGCGGGTCGTCGAGCGCCGGGGTGCTACCCTCGACCGCCTCACGGTGCGCACGCGAGCGGCGCAGCAGGTAGATGTGCAGGTCCAGTTTGAGAAGTTTTGTCACTTCGTCGGCGAAGCGGTAGGTGGCTTCGGTGTTATAGCCGTTGTCCATCCAGACCACCGGAACCTTGGGGTTGGCGCGCGTCACCATGTGCAGGATGACGGCCTCAAAAGGCCTGAAATTGGTGGTGATGATGGCCGGCTGCCTCAATCCCACAGCCCAGTCCACCAGGCCTTGTGCATTGCGGCCCAACTCTGCGTTAATCTGTGTGAAGTTGTGTGTGAGGTCCATGGTCATCTCAGGCTTCCACAAAATGCGGGCTGACATGCACCGCATCGCCCTGATACGCACCCACATCAAAGCCGGGGTAGGCTGCCAGCACACGCTCGGCCACGTCAAGCGGCTGGTCATCGCGCAGCACGGCGGTGGTAAAGCCGCTGCGCTGCATTTGCGCGAGCTGGTCAATCAGCACATCGCCTGTGGCCACTATCTCGCCTTTAAACCCCAGGCGGCGGCTGAGCAAAAACGCCTGGCTGAAAGCGCGGCCATCGGTGAACTTGGGGAAGTCCAGCTCAATGCGCTCAACGCCGGTCAGCGAAACATCGCGTGGATCGTCAGAATTGGCGATTTTGATGCTTTTTTGAGTATCTTTTTGGCCTGTAATGCCCTGAATTCGGGCGCGAGCAGCTATCAATTTCATAGTCATCACGCTGTCTCTTCTTGTTGTGCCGGATGGCGAGCCGCATTGGCTGCTAGCTTGAAAGGCTCCGCACCCAAACGGCGCAGGGCGGCAATGAAAGTTTCTGATTGATTGGCCAGACGCTGGTCACGGTAGACATCGAGCACCGCCTCAATCACATCTGGCACCTCGGCCGCTGAAAACGACGGGCCAACGACTTTGCCCAGCGCAGGCGTGCCAGACAGCTTGGAGCCATCAGAGCCGCCCAGCGTGATTTGGTACCACTCTTTGCCGTCTTTATCGACACCCAAGATGCCGATATGGCCACTGTGGTGGTGGCCGCATGAATTGATGCAGCCGCTGATGTGCAGGTCAATCTCGCCCAGGTCATGCAGCTCATCCAAATCCTGATAGCGGCGCGTGATAGCTTCGGCTAATGGCAGTGAACGTGCATTGGCCAGGCTGCAAAAATCGCCGCCGGGGCAGGCAATCATGTCGGTCAGCAAGCGGATGTTGGGGCGTGCAAAACCGGCTTTGCGCGCGGCCTTCCACAGCTCGGGCAACTGGTCGCAACGCACCCAGGGCAGCACCAGGTTTTGGTCGTGCGTCACGCGCACTTCACCCGCGCTGAATTGGTCAGCCAAATCAGCAGCCACGTCCAGCTGGTCAGCCGTTGCGTCGCCGGGGGCCTGGCCCAGGCGCTTGAACGACAGCGTGACGATGCGCAAATCCGGATTTTTATGCGGGGCGACGTTTTGCTGCAACCAGCGGCCAAACTCGACGTCGTCCTCAGCGGCGGCGCGCAAGATGTTGGCGATTTTTGCCTCGGCATCGCTGCGGTTGCAGGTTAAATCTGGAGCGACGAAGAAAGCCGATACGCGGTCCAGCTCGGCCTGGGTGATGGTGTGTGGCGCGCCGTCGATCTCGACGATGTCTTTGTACTCGGCCTCGACCTGGTCAAAGAAGGACTGGCCTTCAGCCTTGACCAAAATCTTGATGCGTGCCTTGTAAATATTGTCGCGACGGCCAAAGCGGTTGTAGGCGCGAACGATGGCTTCCAGGTAATTCAAAATCTGGTGCCATGGCAAAAACTCACGAATCGTAGAGGCGACGATGGGCGTGCGGCCCATACCGCCGCCAACCAGCACTTTAAAGCCGAGCAGGCCGTCGCTGCTTTTGACCATGTGCAGGCCCACGTCATGCCAGGCGGTGGCAGCGCGGTCTTCCAGTGCGCCGGTAATGGCAATCTTGAATTTACGTGGCAAGAACGCAAACTCGGGGTGCAGCGTGCTCCACTGACGCATGATTTCTGCAAACGGGCGCGGGTCAGCCAGCTCATCAGCCGCAATGCCTGCACGTTCGTCGCTGGTGATGTTGCGGATGCAGTTGCCGCTGGTTTGAATGCCGTGCATGTTGACGCTGGCCAGCAGGTCCATCACGTCGGCTGATTTGTCCAAAGGAATCCAGTTGTACTGCACGTTTTGGCGGGTGGTGAAGTGGCCGTAGCCCTTGGTTAAATTCGTCTTCACTGATTTGCCATGAGGCAAAGGTATATCGCCCAGCTTGTCTTGCGCGGCTTGCGCGTCATTGAACAACGCCGCATTCGGCTGGTCATAGTCACGCGCAATTTTGGCCAGCACACGCAGTTGCGCGGTGTTCAGCTCGCCATAGGGCACAGCCACCCGCAGCATGGGGGCGTAGCGCTGCACATACCAGCCGTTTTGCAGACGCAGCGGGCGAAACTCGTCTTCAGGCAGTTGCCCGGCTTGCCAGCGGGTGAGCTGGTCGCGGTACTGGTTGGCGCGTGCTTGTACAAATTGGCGGTCGAAGTCGGTGTATTGGTACATGGTCAGATTAAATAGCGATAAGTTTGAGACCGGCATAGGCCAGCAGTACAGACAAAAGTGAGCGAATCACGCGGTCTGGGGTCTTGTGCATCAAATAAGTTCCCAGCCAGATACCTGGCAGTGACCCGGCTAGCAGTTTAACCAAAAGTGACCAATCCACGGAGCCGATAGACGCATGGCCCAGGCCAGCCACCAGCGTTAGCGGTACCGCGTGGGCAATATCAGCGGCCACGATGCGCGGCAGGGGCAGGGCGGGGTAAAGCAGCATCAGCACAATCACGCCAATGGCACCTGCGCCAACTGACGTGATGGTGACCAGCGTGCCAATGACCGCGCCAAACAGCACGGGCAGCGCCCAATGGCGCGCCTGTGTGGCTTGCCCTAGCAGTTCGGGTGCAATGTGGGTAGGCACGGCCTTGCCGCGAATGGCTTTGTACAGCGTGGCTGCGGCCGTCAGCAACAGGGCCAGGCCCAGTGTGGTGGTCATCACGGTTTGTGTGGCCGGGTTGGCCGAGCCAACGGTTTTAAGCACATAAAGCGTGACCAGCGTGGCCGGAATACTGCCCAAAGCCACCTGACCCACGATGCGCCAGTCAATCACCCGCTTGCGCGCCAGGCTGACGGTGCCGCCCAGCTTGGTAAACGCCGCAAACAGCAAGTCAGTGCCAATGGCCAGGTGCGGCTTGATGCCAAAAACAAAAATCAGCAGCGGCGTCATCAGCGAGCCGCCGCCAACGCCCGTCAGGCCCACAACGAGGCCAACAATAAAACCAGCAAATATAAAAGCGAATTCATGCATAGCCATGCAATGTAAGTGCGCAGCATATAAAAACAAACGACAAATTTGTTGTTCTCTTATGCGAATAAGCTTATTGCCCAGTGTTTATGCGGGTTTGCCGGGTTTTGGGGGCGTCTGCCCATAAACTGTATTTAATGTGTATACGTAGTACCCGCGCCAATTGACTGGCAGGCTGGTACAGTGCCCCACTTCCGCAGCATGGCAACCGGTTGGTTGCTGTTGCGTTGAACCGATTACTTTTGGAGAAAAACCGTGACATTGACAAAACGTACGCTCTTGGTCGCCGCCCTGTCTGCCTGCGCCGCGATGGCCCACAGCGCAGACAAAGCGCCCATCAAAATTGGCGAAATCAACAGCTATTCGACCATTCCGCAGTTCACGCTGCCCTACCGCAATGGCTGGCAGCTGGCGGTTGAAGAAATCAACGTGGCCGGTGGCTTGCTGGGCCGCAAGGTTGAGGTGATTGCCCGTGACGACGCAGGCAAGCCTGAAGAAGCGCTGCGCCACGCGATTGAACTCACGTCAAAAGAAAAAGTCGATGTGCTGGCAGGCGGCTTTTTATCAAACATCGGTTTGGCCCTGGCCGACCATGCGCAGAAAAACAAGCGCGTCTTCATCGCCAGCGAGCCGTTGGCTGATGCCATCGTCTGGGACAAAGGCAACCGCTACACCTTCCGCCTGCGCCCCAGCACCTACATGCAAGCGGCCATGCTGGTAGAAGAAGCCGCCAAAATGCCCGCTAAGCGCTGGGCCACGATTGCGCCCAACTACGAATATGGCCAAAGCGCTGTCGCCAGCTTCAAAGAGCTGCTCAAGGCCAAGCGCCCGGACGTGGAATTTGTCAGCGAGCAGTGGCCGGCACTGGGCAAGCTCGAAGCTGGCACCACCCTGCAAGCGACCATGCAGGCCAAGCCCGACGCGATTTTCAACGTGACCTTCGGCGCTGACCTGGCCAAGCTGGTGCGTGAAGGCAATCAGCGCAGCATCTTCCCTAAAACGCCTGTGGTGTCGCTGCTGTCTGGTGAGCCTGAATACCTGGATGTGCTGAAAGACGAAACGCCCAAGGGCTGGATCGTGACGGGCTACCCCTGGGACCAGATTGATTCGCGCGAGCATGCCAGCTTTGCCGCCAACTACTACCGCCGCTTTAACGAGTACCCAAAGGTTGGCTCGGTTGTGGGCTATGCCACCATGCAGGCGATTTTTGCGGCGATTAAAAAAGCCAACTCGGTTGACAATGAAAAGCTGGTCACCGCGCTGCGCGGCCTGAAGTTTTCTACCCCGTTCGGCCCGGCCGAGTTCCGCGCCATTGACCAGCAGTCCACCATGGGCGCTTATGTCGGCAAGCTGGATGTGCGTGGCAACAAGGGCACCATGGTGCAGTGGCGTTATGCCGACGGCAAGGCGTATTTGCCAAGCGATGCCTATGTCAAGGCGCGCCGACCTGCTGAGGCGATGAAATAAGACGAAATCAGCTAAAAAAAGGCCTGAAAAAGCCTTTTTTAGGAGAAAAATATGGCTGTAGCCCAATAAATTCGGGCGCAAGCAGCTATTATTTTTGTAGCGTTGGTTTTGCAGCCAAGAGCGACTGGGCCAGCCGCCGTTCGACTGGCAGCGGCTCTGCGTGCAGAAGAGCCGCCAGCAACTCTGCGCACAGGGCAGCAAAGCTTAGGCCGCGTGAACCCATGCCTGTGCATAGCCAGACTTGGCCTGCTGAATCAGGTGTTTGCAGCGGCATCACCAAAGGCAGTCGATTGGGCGTAGCGCAGCGTATGCCTGCCCAGCCTCGCGCGTGTTCGCCTCTAAATTGGTCGGTGAGGGCATCAGCGGCTTGCGGAAGCAGGGTTTGCAGGCGGGCCAGGTTGTCTGCGTGGTCTTGTTGTTTGAGCGTTGGCTGTTTTGCATCACGTTCATAACTGGCGCCCATCAGCCACATCGGGCCGTCAGGTGTGGTGATGGTGGGTATCAAGCCGCCGTTGCCGTTGATGGGAAAAATAGGCAGCTTCGCGGGCAGTAAGTAATCCGAATCTTTTTGCAAGCCAAACGTGACCTGGCCGCGAATAGCTCGCAAATCGGGCGGTACTGCGCCTGCCGCTGCTGCAAGCGACTGGCTGGCGTGGCCTGCTGCCAGAACGACCAAATCGGCTCTGGCCAGTACCTTATCTGCTGCGTCAAGCACCTGCCAGCCGCCGCCCAATCCATTCGTTGGCCTTAATTGCGCCACCCGTGCACCACCACGCCACGCAATACCCGGCGCTGCCAGCCAGGCCCTGACGAGCGCAGCGGGCTTGACCCAGCCTGCTTGCGCGTGCCACAGGGCAGTGCTGTCGGGCGGCAAGCCTGCTGCAGCCAGTGTTTTGGGCGATGCGGTGTAGCACCAGTCGCTGGCGGCTTGTGGTGGATCCACAGCCCATGCAGGCGGTAGATTCAGTGAATCACCCTCCAGGTCGCGCTGCAACACCCCCGTGTGGCCCCAATCGCTACCATGCTTCAAAACGGCGCGCGCTTGCTGCAAAGTGATGCGCACGCCAGCGCGACTCAAGCGCGACAACGGGCTGTCGTCAGGCGAGGTGTGGGGCACCAGCAGCCCCGCTGGCAGGCTGGACGCACCGCTGGCTGGCTGGCTGGCGGCATCCAGCACCGTGACGGCCCAGCCGCGCCGCGCCAGGCTGTTGGCCACCGCCGCACCCGCCAGGCCAGCGCCTATGACAACGCAGGTGGTGGGTTGCGTATGAACCCGTGATTTTTTCGGTTGCCAGGCGGGGTTGTAGACGGCTTGCAAGGTGTCTGATGCGTTGATTTCAAACCCGCATTGTCTTAACGCCGCCTGTAAAGTTGCATCGCTATGTGTAGCGACAAAAGTACTGCCGCGCCTGCACAGCCGGGCGATGGCTTTGACGGTGTAAAGCGTATCAGCGCTGGCCAATGAAGGCGTGTTTAATAACACCGAGTCCGCCTCAAACTGCTGTTGCTTGAGCAGCGTTTGAAGCTCACCCACGCAAACGGTTAGCAGCACCTGGCCGTCCTCAAACACCAGTCGGTGAAAGCCCGGCAGCAGCCCCCAAAGCTGCGCATCGAGCTGCTCAGCCAGCGGTTTCAGGTCGGCATCGTCGCACCTGTTTTGAAAACTTTTCCCGCAGATAACCACGTAGTGCAGCATGCGCGGGCGCTGCGGGTCTGCCCGCCAGGCATGCCTGATACGCAAAAAATGCGCGCTGCTATCAGCGCCAACATTCAGCACACGCCACTGTCTGGCACCCGCCCAGGCGGGGGTCAAAGCGGGCTCAACCCCAAGCTCAAGCCGCTGGCGGCGTGTAGCCTTGCACGGCATCAGCACCGCTGCCAAAGAAATGGTTTTCCATCTGCCGGGCCAGGTACTGGCGGGCACGCTGGTCGGCCAGGTTCAGGCGGTTTTCATTGACCAGCATGGTTTGCTGCTTCATCCAGTCAGCCCAGGCCTGTTTGCTGACCTCTTCCCACAGGCGCTTGCCCAGCGGGCCAGGGTAGGGCGGAAAGTCAAGGCCTTCGGCCTCAACGCCGAGCTTGATGCATTTAACGAGACGTGCCATAGGTGTTCTTTCGTGAGTGCGCAATTTGTAAACTGAAAGGACTTTAGCAATATTTTTAGGGCACTTCAAAATGGCTGTAAAAGTCCGCAAATACATGCGAACACCTTTCAGCGGTAAAATATGGGCTTGTTGGAAGTAAAAAGAGCCGCAAATGCTGGCGCAATGCAGCATTGACAGCCTCCTTAACCGGGCAGCAGCTCACACCGCCGCCCACGTAACCACCCAACCCTAGGAAGACACCAAACATGGCTAGAGCTGACGCCAAGACCGCTGTACTCGCTGACGGTTTGCGCTATAAATCCAAAGTATCCGGTTCCCCATTTGCTGCGACCACCTCGTTTGGTGCAGCCACCATGTCGTGCTTTATGTGCGGCAAACACCGTGCCCGCTCCCTCATGGGCACGCGCAAGGTGCTGGGTAAATCGCAAGCCGTATGTGCACCATCGTGCAAAGAGCTGGATGCTATTTTGGCTGCTCAGGCAGCTGGCGCAAAAGCTTGAAAAAAACCTACGCACTCAACATCGAAGGCAAAAATCGCGACCGCCTGCTGGACGCCAGCAAGCACGACATTCGCAAGTACGTCAAACGTGAACGCGCCAAAGCCTTGCCTGAAGGTGCAGATTTTTGGGACTTTGACTGCAAAGTCGGCGCCAGCGATGCAACTGCCGCGCCTGTGCACTTTGCTGAAGTCATGGCTGCGGTCGATGCGCTGGTCAAAGACGGCGCAGACCAGTTTTACGTAGCGATCACCGGCAAGCCTGGTCATCGCGCGGCGCGGCCCGTAGATGCAAAGGGCAGTGAAAACGCCCCGGAAATGCCAGAAGTATCTTGATTTCCCCCTAAAATTTTTGAGATATAGGTTTTTTAAATCACAACTACGTGTTTAAGGGCCAAGCGTGATACGGGTCGTTCCAAAGGCTTTGGTTTTGTCGAGATGGGCAGTGATGCTGAAGCTCAGGCAGCTATCGCCGGCATGAACGGCCAGTCACTCGGCGGCCGTGCCATCACCGTGAACGAAACCCGTCCGATGGAGGCACGTCCTCCACGTACCGGCGGCTTCGGCGGCGGTGGTGGTGACCGTTCAGGTGGTGGCGGTTATGGTGGGCGGCGGTGGCGGCGGCGGTGGACGCGGCGGCTACTAAGCCCTCGTAACCCAGGGATGCTCTGCATAACCCGCTGCGAATGGGTGTAGTGCAGGTTGGGATGAGCTGCAAGGCGCGTTTCGCAGTCCAATAGCTTGACTATTGGCAAGAAATGCAACGTAGCAGATAGCCCAAGCCTGCGCTATCACACATCGCATGGGGTTGTGTAGAGGATCCCAGACTTCAGCTTCGCGCTGAAGATGCTTTAAAAGGCTTCAGGACTTCGGTTTTGAAGCCTTTTTGCATTTTGACCAGGCGAATATCATCAAAAAATTTACGCAGTTCTGAGACTTTAAATTTTTAGGGAAATTACATGAAGATAAGAAAAATTCGTTTAATGAATGGATACAAGCGGTTCTTCGATTTGACAATTGATTTAGGAGACCAGCCCAAAAAAATAATTGCCTTGGTCGGGCCTAACGGTTGCGGGAAAAGCAGCGTTCTTGATGGTGTGTTGTTTCAAGCGAACCCTTGGGGAGCACTTGGAAATAAGGGGGCTAAAAATCACGAATACCATTCGATGAATAAGGTCAATAACTTTGACCATACGAATGTAGTAATCGATTTTGTGGAAGGAAGTTTTCAAGAAGTCAGGTCTAAGAGACTTGCACTCGGCAAAGAGCAAACCATATTTTCTTTCAGAAGCCCTTATCGATACAACAGTCAGTTGAAAGTCACAAGTTCAGCTGCCATGGTGGATATTAAAAAGAATAACTATGGTGCTACCAGTGCCTCTGATCTTGATGACAAGATGGAAGAGAGCTATAGACGGTTGAATATAAAGTACAACAAATACTTAAATGAAAATAATTGCAGGCCCTCTGACGCAAAGCAAAAAATTATTGGCGATATCAACTCATCGCTTAAGAACTGTTTAGATATTGAAATATTCAGTATGGGCGACATCGAGGCGTCGCAAGGAACCCTTTATTTCAAAAAAGCTGACCACCCTAACCCTTTTGAATTTAACGTACTGTCATCTGGCGAAAAGGAAGTAGTTGACATAATTTTAGATCTCTATCTTCGGATGGAAGAATATGACGATACGGTATTCATGATTGATGAACCTGAGTTGCACGTAAACACAGCTATTCAGAAAAAGTTATTGATTGAAATTGACCGTCTTGTAGGATCGAATTGCCAAATCTGGTTAACAACCCACAGTATTGGATTTTTAAGAGCACTTCAAGAAGTTTTGAAGGATAAATGTCAAATCATTAACTTCGGTGGTGTGACAGATTTGGCATCTGCAAGTCGAACGCTCGTACCAATGAAGAAAACAGTTTCTAAATGGCGTGAAATTTTTGCAGTTGCCCTTGACGATTTGGCGCACCTAGTAAGCCCAAAACAGATTTTCTACTGCGAGGGTAGAGGCGAGCCGGGAAAAAATGGCCGCGAGAGAGGTTTCGATGCCCAAGTGTTTAACAACATTTTTTCTGAAAAATATCACGAAGCTCTCTTCATCTCAAGCGGAGGGAATACAGAGCTGGATCAAAGAAGCGAAATAGCCTTAGCAGTACTTTCCAAAGTACTTTCAGGCATTCAAATTTTCGTTTTAAAAGATAGAGATATCAGTTCAGGCAAAGCCACATCGCAGGATGAAAGAACCCTTTATCTAAAAAACAATCCATCAAATCACAGAGTTTTGAAGAGGTGGGAAATTGAAAACTACCTTTTCGACAAAGAAGTTTTAAAGAAGTATTGCAATGCGAATGCGTGCAACTTTGATGAAACTGCTTATGACGCGTTTGTTACGAATATTGAAGATCAAAATCTCAAAGACGAGACTTCAAAAATCAAGAATTTCTGCGGAATTAATACGAGTGTTAACGTCGAAAAGTTCAAACTGGCGCTATCAGAATGTATTTCTGACGACATGGCTGTTTATGCCGCAATGGAAGATTGCATATTCAAGTAGATTTTTGCAAGTGTTTTTGAAGTCAATTTGACCTACGAAGTTTTGTCGAAGTTTCGAGAATTCGCCATTTTAAGGAAGCGATAGTGAACTACACCGTTATTGTTGCTTGGTGGGGCGCGATCATAGCGACCATCGTATTGATTTGGGACGTCATTAAATGGCATCGAAATACAGCACGGGTTCGAGTAACTACCAAGATCAATGTCTTTTACGACGACGGAGAAATCATGGCCATACCTGGAGCAAGTGACGGCCCGAGCGGACGGTTAAAAGAGTACATACATGTTGAAGTTATCAATGTGGGCACTTTGCCAACAACCATCATGTCTATCATGGCCAAGAAGCGATTTAAGTCTGGAGAAGTAGGGGAAAGTGGCAAAGCATTTAAGGAGCATTTAGGGAAACCGTTACCCTGCGTTCTAAAGCCAGGCGAAGTATGGAGTTGCCGAGCTGATCAAGCAAGACTGTTTGGTCTGCCCGGTGATGCTCCTTTAAAAGTCATAGTTGACGTTTCACACAAGGCAAAAGCAATAGTGAAAAAGGTTGTGCAACCGCAAACAATGTATAAAAACTAGACTTACCCATTGAACCCACCGTTGATTTAGCCGATCTTGCTTTCAGCAGCCCGCAACTTATCCTTCTTACTAGGCCGCTTCCCCTTAACGCCCCCCATCCCCTGCGGATCAGCCGCATTCACTGGCGCGACTTCCACCGGCTCAAACCCCGCCACTTGTTCCAGCGCCAGCTTGATGGCATGCCGCTTTTCAATCAGTTTGAAATGCGCGGCGGTTGAAGCACTCACAAAACTGATAGCCATACCGCTCTGCCCAGCGCGCCCGGTGCGGCCAATGCGGTGCGTGTAGTCCACCGCTGAACGCGGCAAGTCGTAGTTGACGACCACCGGCAGGGCTTTGATGTCCAGCCCGCGCGCGGCCACATCAGTCGCCACCACCACCTGCACCGCCTTTGCCTTGAAGTCCATCAGCACCTGGGTGCGCTTGCCCTGGCTGAGTTCGCCGTGAAAAGGTTCGGCTTGGATAGCAGCTTTGCGCAGCTTGTCGGCGACGATCTCTGCGGCATGTTTGGTGGCGACGAACACCAGCACGCGGGTCCACTTTTCAGTTTGAATCAAATGGCGCAGCAATTGGGTGCGTTTCGAAGGGTCCACTTCAATCGCGCGCTGTGTGATGTCGGGTTCGCCCTCGGGTTCTGGCTTGACTTCAATGCGCAACGGGTCTTGCAGCATGCTGGCTGCCAGCGCCTCAATGGCGGAGGGGAATGTTGCTGAAAACAATGCGTTTTGCCGCTTGGCAGGCAGCAGTGCCAGGATGCGCGCCAACTCGTCAGCAAAGCCCATGTCCAGCAGTTTGTCGGCCTCGTCAAGCACCAGTGTTTTGACATCAGCCAGGCTCAAGGCGTTGTGGTCTATCAAATCAATCAAACGCCCTGGCGTGGCCACCACCACATCTGCGCCGCCGCGCAGGTTCATCATTTGCGGGTTAATTGACACGCCGCCAAACACCACTGCCACCTTGACGCGCTGCGGCAGGTACTTTGCAAAGCCCACGATGGCTTCGCCCACCTGCGCCGCAAGCTCGCGCGTGGGCACCAAAATCAATGCGGATGTGGTGCGACCTGATCTGGCCGGTAGCTCGGTGATTTGCTGGAGCAGCGGCAGTGCAAATGCGGCTGTTTTGCCAGAACCGGTTTGTGCAGAGCCCAAAACATCGCGCCCCTGCAATATGGCCGGTATAGCCTCAAGCTGGATGGCGGTGGGGGCTGTGTAGCCTTTGTCGTTGATGGCACTCAAAAAGCAAGGCAACAGCGTGGGCGCAAAGCCCAGGGTAGTAAATGACATGCCCAGAGTTTAGGCGCATACCGTTGTTGTCAAAATAAATGCTATAAATTAAATAGCTGCTTGCGCCCGAATCTATTGGGCTTGAAGCATATTTGTACCTGAAAAAAGACTACAAACGAGGTTTTTTGGACTTTCAAGTTACTTTTACCCAGGTTGACGACCGGGA
>JAYWBS010000151.1:0-4473 GCA_043781295.1 Polaromonas sp.
TGCTGGGCTTGGGCCGGGCGATTGGTGAAACCATGGCGATTACCTTCGTGATTGGCAACTTCAACCAGCTCAACTCCCTGAGTCTTTTTGAGGCGGCGAACAGCATCACGTCAGCACTCGCCAATGAGTTTGCAGAAGCCGGAGAAGGCTTGCACCAGGGCGCGCTGATGTACTTGGGGCTGGTACTGTTCTTTATTACCTTCGTCGTACTGGCACTGTCAAAAATTTTGCTTGCGCAACTGCAAAAGAACGAAGGAGCGAAAACATGAGCGCCGTGATGGTTGACGCAAGAGAGGCTAAATACGCCAGGCGCAAGTTTGTCAATCGGGTCGCGATTGCATTGGCGATGGCTGCGATGGCTTTTGGCTTGTTCTGGTTGTTCTGGATATTGTTTGAAACCATACGGCTGGGTATTGAAGGCCTGACGCTCGCCACCTTGACGCAGATGACACCTCCGCCAAATGAAGCAGGTGGTTTGGCCAATGCCATTTACGGCTCATTTTTGATGGTCATGCTGGCCGCATTTGTGGGTACACCGATTGGTGTGATGGCGGGTATCTATCTGGCCGAATTTGACACCAAGGGCTGGCTGGCCGTGGTGACGCGCTTTGTAAACGATATTTTGTTGTCAGCACCGTCTATCGTGATTGGTCTTTTTGTGTACGCCGTCGTGGTGTCGCGCTTCAAGTCTTTTTCAGGCTGGGCTGGCGTGGTTGCCCTGGCTTTGATTGTGATTCCCGTGGTCATTCGTACCACTGAAAACATGTTGCAACTGGTACCGCCTGGTTTACGCGAAGCAGCTTATGCACTGGGCGCGCCCAAATGGAAAGTTATTTTAAGCATCACGCTCAAGGCAGCGCGGGCCGGTGTGGTGACTGGTGTGATGCTGGCGATTGCCCGGGTTGCTGGTGAGACGGCGCCGCTGTTGTTTACTGCGTTGAGCAACCAGTTCTGGACGTCCAGTTTGTCTGAGCCTATGGCCAGCTTACCGGTGACGATCTTCAAGTTTGCGATGAGTCCGTATGAGAACTGGCAAAAGCTTGCTTGGGCTGGTGTATTTTTGATCACCATGGCGGTACTTGGCCTGAATATTCTGGCGCGTATTTTGACGCGTAGCAAGCTCTGACGTTGTTTTAAAAATCGTCGGCCACACACCAACATTACAAGAGAAAATCAAAGATGGAACCCCTCACAGCAGTGCGCCCCAAGGGGGCTGAAAAATCAAAAATATCAGTCAAGAATCTTGATTTTTACTACGGGAAATTTCATGCACTTAAAAATATCAATCTGGAAATTCCAGAAAAAAAAGTAACTGCCTTCATTGGCCCATCGGGCTGCGGCAAATCAACCTTGCTGCGCATTTTTAACCGCATGTACGAGTTGTACCCGGAGCAGCGTGCAGAAGGTGAAATCATGTTTGAGGGTGAAAATCTGCTCACCTCCAAAAAAGATGTGGCCCTGATTCGCTCCAGGGTGGGTATGGTGTTTCAAAAACCCACGCCGTTCCCGATGTCAATTTACGACAACATTGCGTTCGGTGTGAAGCTGTTCGAGAGTTTGAACGCGTCTGACATGGATGAGCGGGTGGAGTGGGCGTTGCGCAAGGCGGCGTTATGGACCGAGGTCAAAGACAAGCTGAACCAGAACGGCTCAAGCCTGTCAGGTGGTCAGCAGCAGCGCCTGTGTATTGCGCGCGGTATTGCCATCAAGCCTGAAGTGCTGTTGCTGGACGAGCCATGCTCTGCGCTTGATCCTATTTCCACTGCCAAAGTTGAAGAGCTGATTACAGAACTAAAAAACGATTACACCGTGGTGATCGTGACCCACAACATGCAGCAGGCTGCCCGTTGTAGTGATTACACCGCTTATATGTACCTGGGTGATCTGGTTGAGTTTGGCGTGACGGAAGATATTTTCTTCAAACCCAAACGCAAAGAGACCGAAGACTACATCACCGGCCGATTTGGCTAGGGGAAGGCTCTCCCCCCTCTCGGCTCACTTTGTGTAGCCGAAGTCCCCCTCAAGGGGGCGGCGCCTGCAGACTGGCAAAGCCAGATATGCGGCCCCTGCTGGCAGTGATGGACAGCGGTTCCAAGCTGTCACTTGAATGATTTTAAGAGGTTGGGGAATGATTTTTTGAATTATTTGAAAGAAAAAAATGCCTGATAAACATTTGTCCAGCCAGTTCGACAGCGAACTTAACGGTGTCTCATCACGTGTGATGGAACTTGGCGGCCTGGTTGAGTCGCAAATTCGCATGGCCATCTATGCGTTGTCACAGTTCAGCGCCGAAAGTGCCAACCAGGTCATTGAGGCCGAGTCCCGTGTCAATGCCATGGAAATTGACATTGACCGAGAACTGTCGTCCATCATTGCGCGGCGCCAGCCCACGGCGCGCGACTTGCGTTTGCTGATCGCGATTTCAAAAACCACCGCGAATCTGGAGCGGGCGGGCGATGAGGCTGAAAAAATAGCTCGCATGGTCAAGTCGATTATTGAGAGCGGTTCTGCGCGGGCATTGCCTTCGTCTGATCTCCGTATCGCGGCTGAGCTGGCCAGTGGATTGCTCCGTAAAGCCCTGGATGCTTTTGCGAGACTCGACACCGCTGCTGCGCTGTCCATCCTCAAGGAGGATGACCAGATTGACCAGGAGTTTGATGGCTTTGTTCGCAAGCTCATCACCTACATGATGGAAGACCCACGCACTATTTCGCCAAGCCTTGATTTACTTTTCGTGGCCAAGGCGATTGAGCGCATTGGTGACCATGCCAAAAATATTGCCGAGTTCATCATTTACATCGTCAAGGGTGAAGATGTCAGGCATACACCGATGGCGCAGATCGAATCGGCCGTTCAACAAAAGCAATGAAAAATAGACCCCGCATACTGGTCGTTGAAGACGAGCCCGCCATTGCCGAGTTGATTGCAGTCAATTTGCAGCATGGCGGCTTTGAGGTGGTGGTTGCACAAGACAGTGTCACAGCCCAGCGTGAGCTGGACGCGGTGTTGCCGGATGCAATTTTGCTCGACTGGATGCTTCCTGGCCAAAGCGGCTTGTCTCTGGCACGGCACTGGCGCAAGCAGGCGCGTACCAGGAGCATTCCCATTCTGATGCTGACGGCGCGCGGAGATGAGCCCGACAAGGTGGCCGGGCTGGATGCCGGTGCTGATGACTACATCACCAAGCCTTTTTCAACCCAGGAACTGCTGGCCCGCATCCGTGCGGTCTTGCGCAGGCGCGCGCCAGAGTCCGTCAATGACAGCGTGACGGTTGGCAGCCTGGTACTGGATGCGGCAACGCACCGTATTTCGTACCAGATGCAGGAGCTAAAACTCGGGCCCACCGAGTTCAAACTGCTGCACTACTTCATGACGCATGCCGAACGCGTTCATAGCCGCAGTGCCTTGCTGGACAAGGTCTGGGGTGACCACGTTTTCATTGAAGAACGCACGGTGGATGTGCATGTTAAGCGGCTACGGGAGGCATTGGGTAGCGCTGGTGCCATGGTCGAAACCGTTCGCGGTTCGGGCTATCGGCTCACAACAGTTGCTTCACCTGCTGCGGCACAATCCAGAACATGATCAATCGTTGGTTGGTGTTTGCCGCCTGCCTGCTTGCTGGTGGCGGTTTTGGCTTTTGGCTTGCATCTCGCGATGGTTTGGTTGCCGGGTTGCTGCTGGCAGCTTTTTTATGGCTCGCGCTCGACAGCTTTTATGTGGGCCGCCTCTTGAGGTGGCTGCGCGTAGAGCAAAGCAATGAAAACTCGAGTGTTGTAGCCAGCCTGGCACCGAGCCTTCCGGGTGTTTGGGGCGAGGCCGCTGACAGAACCCGCAGGCTGCTTAAAAATCGGGACCGCGCGCTTCAGGAAAGTCAGGCGCGGCTGGACGAATTTTTGGCTGCTATGCAGGCATCGCCCAGCGGTGTGGTGCTGCTGGATGCCCAGGGGCGCATTGAGTGGTGCAACCAGATCGCCACACAACATTTCGGTTTTGACGCGCGTCGTGACCTGTTGCAGCACATTGCCAATCTTGTGCGGACGCCTGCTTTTACGGCTTACATGGCAGCAAACGATTTTTCGCATGATGTGGTGATTGCCGGTAGCGCCAGTGTGCCGGGCCGGCCTGTCAAACTGTCGGTCCATGTGCATGCCTATGGCAAAGACCGCAAGCTGCTGCTGTCGCGCGACATCACGGCAGTTGAATTGGCGGAGGCCATGCGGCGCGATTTTGTGGCCAATGTCTCGCATGAAATCCGCACGCCGCTGACGGTGTTGTCGGGATTTATTGAGACGCTTCAAACCCTGCCGCTGAAAGAGCCTGATCGCGCGCGTTACCTGGCACTGATGGCCCAGCAATCCCAACGCATGCAAACGCTGGTCAATGATTTGCTGACGCTGTCACGACTGGAAGGCAGCCCGCAGCCGGGTGCCAACGACTGGATGACCACCAGCGCACTTTTTGCGCAGTGCGAGC
>JAYWBS010000152.1:0-4465 GCA_043781295.1 Polaromonas sp.
CTGCCAGCCAGGCGGGCGGTCCATCAGGGGGTGCCATGCAGTTGCGCAAGGTGTTCAGCTGGCTGGCCATTGGCCCTGCGGCATCAAACTTTATTGGGCCATTCAGCGCTGGGCTGCTGATTGATTACGCTGGCCCGGTTGCTGGCAGCACAATGGGTTTTCGTGCGGCTTTTTTTCTGATGGCTTTGCTGCCACTGGCCAGCTGGTTGCTGGTGCAGCGCACGACAGAGATGGCGCCTATCGTTGTGCCAGAAGGCGCTGGCAAGCCCAAAGCCTGGGACTTGCTGCGCCAGCCCTTATTTGCCCGCCTGATGCTGGTGAACTGGTTTTTATCGTCCTGCTGGGACGTGCACACCTTTGTGGTGCCGGTGCTGGGCTTTGAGCGCGGTATCAGTGCGTCCAGCATCGGTTCTATTTTGGGGGCCTTTGCGCTGGCTGCGGCGGCGGTACGGGTGGCTTTGCCGTTTGTGGCGTCGCACATCAAAGAATACAAAATCATCACGACTGCCATGCTGGTCACTTGCCTGCTGTTTGGTATTTACCCCTTCATGCAAGGCGCTTTGGCGATGGGTGTGTGTTCAGTCTTTCTGGGCCTGACGCTGGGTACGGTGCAACCCATGATCATGAGCACCCTGCACCAGATCACGCCTGAGGCACGCCACGGTGAGGCGCTGGGCCTGCGGTTGATGGCGATTAACGCATCCAGCGTGCTGATGCCCATGCTGTTTGGTACAGCCGGTGCTGTGGCGGGCGTGGCAGTGGTGTTTTGGGCCGTGGGCGCTGTGGTGGGGTTGGGTGCGCGTGCAGCGTGGATGCTTAAAACCAGCGTTCACAAATAAACAGCGCTTAAGAACAACACTTACAAATCGTAAAACTTGCGGATGATGTCCCAGGCTTGTTTCGGCTCATCGACATAGTGAAACAGGTTCAAGTCTTTGGGCGATATGGCACCTTCTTCAATCAATACGTCAAAGTTGATCAGCCGCTTCCAGTAGCTTGACCCAAACAGCACAATCGGCAGTGGCTTGGCTTTGCCGGTTTGCACCAGCGTGATGACTTCAAACAGCTCATCGAGCGTGCCAAACCCACCGGGGAAGGCCACCAGTGCTTTGGCCCGCATCATGAAGTGCATTTTGCGTAGCGCAAAGTAATGGAACTTGAAGTTCAGTGATGGCGTGATGTAGGGGTTGCCTGACTGCTCATGCGGCAACACAATGTTCAGCCCTACCGTTGGCGCGCCCAGCTCATGCGCGCCCCGGTTAGCTGCTTCCATGATGCCGGGGCCGCCGCCGGTGCAAATAAACAATTGCTTGGCCAGCGGCAATGGCTGGCTGTGCGCAGCCACCAGCCGTGCAAACAACCGGGCTTGGTCATAGTAATGGGCGTTGCGCATATGCCGCTGCGCCAATGCAAGTTCAGCTGCATCCTCATTTTTTTCGGCAGCAGCCATGGCCGTCCTGGCTTGCTCTGGCGCGGGAAAGCGGGCACTGCCAAACACCACCACCGTGTTCTCTATGCCTTGCTCGTGCTGGCCCAGTTCGGGCTTGAGCATTTCAAGCTGAAAGCGAATGCCCCGTGTCTCACGCCGCAGCAAAAATTCGGGGTCGGCAAAGGCCAGCCGATAGGCGTCAGCGTCTAGCGGCTCCTCGTCCCTGGCGTGCGCTTGCAGCTCGGCCCAGGCGTGGGCCAGTCGGCTGCCTGATAAGTCTTGTGTTTGATCCATCAGGCATTGTGAAGGTTATTTTGAAAATAAAAAAGGGCTCTGACAGAGCCCTTTTTGCAGAAGTGTTGGCAGCTTAAACGCGTTTGCGAAAGGCACCGGGGCGGGTGTCAATTTCAACCGTGTCGCCCATGCTTTCGGGGCCGAACGGCATGTCATTCGGCAATGCGCGTGCCTTGATAGGACTGTCCCAAGTCCATGCGCTCTACACTGATGGCGTCACGGTTATTGCCTGCATTGGCACCTGTCTTCCAGACTTCCCAGTTCTTGCCGCCCTCGGCATTCATCAGCAAGACTGCGGGTAACTTGGTGCCAGCACGAAGCTCGTTGGCAGACATGGCACGCCAATTGCCACGCACTGTGGTCTTGCGGTCAACGGTCCACACATACGTGCCATCGGCATTGATCTGTAGTGGCGGCACATGGGCTCCCGGCCCCACGACCAGGTAACCTTTGGAGTCAATAACTTCCCTATGGGCTGTGGGGCCCACAAACAGGGTCCATTTTCCGGTGAAATAGTTAGCGCTGGCAGATGGAGCCTCAAGCCCTTTGCAGGAGTAGCGCAGCTTGTAAGCGGGCACCCAGTCCAACAGCCCGTCCGCGTCAGACTTGACTTGGTACGTGCCCTTGGTGGCATCAAAGGCCAGAATTTTGGCGCCGTAGTTCAAGGGGCTAACGGTTGCCACGTGCATGCCTACCGTACAGGGCGGCAGCTTGGCGCCTGGCTGCGCGGCGCTTTCGCCAAGCCATGCCGCCGCCAGCACGACCATGCCGATGCGCGCACCACAGCGCTGTAATTGTTTTGAACTTGACATGTCAGTTTCTCCGAAGACAGTGAAAGGAAACACCCGCCGTTGCGATCAACGCAGGCGGCGCAGGTACGCAAGCACGCACCAGGCAAGAGCTGCCCAGGCTCCCATTAATAACAGAGACAGTGGGGAAAAGATTTTTCCCTGTTCTCCAGACAATCCGAACTGGTCCACAACGATCCCCACTGTAGTGGCTGCCGCCAGCATGCCAAAGACTACAGAAAGACCGATCCGGCTAATAATCTGATTAAGGTCTGATACCCGTGCCAGGAAAACATGGTTAGCAATTGCATCCCAATCAGCATGTGACAGGGCGCCTTCCAATTCAAGAATGCGAAACCTTTGCCCGTCGTCGGTGCGGATTACAAACACGCGTCGCCCCGACCCTGTGCGGTGCACAACGCATTGAAAGCGACCCTGCCGTAGGTGGTAAACCGTGCCACTGCGTAGCCTGACGGTAATGTTGGGGCCATCAATGTCCAGCTGCTCCAGCAGCCCCTTGTCCGATTTGGCCCAAGCCGCTTGGGCTAGATTTTCTGCCGCGCTCAGGTCGCGTGCCACAAAAGCACGGACCTCGATGTTGTTCACCGAGGTCGAACTCCAAATGGTGCGCCGCCGGCCATGGGGCTAATTGCCATTCTTGACGCCAGCACCATTGGTAGAAATGATTTTGCCGCCGGCTGCGCCCTGCTTGAGATTGCCACCACCGGAAGCAACAATATTGCCCCCGCCAGAAGCAACGATATTGCCCCCGCCCGCTGTGCCTATTGCGTTTTTCGGGTTCGAAAGCACTGGTGCCGGGGGTTTCTGCGCTGCCACCGGCGGCGCAGGTCGAAGCGCGACCGTAACTTTGCCCACCAGATCGTTGTAGTTGCTCCAATGCCCACCACCGTAGAGGCTGATGTTGCATTGGCCGCTGTTGCCCGAGCCTTGGGCATCACGGCCGGTGACCTGCTTGACGGCCTTGGTAACCCAGGGGTCAGCACATGCCGCCCATCCGGAAACCGAAAAAATCGACCCTGCCAATGCGCAGGCGATTGCTGGCACGGCGAAAGTTTTAGGATGGGTGATACGTTTCTCCTCAAATGTTTGTGGGGCGAAAAACCAAGGGCACAGACGTAGCGCAGAGATGGATACCCAAGGACAAGTCATTTTGGAGCGGCAACTATGGGTCTGTCAACGCTTATTGCAGGGCGAGGGCCCCCAAGAGTTACCAGTCATGACCAAGCGCCTTCGGGATTTGAAGATCGAGCCGAGTTAAAAAAAGTAAAGCAAGCGCTGTAGACGGGCGTAAAAAAAGCTCCCTCGGGAGCTTTTTAATTTAAGCCGACGGCTTAAACCCGTTTGCGGTATTCACCGGTGCGGGTGTCAATCTCAACCGTGTCGCCCTGAGCCACAAAAATCGGCACGCCGATTTCAAAACCGGTGGCAATCTTGGCGGGCTTGAGCACTTTGCCTGACGTGTCGCCTTTGACGGCGGGCTCGGTCCAGGTGATTTCGCGGTTAACGCTGGTTGGCAACTCAACAGAAATCGCCTTGCCGTCATAAAACACGACTTCAAGTTCCATGCCGTCTTGCAGGTAGTTCAGCGAGTCGCCCATGTTTTCTGCTTCGACTTCGTACTGGTTGTACTCGCCGTCCATGCAGATGTACATCGGGTCTGCAAAGTAGGAATAGGTGCAGTCTTTTTTGTCCAGCATGACCTGGTCAATCTTGTCATCGGCCTTGAATACCTGTTCGGTGCCAAAGCTGCCTATCAGGCTTTTGAGCTTCATCCGCACCGTAGCAGAATTGCGTCCGCCGCGGCTGTACTCGGTCTTCAAAACCACCATCGGGTCCTTGCCGTGCATGATGACGTTACCGGCGCGTATTTCTTGAGCGATTTTCATGGCTGATTCAGTGAGAGTAGGCCGCGTGGTGCCCTGATGTTGTGCAA
>JAYWBS010000153.1:0-34147 GCA_043781295.1 Polaromonas sp.
GGCGAATCGCGGCAGCAACAATATACGCGGTACGCCGAACGGCAAAGGCAGCGTCAGCGTTATTGACTTTGCAACCCGCAAAGTGATCAAGACCTGGCCGGTACCCGGTGGTGGTAGCCCGGACATGGGCAACACCAGTGCAGACGGCAAATACTTGTGGCTGGGTGGGCGCTACGACAACGAGGTCTATCGCTTCAACACCGACAGCGGCGCGGTAGACAAAGTAGCTGTAGGCCGCGAGCCGCACGGCCTGACAGTCTGGCCGCAGCCGGGGCGCTTTTCATTTGGGCACACCGGGAATCTACGCTGATCAGTACACCTTGATCAGGCAGTGACAACAAGAACTGCATGAGTTCTGGCCTTCGCGGGCTGCGCGCTGCCATCCGTGTGAATGCCTCGAGCATGTGATTGAAGAATGGTCATTTTTGTCGCGGGCTAGCGAGCTATCTGGGCACTTTGCTACGTGTCCCCCGACCTTCGGTCTCCTGCTTAACCTACGCAAAATGCCCAGGCAGCCAGCCTTTCAATTGGTGCAGGCTGTTAATAATCACCTAACCCAGCTTGACCCAAAAACTCTGAAGCCATCAATCCAGCTTGGCCCCAGAAGTTTTGACAGCCTGCGCCCAGCGCGGAGTTTCACTAGCTAAAAATTGGGCAAACTCATCGCTGCCTAAAAACGCAGGGTCAGCGCCTTGTGTAACCATGCGGGTTTTGGTCTCCGGGCTGGCCTTCACTTGCCTGAAAGCATCGCTGAGCTTGGCGGTGATCTCTTTGGGCAACCCGGCGGGTGCCAAAAAGCCATAGAAACCCACCACCTCAAAACCTTTGATGCCTGACTCGATTACCGTTGGGACATCCGGCAGCGCCGGATTACGCTCTTTGCTGGTCGCGGCCAGGGCGCGCACCTTGCCCTGCTTGTGGCAATTGGCAGCGTGGGGACTCGACTCGCCCATGAATTGCACCTGCCCAGCCAGCCATCAGGTCTGCAAAAGCCGGCGCGCCGCCCCGGTAGGGAATGTGCACCATGAACAGGCCCGTGGCGTTTTTAAACATCTCGGGCACCAGGTGGCTGATGCCGCCGTTGCCGGCAGAGCCGTAGTTGACCTGGCCAGGTTTTGACTTGGCGTAGGCGATGAATTCCTGGAGCGTGTTGGCAGGCACCTTGGGGTTGACCAGCAGCGCCAGTGGCTGCATGGCGGTACGGGCAATCGGTGTGAAGTCTTTGAGTGTGTTGTACGGCAACTTGCTGTACAGCGCCGGGTTGATCACCATCACACCGGTATTGGCCAGCATCAGCGTGTAGCCGTCGGCGGGGGCTTTCATCACGTCTTGCGCACCCACCGTACCGCCCGCGCCTGACTTGTAGTCAATGATGATGGGCTGGCCCAGCACAGCTTGCAGTTTGTCGGTCAAAAGCCGGGCATGCTGGTCCAGCGGGCCGCCTGCGGGAAAGCCAATCACCACGCGAATCGGTTTGTCGGGGTAGGCGGCAAAGGCGCTTGCAGCGCTCAACAAAATGGCAAGGACAGGGGTGATTAAAAAGCGTTGCATGTGGTGTAGCCGCGTGCGTTGAAGTGTTGCAATGATAGTCAGTAGCGGTGTCACCGCGTCATTGGGGCGCTGCTGTTTTATCAGGAGCTTCCCCGATGCGGCGCAGCCGAAGTGCGGGTAGGCTTACAACAACTTTTTTGGAGCAGCTCTTGCCTACTTCCGTTTCTTCATTCCCACCGCACCAACGTCACTACGCCATCTGGCCCAAGCGCCTGCCGCGCAGCATCACGCCGCCCGCCACGTCGCTGTGGCACAACCTGGCCATCAATGCGCTGCGCTTTCCGAACAAGCCTGCGCTGGTCTTTTTTGACCGCACCTTGACTTACCGTGATGTACTTGCGCAGGCCGAAGCGCTGGCCGCTACGCTGGCGCGCATGGGGGTTAAAAAGGGCGACAGGGTGGTGCTGAACATGCAGAACTGCCCGCAGTGGGTGATCGCGCATTTTGCGATTTTGCGGGCCAACGCCGTGGTGGTGCCCGTTAATCCGATGAACCGGGCTGAGGAGTTAAAGCATTACATCCTGGACCCGGATGCCAAAGTCGCCATCACGTCCGGCGACCTGGCTGCCGAGCTTGCCAAGGCCAATGCGCAGCTGCTGCCCGCCGAGCGATTAAGCCATGTCATCGTCACCCATTACAGCGACGCGTTTGATCTGTCAGCGCCAGATGCCGCCATGCCTGAGGCTTGGGCAGTGTGGCTGGGCACGCAGCATGCGTTGCCTGCTATGGAAGGCGTTGGTGTGATGACCTGGGCCGATGCATTGTCTGGAAGCAAAAGCGACCTACCCGAACACACCGCAACCCCGCAAGACCTGGCCGTATTGCCGTACACCAGCGGCACCACCGGTTTGCCCAAAGGCTGCATGCACACGCATGCCAGCATCATGCACAACGCAGTGGGCACAGCGCTGTGGGGCGGTAGCAATTTTGAACATGTCATTTTGTCTGTCGTACCGATGTTTCACATCACCGGCATGGTGTCGGTGATGCATGCGTCGATGTACGGTGGCACCACGCTGGTCATCATGCCGCGCTGGGACCGCGAGCTGGCAGGCCACCTCATGTCGCGCTGGCGTGTGACGCACTGGACCAACATCCCGACCATGGTGATTGACTTGATGGCAAGCCCTAACTTTTCCGACGAGCCGCCTCTAGGAAAAGACGGCCCCCTCGGGGGGCAGGGCGGCGCGCGAAGTGAGCAACCGTGGGGGCAGCAGTCCAATAAGTTTGATCTCAGCAGTCTTGTGTATATCGGCGGTGGTGGCGCAGCCATGCCGCAAGCGGTGGCGCAGCGTTTGTTAGACAGCTACGGCCTGCACTACGCGGAGGGCTACGGCCTGACAGAAACCGCCGCGCCGTCGCACAGCAACCCGCATGACAGATGTAAGCAGCAGTGCCTGGGCGTGCCCTTCATCGGTTGCGATGCGCGGGTGATTGACCCCACGACATTGAAAGAAATGCCGCAAGGCGAGCAGGGCGAAATTATCATGAGCGGGCCGCAAATTTTCAAAGGCTACTGGAAGCGGCCTGATGCAACCAGGGACGCCTTCATCGAGCTCGACGGCAAGCGGTTTTTTCGCTCGGGCGATTTGGGCCATGTCGATGAAGAAGGCTACTTCTTCATCACCGACCGCCTCAAACGCATGATCAATGCCTCAGGCTTCAAGGTCTGGCCAGCCGAGGTGGAGGCGCTGATGTTCAAGCATCCGGCGATTCAGGAGGCCTGCATTATTTCAACGCTGGATGCGTATCGGGGTGAGTCCGTCAAGGCGGTGGTGGTGCTGCGCGCCGCCTTCAAAGGGCAAGTGACTGAAGACGACATCATTGCCTGGTGCAAAGACAATATGGCCGCCTACAAGTACCCGCGCGTGGTGCAGTTTGTCGACGCGCTACCCAAAAGCGGCGCAGGCAAAGTCATGTGGCGAGCACTGCAAGAGGCTGAGGCGGCGAAGGCCGTTGAAAAAACAGCTTGAAAGCACTAAAAATAGCTAAAAAAGGCCATTTTTAGGTGCTAAAAGTGCCTGTAACCTAATAGATTCGGGCGCAAGCAGCTACTTTTTTAATAGCAATTTGTTGTGTAGTCCGATCACCGACCGCGCTGAATTTCCGCTTCACGGTGCGACGAATGTCGCCAGGTACTCCGCGACCATGTCAAGCTCGTCAACTGCAAGGCCCTGCGCGGCCGAGGTCATGGTGCCATCCAGATCAGCGCGTGTAGCCGCCTTGAATGCCTTGAGTTGCTCCAGCAAATAAGGCTTGTGCTGCCCGGCCAGCCGGGGAATGTGTTGCTGCCCGACCAGTGTGGGCTTGTGGCAGGCGACACAATTGTTCTTTTCCGTGACGGCCTGGCCACGCACAACGATACTTGGTTCAGGCTGCCGGGTTGGCAGTGTCAATTTTTGCGCCGAAAAATACTGCGCCAGGTCATTCAGGTCGGCATTGCTCAGCTGGGTGGCAAACGGGGTCATCTGGTCGCTCTTGCGTTGGCCTTCCCGAAACATGAACAGCGCCTGGGTGATGAACTGGCGCGGCTGGCCGGCCAGCGAGGGAATGGTGGGAATGGCCGAATTGCCATCGACACCATGGCAGGCGGCACACACCTGCGATTTGACGCGGCCCTCCTCTACACCCGCATGCGCGCTGGATGCGAGGGCGGCAAGAACAAAAACGGCGGCCATTTTCAGGGCCGCCGCTTCACGCCCCCGCCGCGCGGTCATCAACCGCGCGAAGAGGACTGATCTCATGATGCGTTTTTGGCGTAGCTGACCCGGAAAATAACGCCGTTGTAATCGTCAGAGAACAGGATAGAGCCGTCCTTCATCTGCAAAATATCTGTCGGCCGACCCCACATTGGTGGATCGCCGCGTTCATTCTCAAGAAAGCCGTCGATGAACGCATGTTTGGTGGGCTTGCCTTTGGCATCCAGCGTCACCCGGATCACGTTGTAGCCCTGCTTCGGGTCGCGGTTCCACGAGCCCTTCTGGGCGATCAGCATGCTGTTTTTGTACTCTTTCGGGAACATGTTGCCGGTGTAAAACTTCATGCCCACGGGGGCGATATGGGCCCCCAGTTTGAGCGCTGGTGGCGTGAATTCGTCACACGAGCGACCGGCACCGTAGATGGGGTCGGGCACGTCACCCTGGTGGCAAAACGGAAACCCGAAGTGCTGGCCCTTGGTTTTGACCACGTTAAGTTCGTCACTCGGCAAATCGGTACCCATCCAGTCGCGGCCGTGCTCGGTAAACCAGAGCTGCTTGGACACCGGATGAAACGCCATGCCGACGCTGTTGCGCACGCCCTGGGCGTAATTTTCCATGGTGCCGGTTTTGACGTTGACCCGCAAAATCGAGGCCTCGTTGTAGGTGGGCATCGTGATGTTCTGCGGCGAGCCAATGTTGAAATAGAGCTTGCCGTCCGGCCCCATGGTCATGTATTTCCAGAAGTGGCCAGTCTGATTGGTTGGGTCCAGGGTGTCGATGACCACCTTGCCTTCACCCGGGTTATCGAGCTTGGACTCAATGTCATCAAAACGGGTGATGCGATGGCGCTCTGCCACATACAGCGTACCCTTGTCAAACACAATGCCATTGGGCGATTTCATGCCCTTGAGAATGGTTTTGACTTCACGTTTGCCGCCCTTGTCCACCACGGCGTAGACGTTCGACTGAAGGCGGTTGCCAACGAACACGGTGCCGTTGGCACCGAGTGCCAGCGAGCGCGCATCGGGAATGCCGTCAGCCCAGACCTCCACCTTGAAACCAGGGGGAGCGGTCAGCTTGTTGATCGGCAGTTCACTTGCAGGGCGGCCAGTAACGTGCCCCGCGAACGGATGGAGTGTCGATTTTTCTTGCTCGGGCGCCATGCCCTGTTTCCAGGATGGCGGTGCAGCGGGTGCCGCCGGGGTTGCCGGTGCCTGTGCGAACGCGCCTCCGGCAAGTGTTGCCAGGATAGCCGCGTTCAGAATATTCCGAATGTGCATGATGTCTGTCTCCAAAGGTTTTGCCCATCGCAAGTCACGGCAAGCGTTCGGCAAGTATAGTTTAATCCTTGCGGGTAGGTTATCCTCCTGTTGAGATATTTGCCTTAAGTTTTATTATTTTTGTATCTGTATCTGTATCTGTATCTGTATCTGTATCTGTATCTGTATCTGTATCTGTATCTGTATCTGTATCTGTATCTTGATGCAGGGCGCACCAAGGTATTTGAGCATTTTGAATCATCCAACACCCATTCTCAGCATGAAAAATTACATCTCCTTATCCCTGCGCCCGTTGGTAGCCGCGATGTCTGATGGCGGTCGATTGACTGCGATATTTTCTGCAAGTGTGATTTCATCGACGGGTGCACTGGCACAGCCGATCGAGACCAAACCACTGAACGAGGTGGTGATCAGCGCAAGCCGTAAAGAGCAGCTTCGTTTCGACGCGGCGGCCGCCATCGACTCGGTGCAGGTTGATCCGTTTCGAACCGCATCACCGCTGGTGAACCTGTCCGAGGTGCTGTCGGCGGTGCCCGGTCTGCAAATTCGCGAGCGGCAGAATTTCGCGCAGGACTTACAGCTATCGGTACGCGGCTTTGGCACCCGTTCGACGTTTGGCGTGCGGGGCGTGCGGATGCTGATCGACGGCATCCCGGCCACCATGCCAGATGGCCAGGGGCAGGCCGCGACCGCCAGTTTGAGTTCAGCCAAACGCATTGAAGTGTTGCGTGGCCCGGTCGCCCAGTTGTATGGCAACGCCGCAGGAGGTGTGGTGCAGGTATTTACCAATGATCCCCCGACATCGCCGGCAGCAGCCTTTGTCGGGGTCAACGTAGGCGCCGGATCCTATGGCCAAAGCCAGTTGGGTGTGTCGGCAGGCGCTGGTACTGAAACACTCGGTGGCTTGATCGACATTTCGCGTTATAGGGCGCAAGGTTTTCGCGACCACAGTGCGGCTGAGCGCACGCAACTCAATGCCAAAGTGGTGGCACGGCCGTCGGTAGACACGACGGTGACCGGCGTGTTGAATATCTTCAGTCAGCCGACGGCACAGGATCCGCTGGGCCTGACGCATGCGGCGTTCGATCAAAATCCACGGCAGGCGATTGCGGCGGCGACAACTTTTGATACGCGTAAAAAAATCGACCAGCAGCAGGCCGGTGTGGTGATCGAGCAGCGGCTATCGTCCAGCGACACCCTGAATGCGCGGCTGTATGGGGGCACGCGTCAAGTCAACCAGACGCTGGCATTGACTGGTGTGGCAGCCAACTCGGCTGGCGGCGTGGTGGATCTGGACCGCAACTATGGCGGCGTCGGTTTCAACTGGACCCACAACACCCTGGCCAATGGCTTGCCCTTGAGCTGGACCGTCGGCGTCGAGGCCGATACCTTGCGCGAAACCCGGCGTGGTTTTGTCAACAACAACGGTGTCAGCGGTGCCACGCGGCGCGACGAAAACGACACCGCCCGCAACCTGGACTTGTTCGCGCAAATCGACTGGACATTCGCGCAGAACTGGCGCGCCATGGCAGGCGTACGCAGCAGCCGGGTGCGCTTTTCCGTTGAAGACCACTACATCACCGTTGCCAGCCCGGACGACAGTGGCCGTGTGCAGTACCGCAATACCAGCCCGGTGGTCGGGCTGGTCTGGCATGCCGCTGAAACACTGAATTTCTATACCAATCTGGGTACCGGTTTCGAGACCCCGACTCTGGCCGAGTCTGCCTACCGTGCTGGTGCTACGGGACCCAACTTCGCCCTGCAGCCGTCGAAAAGCCGGCAAGGAGAAATCGGCATGAAAGCGCGTGTTGACCGCCATGCGATTGACCTGGCGCTGTTCGACGCGCGCAGCAACAACGAGATCGTGCCATTGACGGTGGACAACGGCAGAACCATTTTTCAAAACGTCGATCAGGTGCAGCGCCGGGGCGCCGAAGTATCGGCCAAATCGGCGTGGGGGAAAATCAATACGCGGGTGGGATATACATGGCTGAACGCGCGTTTTAACAAGTCGTTTCTGAACGGGCAAAACGCAAGCATCCGCGCTGGCAACCAGTTGCCGGGCGTACCGCGACAAAGTTTATTTGCCGATATCGAATACCGTCCTTCAGATGCCCTTTCTATGGGTCTCGAAACCCGTGTTGAGAGCAAAGCCTATGTGGATGACCTCAACAGCGATGCCGCGCCGGGTTACGCGGTTTTCAATGCACGCGCCGCGTATGAATTCCGCATGCGATCGACCAAAATGGTTTTGTTTGGCCGCATCGACAACCTGCTCAATAAAAATTATGCAGGGTCGGTGATTGTCAACGATGGTAACGGCCGTTTCTTTGAGCCAGCGGCCGGCCGACGCATTTTCGCGGGTTTGCGAACTCTGTTTTAAGTGTTCTCAATGGGCCATCAGGTTTTGCGCCAATGCCTGACCGATCTTGCTGGAATCGCCGCACCGAAGTAAATGAGCTTGATGATCCGATCAAGCCTTGAAATGCCAGAAATTGGCCATTTTCAGGTGCTAAAAGTGCCTGTAGCCCAATATATTCGGGCGCAAGCAGCTATTTTTTTAATAGCAATCTGTTGTCATTGTCCAGCCACCGCAGCGCCTCGGCAGGATGCGTGCAAAAGGCGATCAGGAAGTCGCCGTGGTGGGACTTGCCGACCGCAAGGCGCGCAACGCAGAAATGATGCGGTCCGCGAGCTTTCTTGCCATGGGTGATTGCTTTCTGGCTTTGAGGGTGATCAGGCACATTTCCCGATACATGGTGGCGTCGGCCAGCGCAGCGACTTTGAAGAGCGTGTGCGGCGTAGGTGGCAGGCTCAAAAGCGGCATCATCCCGACACCCATCCCGGCTGCGACAAGGTCCAGCAGGCCTTGCGGGTACATGACCTCGAAACTGCTGCGAAAGGGGAGCTTGTTTGCCTCGAATGCGCTTTCGATGACCTGGCGTATGGCCGTACCACGCGGCATGCATATCTGGTTATGGGAGGCCATCTCGCGCAAGGTTATGCCACTGGCGTGGACAGGGAATTGCAAAGGCAGCACCGCCACGATTGGATCCTTGATGATGGGGCGCACGTGAAAGTCTTTGCGCCCTGCAATGCCTGGCCCGATGGCAAAATCCGTGTCGCGCTCGGACAGCTGTTCGTACAGACCCTCGGCAAAGGACTCGTGCATCTCCAGCGCGACTAGGGGGTGCTCTTGCTGGTGTCTGGAAATAATAGGCAAAAGATGGTGACGGGCGACTGAGGGAGACACGCCGATGGATATGCGGGCCTTTCGAAAAACGGCTTCGTCATGCACCTCCTGCGCCGCCGCGTTCAAGCCGGCCAACAGCTGCTCGCAGCGCTTGAGCAAAAGGCGTCCTTCGGGCGTGAGGGCCGTACGACGCGTCGTACGCTCAAGCAGTGAAACGTCAAGCTGATCTTCAAGAAGTTGCACATGCGCGCCAACGGCGGACGGGGACCGGTGCAGCAATTCAGCGGCCTTGCGAAAGCTTCCTGACTCGGCGACCTGCAGGAAGCTTTCTAGCTGGTGAATCTTGAGTTTGATCATGTGTGGCGATACGGGTTCAGGCCGCAAATTTGCGGTGCCTGATCGTACGCCAACGGGCTTTGCGTGGACAGGCTCAAGGGCCACGCCCTTCAGGCCCGTTTTAGTTCACCGGTATCTTCGCAAGCTTTACCGTCTTCGTGATGGTGGCAATGCCGGCTTTGACGTAGGCGTCCGTTTCTTCCGGCGTGGTCGGCGCGGGCGTGGCTCCGACCGTCAACAGGCGCTCATTCATGGCGGGACTCTTGAGCACTTTCGTCACTTCAAGGTTGAGGCGCCGCACAATGTTTGGCTGCGTCCCGGCGCGGGTGTATAGCCCTATCCATTCATTGTGGGCCGATCCTGGAACACCCGCTTCTTCGGTGGTTGGCACATCGGGCAACAGGGGCGTGCGTTTTGCAGAGCCGACAGCAAGTGCCGTCAATTTGCCGTTACGGATGAAAGGCAGCGCGGTGGTGATGGGAACGAATGCGAAATCGATATCTCCCGCAATCAGCGCATTCACTACCTCTGGCGTTCCTTTGTAGGGAATGTGCACAGCTTCCATTTTTGCGGCAGTTCGAAACAGTTCGGCATTCATGTGCGCGCCGCTTCCCACACCGCCCGAGCCGTAGCTCAAATCCTTCGTTTGTTTGCGGCCCAGCGCAACCAGGGCCTCGACAGTAGGGATGTTCTTGGCAGGCGACGTGAGGAGAACATTAGGCAGCGTCACCAGCACGCTGATACCGGAAAAGTCCGCCGTTGTGTTGTAGGGCAGCGCGGAATAGATGACCGGGTTCACCGTGTGGGCTGACGAGGCGATGAGCAGGGTGTAGCCGTCCGGCGCAGCGCGAAACGCTGCCGCTGTGCCTATCGTGCCGCCAGCACCCGCAATGTTGTCAATCACAATGGTTTGTCCCAGGCCAATGCGTAGCTGCTCGGCCAGCGCGCGCGCGACATAGTCGGTCGTGCTACCGGCGGCAATGGGGACAATGATCCGAAGGTTGCGCTCTGGGTAGTCTGCGCGTGCCAGTCCTGGCACCCCAAAAGATGCGATGGTGATCAGTGCTAGCGACAGCGCCTTGAGAAGATGCTTGTTCATGGCGTTGTCAGACCGGCGCTAACTGTGGCGTACCCTTTGGGGTGGCATGGTCGGCGAGTGCATTCAGCCGTCCGAGTACCGCGTCGCCCATCTCGTGGGTGCTGACGCGCCGAATACCCGGTCTCGCAATGTCAGCGGTCGCCACCTCGTCAAGTGCCGATTCGACAGCCGCCTCGACGAGATCGGCTTCTTTGTCCAGTCCAAAAGACATCCGTAACATCATGGCCAGGCTGAGAATGGTGGCCAGCGGATTTGCCAGACCTTTCCCGGCGATGTCAGGTGCGCTGCCGTGTATGGGCTCGTACAGCGCGCGCCTGCTGCCGTCCTGCCGGATGCCGCCCACCGACGCCGAAGGGAGCATCCCCAGGGAACCAGCCAGCATCGCGGCGCAGTCCGAAAGAATGTCCCCGAACAGGTTGTCCGTCACGATCACGTCAAACTGCAAAGGCCGTCGCACCAGCTGCATCGCGCAGTTATCGGCATACATATGCGTTAATTCCACGTCTGGATACTCGGTATCGCGCAGCTCTTGCATGCGCCTGCGCCAAAGCTCGCCGCTTTCCATCACGTTGGCTTTGTCCACGGAACATACCCTGGAGCGGCGCGAGCGCGCCAGCTCGAATGCGAGCCGCCCCACCTGGCGAATCTGTGCGTCGGTGTACAGGTGCGTGTTGATGCCAATCAGGCTGCCGTCGGCAGCTTCACGAATGCCCCGAGGCTCGCCAAAGTACATGCCGCCGACGTTTTCGCGAAGAATGATCATGTTAAGGCCACGCACAACGTCGGGGCGCAGCGTTGACGCCTCGATGAGCGCGTCATAGGTGCGCGTTACGCGGATGTTGCCAAACAGATCCAGTTCCTTGCGGATGCGCAGGATGCCGCGTTCAGGACGCTGGTCGAAAGGCAGACCTTCCCACTGAGGACCCCCAACCGCCCCGAACAAAATGGCATCAGCTTGATGTGCAAGTTGCATCGTGGCTTCCGAGATGGGCGCACCCTCCTGGTCAATGGCGATGCCTCCGATCAATGCCTGCGTGCGCAGGATCGACGAGCCGCGCGCTTTGTCCAGCCAATCCATGACACGCTCGGCTTGCGCAATGATTTCAGGGCCGATTCCGTCGCCGCCCAGGACCAGTATTTTTCGGGAAGGGGTATGGCTCATTGCGTTGCTCCTGCCAGTTCGGCTGTGCGGGCAGGAACGCCACCACGGCTGCCATTGTTGAAGCGGTCACCAAAGCCCGGGGCCAGGCGCCGGCCTTGCCGCAGATTCAGCCACTGGCGCAGCAACAGTCTGCGCTCATTGGGTGCCCGGCCGTCTTCGAAGGCGGTCCGGGTGTGGATGGTCACGTAATTATTCAGGAACTGGATGTCTCCGGGACGAAAATCCATGGTCATGCACAGTTCTGCAGACACGGCCAGTTCCTCAACACAATTGATCGCGTCGATCTCGAATGGGGTCAGGAGCCGACCCTGTTGCTCGCGGGCTGTCCGGCTTGACTTCGAGTTGATGCAGCAGCTGAGTTTGCCGTCGTAGAAGCTGAAAACTGGAATATCTGGCGTTGTTTCGTCAGAGGCGCCTGTCGCTCCTTCAGAGCGCAAGTCATGTGGGAAACCGCGGCACAGCACCTCCAGGTATTGCGGATGATCGCGCAAGACCCGGTTGTAAATTGAGGTCGCACTGGCAACCATGCTGGTGCCGCCCGCAGGGGCGGTCCTGACGCAGAGCAAGCCCACAACATCGCTCGGGTCGTTGTGCGGATTGGCGGCGGCTGCCGTGGTGTACAAGCGCACTTTACGCTGCGAGTAGTCGTCACCCTTGTCTTCGATGTGAGAGATGAGATCCCCTTTTGTATTCTGAAGCACAGGGTTGCCCAGGTGCACACCCAAGCCCCAGTAAATGGCTTTCAAGTCATCCAGGCTGTAGTTTGCGACTGGCAAGCCGCGCAAGACGAAGAAACCCCGGCCGCTTTCGAACTCGTTCATCATGCCCGACAGCTTGGCCTCGAACTTGGGCAAGGGAAAATCTTTGGCACTGAACTGAGGCGGCACAAACCCGGCAGCCTGGGTCTTCTTCAGCGCCGTATCGAGCTCCTTCAGATCTTCGGCGGACAGTTCATAAAGCCAACTGCGATCATCTCTGAAATCCGCAGCGATCCAGGCGGATCGGTCGCGAACGGGTTGTCTGAGGATTTCCATGGGCCATACTCCAGTTAATCCCCTGATTAAACATGAGAAATCGTGCAGGCGATGTCCGCTTTTACGATTCGATTGCACTGAAAGCCGCCTCAATCATGACGTGCGCCAGGCGAGCGTCTTCTTTTTGAAACGGTGGCCGTACCATTGGCCAGCGCGGTCAACTGGCGGCGGGCCTTGCAGGAGACCGAAGCAGCCACGGCAGATTCAACAACCGCCTGATTCCATTTCCAAATCATCCGTGCACTTTGTCGGCTTCGCTAGCCGTACGCTTGTACTGTCGTCGCTTCACCTTCGCGTTCACGAATGATGTGGAAATGGAATGAGAGAACGACAAGTGCTCAGTGTCGGTAGCTGTCGTCGATGCGGTCTAGCTTGCGCATCAGCGCCTCGAATTCGACGACACCCTCGCCGTCCGGATGGGAATCTTGAAAGCTGTCGAGATCGGCCGCCGACTGGGCTGCCAGATGCTCGGGCATGATGTTCAGGCTGCCAGCAGCTGCAGCATCAAGCTGAATCTGGCAAGCGCGCTCCAACCGATAAAGCCGGAGAAATGTTTCGGGAACGGTTCGGCCTACGACGAGCAGCCCGTGATTGCGAAGAATCATCGCGCGCGCCGTCCCGAGCGACTTGACGATACGTTCGCGTTCATCCAGACGCAAAGCCGCGCCTTCATAATCGTGATAAGCCAATCGCTTGTGAAAGGCAGTGGAGAACATCGAAATGGGCAGCAAGCCGTCTGTCAGCGCGGCAACGGCCATTCCGGCACGCGTATGGGTATGCATTGCCACATGGTTGTTTTGGGATCGCACCATGTGCAGCGCGGAATGGATGACAAAACCCGCATAGTTGACAGCGTGTTCTCCGCCCAAAATCACCTTGCCATCCACATCAATTTTGACCAGATTGGATGCGGTGATTTCCTCGTAGTTGAGGCCGTAAGGATTGATGAGAAAATGATCGTTGGAACCCGGCACCCGGGCCGTCAGATGCGCATATATTTGCTCTGACCAGCCATAGTGCTCAACCATCCGGTAGGCAGCGGCCAGTTGCACGCGCAAAGTCCATTCTGCATCGGTGATGTTGCTCCGCAGCTGAAAATCCAGCCCTTGATTGCGATCATTCATGTTGTGCCCCTATTGATTCAAACGAGTCTATGGATGTTTAGCTGATGGGTCGGCCCACTAAACATCTGTGAACTCAAATCCAAGCGCACGGGTGTAGTAATAGATACCGCCATCCTGAATAATCAGAAACTTGGCCCGCTGGTCGCCACCGTTGTAGTGGGAATGTGACGCTGTCGGTGGCGTTATCGTGGTGGCCCAGGGCAGCCAGTCCTTGCGACGGCCATCGACTGTTGAATGGCATTGCTCGCCCTGAATAACCAGGCTGACGGCTACTGAGTTGTGCCGGTGGGCGCGTTGCGAGCCGCCTGGCGGCAGCGAGTTCATGGCGACAGTCAGTGTGGGTAGGACATTACGGATGGCTTGCTGCTTGGTTGATGAAAAGATCAAGGCCGATCCGGCAATATCGTCGGCGCGACCTACGCTGTAGAGCAGATCAACCTGGCGCTCAATCTCCGACGCCGGGAAATGCACCAGTTCGGTCGGCGCATCACCCTCGGCGGGGCCGCGCAAATGTTCAAAAGCCAACTGCGGCTCGTTGGTGACGATCCACAGCACGGCATCGTCGGCACCTGAACTATGCAGATGGGAAACGTTGCCAGGGAGCACGAACACGTCGCCCGATTGCCAGTTGATCTGTTCGTCGCCGCAAGCCGTGGTGCCAGACCCGACCATGACGTAAACCACTACGCCGCTGGCCACAAACTCTGCGCGCAAGCTCTCACCGGCTCGTATCCTGGCATAGCGCACCAGAATCAGCGGCGTGGTAGCCGGATAGGCTGTGCCGATGTCACGTGATCGGTCGCACGCGATCATGCCGGTGGGGCTCTGCGGATTCAAGGCGTGCGCTGGCTCATCGGTAAAACTCTGGTCAGGCACCTCGGCCAGCTTGAGGTTGAAGGCATTGCCGGTATTGAAATAAAGTGCCCGCGCCTGCGCTGCGGTGGCTGGCGTTGCGGCGCGCTGAGCGGGCAAGTCGGCAATGGATGGCGCTAACTTGCGCTGCGGCATTTGCAGCGTTGTATCTGGTGAATCGATCATGGGTACGCTGATCCAAATGGTGGGTAAAAAATGGGTGCATCGCCCGTAAATGCGAACACTTTTTAAGTGGCCACATTTTTTAGAAGGCCACAAAATTTTGCGCCGGTTTTCAAAAAAAAGCAATTGCGTTTCGGATACTCGAATTCCCGTGCGGTGGTGCGCGCCTTACAGCTCAGTCGTTAACCGCCTCGGCGTGATCACCACCGAGTTCGTTGTCGTGCCCACGTCTATCCAATGCAAAATTTGATCGGTTCCGCATTTGGAACAAATTCTCCAGAAGAAATAATGGTGCGTCAAGTAAACACGGCACGGTCGGCTTCTCAAAACGATGCGTGGTCAGGCTGAATCAACACAGGAGACAATCATGTTCAATCGTCGTCAATTTACTGGGGCTGTCCTGAGTCTGCCCTGGCTATCCGCCGCTCTCGCCCAGCAGGCCTTTCCTGATCGACCGATCCGCCTGGTGGTGCCCTATGGCCCTGGCACAGCAACCGACAACTTCTCGCGCCAGCTAGCCGCAGTCGCGCAAAAAACGCTTGGGCAGTCGATCGTGATTGACAACCGCCCCGGTGGTGGTGCCATGACTGGCACCGAGATCGTGGCCCGCGCGCCCGCCGACGGCTACACCCTGGTCATGGGCACTTCGCAAACGCACGCGATCAGTCCGGTGCTATTTGCCAAGCCGCCCTACGATCCGCTCCGCGACTTTACCCCGATCGCTGGTCTGGCAGGTGTGCCGCATGTGTTGGTGGTAGGCCCGCAGCTTGCGGCAAGGACTGTGGCCGAGCTGGTGGCCCTGGGCAAGTCGCAGCCGGACAAACTCACCTTCGCCTCAACCGGCAACGGCAGCCCAGCACACTTGGCCGGTGAGATATTCAAGCGCGAAGCGGGTTTTCAGATGACCCATGTCCCGTATCCAGGCGGAGCGCAAGCGCTGACCGACGTGATGACCGGCACGGTTGCGATGATCTTCTACCCCTATGCGCCGTTAAAAGGTTTGGTCGAATCCGGCAAGATGCGGGTGCTGGCCACCGCCAATCCGACCCGCCCGCCGTGGCTGCCGAACGTGCCGACGATGCCAGAGCTGGGCTTTCCGAAATCCACCATGACAGCGACCTTTGGGGTTTACGGACCAGCCAACATGCCAGCTGACCGCGTCGCCAAACTGAGCGATGCATTCCGTCAGGCGTTGACGAATCCTGAACTGGTGGCGTCGCTGTCGGGCGCGGGCACCGAGATCCAGGCGCAGACGGCGGCTGAGCTCAAGACCTTCACCGTGACCGAGTTCGAGCGTTACAAGGCCCTGGTGGCCGCGTCCGGCGCCAAGATCGACTAAGCCTGTTGCAACCAACCAAGGAGTTAGCATGAAAGGTGTCGTCTTCACTGGCAACAGTAAGCTCGAACTGCGCGAGTTTCCCGACCCGACCCCCGGGCCCGGCGAGGTCGTGCTGGAGATCAAGGCTTCGGGCATGTGCGGCAGCGACCTCAAGCTCTATCGGCCTGCGCCTGGGGTGGCCAGCGCCGCACTGGGACTCGGCGGCCGGGGTGGGCTGGTGATCGCGGGCCACGAGCCTTGCGGCATCGTCGCGGCCGTGGGTGTCGGTGTGAGCGAGAAGCAGGCCCGCATCGGGCAGCGCGTCATGGTGCACCACTACCGCGGCTGCGGCGGCTGTCCGCAGTGTTCGTCGGGCTGGATGCAGTTGTGCGACTCCGGCGTGGAGGAGATTTATGGAGTCACCGGCCACGGTGCCCATGCCCGGTACATGAAGTGCCCAGCGCGTACGCTGGTGCCGCTGCCTGAAGAACTGAGTTTTTCCACTGGTGCGGCCATTGCCTGCGGTACTGGCACCGCCTGGGGCGCGCTCAAACGCCTGTCGCTGCAAGGCGACGAAACGGTGGCGATCTTCGGGCAAGGCCCGGTGGGCCTGTCGGCGACGCAGTTGGCCCACCACATGGGTGCGCGCGTGATTGCGATTGATGTCAGCGACAGCCGGCTGCGCAACGCGAAGGAGCTCGGCGCCGATATCACGATCAACCCAGGCAGTTCAGACGACGTGGTGGCCATGGTGCGCGAACTCACGCACGGTCTTGGCGCACATGCAGCCATTGACGCCTCGGGGGCGTCGGCCGCGCGCAGGAACGCCGTGCGCTGCGTGCGAACTTGGGGCAAGGTCTGCTTCGTGGGCGAGGGGGGCGAGGTGACGCTGGATGTCAGCAATGACCTGATCCGGCGCCAGGTCACGCTCATCGGCTCCTGGACCTTTTCTGTGTCCGGTCAAGCGGCTTGCGCGCGCTTCATCGCCGATCGCAGCATCGATGTCGATCGACTCTTCACCGACCGCTGGCAGCTAGACCAGGCCGAGCAGGCCTACCAGCAATTCGACCAGCAGTCCGGGGGCAAGGGCGTGTTCCTGATGTAGGTACGCTGCATCGCCCTGACCCATCCAGCACCGCCTCTCACGGAGACCACGCCTATGTCAGCCACGAACGCTACGTCCCGCCCTCTGCCGTCCTTCCTCCAGAACGGGCCCAAGCGGCTCCTGATCGACGGCCAATGGGTAGCTGCCTTATCCGGTGCCACGATCAGCACCTTCAATCCCGCGAACGGGCAGCCAATTGCGGAGCTGGCGCGTGGTGACGCCGAGGACATCGACCGCGCTGTCAAGGCCGCCCGCCGGGCCTTCGAGGGCGAGTGGAGCCGCTTCAAGCCCTACGACCGGCAGCGCCTGTTCATGCGCGTGCACGACCTGGTGGACAAGCACTTCGACGAACTCGCCCATCTGGAGACGCTGGACATGGGCGCGCCGTTGGCGCGCACCCAGGGTCTAAAGGGCTGGCTGTCGCAGGCCCTGATGTTCTACGGGGCGCAGTGCCAGACCCTCGCAGGCCAGACACTGGCCAATTCGTTGCCCGGGCGCTTCACCACTTACACCATCAAGGCACCAGTGGGTGTGGTGGGCGGCATCATCCCCTGGAACGGCCCCCTGATCAGCCAGTGGTGGGTGTTGGGACCGGTATTGGCCACTGGCTGCACGCTGGTCCTCAAGCCCTCCGAGGAGGCATCGCTATCGGTGCTGCGCATGGCCGAGCTGCTGCTTGAGGCTGGACTGCCCGCCGGCGTGGTCAATGTGGTGACTGGACTCGGGGGCGAGGCCGGTTCGGCGCTGGCGCAGCACCGGGGCGTGGACCGCGTCGCGTTCACGGGATCGACCGAAACCGCGCGCAAAATTGTCGCGGCATCGACAAGCAACATGAAACGTCTACAGTTAGAGCTGGGCGGCAAGTCACCTGACATCGTGTTTGCCGATGCCGACCTTGATGCCGCGGTACCGGGCGCCGGCATGGCTGCGTTCAACAACAGCGGACAGATCTGCTTCGCCGGCACCCGCCTGCTGGTGCAGCGCAGCATCCATACCGAGTTCGTGGATCGCCTGGTCCAGTTCAGCAAGACCTTGCGTCTTGGCGACGGTATGAACTCCGATGTTCAGCTCGGGCCGCTGATCTCAAAGAAGCAGCTCGACCGCGTCCTAAACTACGTGGAGATCGGCTCGCGGGAAGGCGCCACCCTCGCCGTGGGCGGCAAGCGTCTGGGCGGCGAACTGTCGGATGGGTACTTCGTCGAGCCCACTGTGTTCTCCGATGTGGACAACCAGATGACGATTGCGCGCGAGGAGATTTTCGGCCCAGTGGTTGTGGTGATTCCATTTGACGACGCTGACGATGCCCTACGCATAGCCAACGAGACCGACTATGGCCTGGGCAGCGCTGTGTGGACGCGCGACATCAACACGATGCTCAAGATGACTCAAGGCATTCAGGCTGGCACGGTCTGGGTCAATTGCTATGGCGCGCTCGATCCCAGCATCGGCTTCGGCTGCCACCGCATGAGTGGCTATGGCATCAAGGGAGGCCCGCAGCACGTCGAGGGCTATGTGTACCCCAAAACCGTGTACATCAAGGAGAGCTGAGAGCCCACGGCCGGGTAGTTGGCGAGTTCTATTGAATTTAATCGCCAGCTGTTAACCGCTTCGGCGTGATCTCCACCGAATCCGTCGTTGTGCTCATCCACACCGTGCCGTCTTGCACCGTCACCTGTAGTTGCATGCTGCGTTCGGCCAGCCTGGCCAGCGCCTGACTTTGTGCGGCTTCAATCTGCCACACCACCAGGTTGCTGGCGCGGGTCAGTTTGGTTTCTATGCCTTTCCACCACACCGGTGTGCTGCTTGAAAAGCTGTACGCTGTGACGCGTTCGGCCCGGCCAGCGGCTTTCATCAAGCGTTTGTCGTCGGGCTGGCCGACATCAATCCAGTGCAAAATTTGATCGGTGTAGTCTTTGTGCCAAAGGGCAGCTTCATCGACATCCCACAGGTCTTTGGCAAATTCGAGCTTGCCGTTTTTGTCGTCGCTTGGCACGTTCAAGGCGAACGCCAGCAGGCGAATCATCATGCGTTCGTCAGCCTCTGACGGATGCCGGGCAATGATGACGTTGTGGTCGGCGTACACGCTGCGGTCCATGTCGGCAATGGCTAGCTGGGCTTTGTAGATGGTGGCTTTAAGTGCCATAGGTATCTTCTTGGGTAAACACTAAACCCTGTATTGGAACAGAGCGCAGCCCAGCAGTGAAGACAGCAGGCCTCAAAGTCAATGGCTATAGTCAACCCATGTCAGCTATTACGAACATCAAGTTATCCATCCTCGATCAATCCGCCGCCACCACGGGCCGGACTGAAGACACAGCCATCCGCCAAACACTGGCGCTGGCCCAGCATGCCGAGTCGCTGGGTTATCACCGCTTTTGGGTCAGTGAACACCACAGCCACCCGAGCATAGTTGGCTCGGCACCCGAAGTGCTGATGGCCGCCGTTGCCGCCACCACCAGCCGCATTCGCATTGGCAGCGCAGGTGTGATGCTGCCGCACTACGCGCCGCTGAAAGTGGCCGAGCAGTTCAGGGTGCTGGAGGCGCTGGCACCTGGCCGCATTGACCTGGGCGTGGGGCGTGCGCCGGGTTCTGACATGCGCACGGCGCGGCTGCTACGGCAAAACCCGCAGCAGTCAAGTGATGACTTTCCGATTCAGGTGCGTGAATTGCAGGCCTGGGTCTCAGGCATTGATTTGCCCGAAGGCCACCCTGGCCATGGCGTGACGGCCAACCCCACCGGGCCGACCAGCCCCACGCTGTGGATGCTGGGCAGCTCTGACTACGGCGCGCAACTGGCTGCGCATTACGGCTTGCCGTATGCGTTTGCGTACTTCATCACTGACGGGCTGGGTGCTCATCAAGCACTTGATTTGTACCGGCAGTTGTACCGCCCCAGTGCGCTGCATCCCACGCCGCAAGCCGTGCTGTGCGTGTGGGCGCTGGCCGCTGATACCGAGGCTGAGGCGTGGCATCACTTTTCAGGCCGGGAGCGCTGGAAGATTGACCGCAACAAAGGTGCGATCGGCCCGCTGCCATCACCCGAAGAAGTCGCCGCGCGGCCCTACAGCGCTGCCGAGCAGGTGCAGGTCAATCAGCTACGGGCAAATGCGTTGGTGGGCAGCGGCCCGCAGGTGGCCGCCAAGCTGCGAGCGCTGGCTGAGTCGCTTGAAGTCGATGAGCTTGTCGTGATTACTTGGGCGCATGACCCGGCTGCGCAGCGACGGTCTTATGAAATACTCGCGCATGAGTTTTTATAATGCAGACTGTCATCCCGGACTAGATCCGGGATCCAGTCCCCGAACCCGCTTGTCCGATGCACGTAGCACCATGGATTGCGGATCAAGTCCGCAATGACAATTCTTTAACAACAAACGAGATAATCCATCATGACCACAAAACTCTTCAACACCGCCATCGCAGGCAGCCTGCCCAAGCCCGCCTGGCTTTCAGAAACCAACAAACTCTGGCCGCAGTGGAAGGCCGAGGGCGAAGAGCTCAAGCAGGCCAAGGCTGACGCTACATTGCTGTGGATCAAAGCACAAGAAGACGCGGGCCTGGACGTGATTGGTGATGGCGAGCAGTCGCGCCAGCATTTTGTACACGGCTTTTTAGAGCAGGTCGAAGGCATTGATTTTGATCACAAAGTCAAAATGGGCATACGCAACAACCGCTACGACGCGATGGTGCCGCAGGTGGTGTCAACGCTCAAATTAAAAGGCCGCGTGCATGCGGCTGAGGCGCAACTGCTGCGCGCGCACACCGCCAAAAAAATCAAGTTCACGCTGCCTGGCCCCATGACGATTGTCGACACCGTGTCTGACCAGTTTTACGGTGACAAAATAAAAATGGCGATGGCTTTTGCCGAGCTGTTGAACCAGGAAGCGCTGGCCTTGCAAGCCGATGGCGTAGACATCATCCAGTTTGACGAGCCGGCGTTTAACGTCTACATGAAAGAAGCCGCTGACTGGGGTGTGAAGGCGCTCGAAGTTGCCGCACGCGGCTTGACCTGCACAACCGCCGTACATATTTGCTACGGCTACGGCATCAAGGCCAATGACGACTGGAAGAAAACTTTGGGCGACCAATGGCGGCAGTATGAAGAGGTGTTGCCCGCACTTGCCAAAAGCAGCATTCAGCAGGTCAGCCTGGAGTGCTACCACTCCCATGTGCCGCCGCATTTGATGGCGCTGCTGGAGGGCAAGGACGTGATGGTTGGCGTGATTGACGTGGCCAGTGACGTGGTTGAAACGCCTGAGCAGATTGCGGACACGATTGGCAAGGCGCTGGAGTTTGTGCCTAAAGCACGCTTGATACCGTGTACCAATTGCGGCCTGGCACCGATGAGCCGTGAGATTGCGATTAAAAAGCTGCATGCGCTGGGCCTGGGTGCGGCGCTGGCACGCCAGCGCTACGCTTGAGGAATAAATTATGAGCAACGACCACAGTCACATGCACGGCCACTCACACGAACCCGCCTGGAAGCATGATGGCGTGCGCGTTGTGAGGGGCAATCAGCTCGATGGCAACACTGCGCAAACGCCGGGCATGGACCGCAAGGCAGCGGTTAACTTCGCCCGCATGGGCGCGCAAAAGCTGTGGGCAGGTACCGTCACCATCCATGCCGACGCAAAAACCGGTGCGCACCACCATGGCCATTTGGAAAGCGTGATTTACGTCGTCAAAGGTCGCGCCCGCATGCGTTGGGGAGAGCACCTGGAGTTCACGGCCGAGGCAGGGCCGGGTGACTTTATTTATGTGCCGCCGTATGTGCCGCATCAGGAAATCAACGCCAGCGCGACTGAGCTGCTTGAATGCGTGCTGTGCCGCAGTGATGGTGAGGCAGTTGCCGTGAACCTGGACATAGCACCAGCCGAAAAGCCTGACACGGTGTTGTGGATAGATCCCACCCATCCGCAGGGCGGTGTGTAGAACCCGTAAAAGCAGTGACCAGGCGTCTGCGCGGTAACGTCTGCTAACTACATTGGCATTTCTCCTACACGGCGTATCACGTTGGCTTGGTACAAATGAGTTTCTACTCACAGGAGCTCATCATGCAAAACAATCAAATTCCGCTGTATTCAACCTATCAACCCAGCATGTCCTACCGCTTGCGGCACAGCAAGGCGCTGGTAGCCATCGTGGCCGTGCTGGGCGTTACCGTCATGGCGCTGGCCGCTGCACTGGTAGTTAACCGGTCTGATGCACAACCCGGCGGCAGCGCAGCAACGCCTGCTGCTGTGACCACCCCTGCACAGACAAACAAGCTGGCAGCGGGTCCGGCCAAGTCGGCTCAAGGCACACCCGCAAAACACATCACTGCTGCGCCAGCGGTGGTTGCTAAAGCTGCGGTCTGCGCTGATTGCGGCACGGTTCAGTCAGTTACGGCAGTCGAGCGCCAGGGCCAGGTTAATGGCGTGGCGGTGGGTAACACCACGATTGGCATAGGTACGGTTGCAGGCGGCGTTTTAGGCGGCTTGCTGGGCAATCAAGTCGGTAATGGCAATGGCAAAACGGTTGCTACTGTTTTGGGTGCAGCGGGCGGCGCCTACGCGGGCAACGCTGTAGAAAAAAACATGAAGAAAGTAACCGTGTATGACGTGCGCGTGCGCATGGATGACGGCTCCATGCGCAACATGGATATTTCCACCGCTGTTCCGGTTGGCTCCAAAGTCATTGTTGAAGGTAAAAACCTGCGCCTGGCGACTGCAAACGGTTGAGGTTGATGAGAGGCCTACCTGCCCAAATACAGATACGATATTTTTTGGAATAAATTTATGAAAACAACATTGTCCAAACCCATGGTTCTTACTGGTCTGGTGTTGGCAGTCGTCTTGTTGGGTGGGCTCGCGCAAGCGGATACGCCCTACGCCAACGCCACAGTTGCAGGTGCGCTTTCACCCGGGGTGTATGGCCGTATTGAAATCGGCACAGCACCTCCGCCACCCCTGATATACACGCAACCGGTCATCATTTATCGTGCCCCCGTGGTGATTCAGCAGCCTTTGTATTTGCATGTTCCGCCGGGGCACGCTAAAAACTGGTCCAAGCACTGCGCAAAATACAACGCCTGCGGTCAACCTGTGTATTTCGTGCGGGTTGATGGTGATGAGAGTTTTGAACGTGCCAGGTATCAGGAATACAAGGAAAAGAAAGACAAAAAAGAAAAGCACCATGGCAAAGACAAGGGTGACCATGACGATTAGGTAGCTAATCCGATGTGATGATTTGCGCGCCTGTCGGCTGAAGTGACGGCTGATTGCAGCGTAGGATAGAGACTGTGTCAACAGCCACTCAGGAAACCCCATGAAAGCTATCTGGAACGGCGCAACCATTGCCCAAAGCGACACCACCGTGGTGCTCGAAGGCAACCACTATTTCCCCGCAAGCAGCCTGAACCGTGAGCATGTGACGTTCAGCAACCACCACACCATGTGCGCATGGAAGGGCCAGGCCAGCTATTACTCGCTACTTGTCAATGGCGAGATGAATGTTGATGCCGTTTGGTACTACCCGGACCCCAAGCCCGAAGCTTCAGAGATCAAGGACCACGTTGCCTTCTGGAAAGGCGTAAAAATTGAAGCCTGAACACAAAGGTTGACAGCCCGCACTTATACGTATACTTATTTAAATGGTTAGTCAGCCAAATCAATAAGGAGACAACGTGACGCCCGCCAAACCCGACACCGCTCTGGTCGAAAAACTCGCCATGGCCAACCGCATTCTTTACAACCAGAACGTGGTTGATGGTTTTGGCCACATCAGTGTGCGGCATGACAAGTCGCCTGACCATTTTTTGCTGTCTTGTAACCGTGCCCCGGGCTTGGTTACTGCGCAGGATATTTTGGTCTATGACCTGAACGGTGATTTAATCGAGCCGTCAGACAAACGCTCTTACCTCGAGCGCTTTATTCACAGTGAAATTTACAAAGTCCGGCCTGACGTGATGTCGGTGGTGCACAGCCACTCGCAAAGCGTGATTCCGTTCGGTGCAACAGGGCAACGTCTGAGGCCGATATTTCATATGAGTGGTTTTCTGGGCAGCGGCTCTGCACTTTTTGAAATTCGTGAGGGTGCGGGCAACACGGACATGCTGATTCGCGACATGGGCCTGGGCAAAGCGCTGGCGCAATCGCTGGGGTCAAGCAACTGTGTGTTGATGCGCGGCCATGGCTCTACCACCACCGGGCCGTCGATTGAGGTGGCGGTGTACCGCGCCATTTATGCAGAAGTCAATGCCAAGCTGCAAATCCAAGCTGCGGCGCTTGGCCCGGTCAACTTCCTGAACGAAGAAGAAGCCGCGCTGGCGGCTGCCACGACAGAAGGGCAGGTCGTGCGCGCCTGGGACTTGTGGCGCGGGATGGTTGACGCATCAAATTAGGCTAATGACGGCGCGTTGTCTGATAACGCACCGATCTTGACAGGCGCACACTGAACTGGTCCAAATAGATGTTTGGTACACATCAAGGAGATCGTTCATGTTCAAACATATTCTGGTTCCAGTAGATGGTTCGGCAGCGTCCAATCAGTGCATTGAAAAAGCCATTGCCTTGGCGCAGGCGTTTAAAAGCGCCGTGACCGTGGTCAGCGTTATCGACGTGTACGCCTTTGCTGGCATGGGGATGGATGCTGGGTATGGGCAAGTTGAATACCTGAACGCTGTCACGCAAGAAGCGAATCTGGCCGTCAAAACGGCAAAACAGCTTTTTGCAGACAGCGGTGTTGCGGCAACCAGCGTCGTTATTGAAGGACAGGTGATTTACAAAAATATTCTGGATGCGGCTGAAGTTGCCCATGCCGACCTGATTGTGATGGGCTCGCACGGTCGCAAAGGGCTTGCAAAGCTGGTGCTTGGCAGTACGGCGGCTCAGGTTTTATCGCATACCAGTTTGCCGGTCTTGATTGTTCGTGAACATAAAGATGAATAAATAAAGGATGGACATGGATTTTCTGAACCACGACCTGGCCCATGAATTCCCAGAACATCTGGAAAAGATGCGTTCGCTTCAAGCCACCGATGCGCACTTTGGCAAGCTCTTTGCTGAATACGATGACGACAATCACGCGATTAAAAAATACGAGCTGCGCGGCGGCGTTATCAGTGACGAAGCGCTGGAGGTTCTGAAAAAGAAACGCCTCAAGATCAAGGACGCGATTTATCAGCGGCTTTTGGTTGGCTGAATCCAATGGATAGCGTCTCAAGACTGTCTTGAACGTCAGTCAGCCACGTACATCAGCTACCACATTCGCGCCAAAATCAGGCCGCGTCAAAAACGCCAGTATCCGTGCGGCGGCTTCTTCGGGGGATGCCAGAGAACCGCTGGTTTTAAGATTCAAAAAACTCGACTGATCAGGAAACGCTTGGCTGTCAGCGGTACGCAGTTGCTCTTGCATGCCGGTATCAATCACACCCGGCGCAAGTGAGCACAGCTTTGCGCCATTGACTTTAAGCGCCTCTTCCAGTGCCACGCAGCGGGTGAAGTGATCCATCCCCGCCTTGGCCGCGCAATAAGCTGCTTGTGAAGCCATCGCCCGCCTGCCCAGACCTGACGAGATATTGAGCACTTTGCGAACGCCGGACCAGCTCTGGGTGGCGCGCAAAAATGCGCCTGTCAGTTGCATCGGTGCCTCCAGGCCAACGCGCAATGCATGGCTCAGGTCATCGGCATCAGCCTCACTCAATGGGCCAATGCGCGGAATCACCCCGGCGTTGTTGATGAGTGTGGCGCTGGCAAATATGTTGCTGGATGTGCTGCCAGTCTGCTCGCGCAACCATTGCTCCAGCCGCGCGCAGGTAGCGGCGCCCAGCGCCAGGTCTTGCGTCCATTGCAGCAGCGGCACGCCGGCCTGCTTGGCTTGCACAGCCAATGTTTCATTGGTACTGCGCGAGATGCACAGCAATGTGTTACCCGACTGGAGCAACTGGCGCGCCATGGCCAGCCCCATGCCGCGCGAGGCACCTGTGAGGACGAAAAGATGTTGGGTCATGGTGGTCAGAGTATTGCTAAAAATCAAAATGGAGGAACACTGTTAAAAACCATTTTCTCACCGCTAGCCGGGTGTACGCATTGCAGTTTGCAAGCATGAAGCAGCAAACGTGTGGCTTTGGTTTGAACATCAACAGGTGCGTACAGCGCATCACCAACAATCGGATGGCCCAGCGTCTTTAAATGCACGCGTAGCTGGTGTGAGCGGCCCGTGATGGGTTCCAGCTTAACGCGGGTGGTGTTTGTGTTTTCGTCGTAGTGCAGGGCACGCCAGCGGGTTTGGCTGGGTTTGCCATCTGCATGGATGATGCGCAACGGCCTATTGGGCCAGTCGAGGGCAATGGGCAAATCAATCAGTTGCCAGCTTTCACTGACAGTCATGCGGCCATCAACGACGGCCACATAGCGTTTATGAAGGGTGCGGGTTTCAAACAGTTTTGAAAGCGCCGTTTGCATACCTGGCCCGCGTGCCATCAGCATCAAACCGGATGTCGCCATGTCCAGCCTGTGGACGATCAAGGCATCGGGGTAGTGCTGTTGAACCCGGGTGCTCAGGCAGTCCTGTTTGTCGGCACCCTTGCCTGGGACGGACAGCAGGCCTGAGGGCTTGTTGAAGACCAGCAGATGCGCGTCTGCATAAACTGTTTCAAAGCCTGAATCCACATCAGGCACTTGAAGCGGGATTGCGTGGTGGGGGAAAGTTATGCACGGTGGGGCCGCTTCGTTTGATTTCGCGCAGCATGAAAAGGTACAGCCCTTCCACCTTGTCACGCGCCCAGGGCGTTTTGCGCAAAAACTTCAGGCTGGACGCCACACTGGGCTCGCTTTGAAAGCAGCGTATCGGGATGCGCTGGCCCAGCTCATCCCAGCCGTAATGCGTTGACAGGGCGGTGACGATAGCTTCGAGTGTCACCCCATGAAGTGGATCAGACGTTGCCCCCACGCTCTTCACTTCGTGTAATACGCTGCCCCCCGAGGGGGCTGTACTTGCTAGGGGCGGCCCGTCGCTGCGTACGTCCAACCCATCGGGGTCAGGCCGATCAGGCGCGGTCACTTGTTCTTCAGTTTGCCCCGCAGCGGCACCTGGGTGACGACGGTGGGGCGCACTGCGTCAGGCGACACAGACTTGGGTGGGGAGGTGTCTTTTTTTGGTTTTTTGACCATCTTGCCGCTGTTTTGTTGACCTTTTGCCATGGCGTTCTCCTGTGAGTTAACTGTGGGTTTTAAAAACGAGATTATCACCATAATTATCAATGCAACTTGATGCGCGGGCGGTGTGTGCGGTCAATCATTTCAGACAGCGTGATGAGCGCGGTTTTTTTAATACCGCCCAGCGCTAGCTGGTGCTGCTTGTGCAGCGCCCAGTACATCAGCTTGGCAACCTGGCCTTCAATAAAAAAGCTGCCCTGGCTCAGGCTGCCCATCAGGGAGCCGACCGACGAATATTCAGCCAGCGACACCAGCGAGCCCTGGTCGGTAAACACAAATGGTTTGACTGGCTTGCCCGTTGTCAAGAGCGGCAGTTCGCGCGCCAGATACATGGCCTGCTGATAGGCAGACTGGGCACGCGGCGGTACCCAGGTGCCGTCGGGTTGCTGGCAGGCGGCGCAGTCGCCAAAGGCATAAATGCTGCTGTCCCGGCTGGTTTGCAGATTGCCATTGACCATCAACTGATTCAGCTTGTTGACTTCCAGCGGTTTTGCACCGCCCAGTGTGCTCAAAAAATCAGCGGCCTTGACGCCGGCAGCCCACACTGTCAGCGTTGATTGAATCACCTTGCCGCTGGCCATTTTCAAGCTGCTGTCGGTCACTTCAACCACTTTTTCGTTGGTGTACACATCGACTGCCAGCTTGCGCAGTTCTCTTTCAGCGGCATGGCCCAGACGCTCGGGCAGCTGTGCCAGCAGACGCGGCCCGGCCTCGACCAGCACAATCTGCAGGTCTTTTTCAGGGTTGATATTTTCAAAGCCATAGTTGCCCAACACCCGCGCTGCGGCGTGCAGCTCGGCGGCCAGTTCAACCCCCGTGGCGCCGCCGCCCACAATCGTCACCGTCAGCAGGCCACTGCCTTCGGCGCGCGGCACAGTCTGTGCCCGTATGCAGGCGTTGATGAGGCGTTCGTTGAAGTGCTTGGCCGCCTGCGGGCTGTCCAGCTTGATGGTGTGCTCTTGTGCGCCCGGTGTGCCAAAGTCATTGGTCTGGCTACCGACGGCAATCACCAGCGTGTCGTAGCTCAGTGACTGCGCGGGCGTGATCTCCCGGCCACTGTCGTCATGGCTGGCGGCCAGTTGCACGGTTTTTTGCGTGCGGTCAATGCCGCTCAAGCTGCCCAGGCGAAACTTGAAGTGGTTCCAGCGCGCCTGCGCCAGGTATTCAATTTCTTCGGCATGGGTGTCAAAGCTGCCCGCCGCCAACTGGTGCAACAAGGGCTTCCAGACATGGGTACGGGCGGCATCAACCAGCGTGATGTCAGCCAGCTTCTTTTTACCCAAGCGTTTGCCCAACTGGGTGGCCAGTGCCAAGCCACCTGCGCCGCCGCCAACGATGACGATACGCTGCATAAGACTCCTCGTGGTTGTTTTGGTAATGTTAACTGGCAGTTGGATGCGTGAGGGTTTGGCCGCTGGTAAGCTTGATGATCAATGTCAAACCATACCTTTAAAGAACTTACGCAGCTACGCGGCTACATTCGCCTGTGGAGTGCCCGGCTGTTGGGCACCATGGGCTCGCAGATGCTGATGGTGGCCATAGGCTGGCAAATGTATGAGCTGACCGCCAGCGCCTGGGACCTGGGCCTGGTTGGGCTGTACCAGTTTTTGCCTGCGCTGTTGCTGACGCTAATTGCCGGCCATGTGGCAGACCGGCTGCATCGGGGCCGCATCATCGCTGCCTGCTTTGCCTTGCAGGCGCTGGTGGCAGCGGTATTGATTGCGGCTAACCAAGGTTGGGGCACGGGGGCGCACACGCCTTGGGCATCACGTGAATTGCTGCTTGGCTTGTCGGTGCTGCTGGGTGTGGCGCGGGCTTTTCAAATGCCTGCGCAACAGGCCTTAACCCCCATGCTGGTGCCACCCGTCATGCTGCCACGCGCCATGGCTTTCAGCTCGGGCGGCAACCAGGCAGCAGTGGTGGCCGGGCCTGCGTTGGGCGGCTTGATATTTGTGGCGGGCGCGACTGCTGTGTACACGACATGCGCCGCGCTGTTTGTTGCGGCTTGCGTGTTGATCTTTTTGGTGCGCTATGACCACGACCCGGCACCGCATGAACCCGTGACGGTGCGTACGCTGCTGGCGGGGGCTGATTTTGTGTGGCACCACAAAGCGCTGCTGGGTGCCGTGTCGCTTGACTTGTTTGCCGTGCTGCTGGGTGGTGCGACTGCGTTGCTGCCCATGTTTGCCAAAGATATTTTGCATGTTGGCCCCTGGGGTTTGGGCCTGCTGCGTTCAGCATCAGCACTAGGTGCCGTGATGACGGCTGTGGTGCTGACGCGCTGGCCACTGACGCGGCGGGTAGGCCACACCATGCTGGCGGCCGTGGCCTTGTACGGGCTGTGCATGCTGGTGTTTGGCGTGTCTACCCATTTTGTGGTGTCGCTGGCGGCGCTGGCTGTTTCTGGCGGGGCCGATATGGTCAGCGTGGTGGTGCGCCAAACGCTGGTGCAGCTTGAAACCCCGAACGACATGCGCGGCAGGGTGAGCGCCATCAATTCGGTGTTTATTGGCGCGTCGAATCAGCTGGGCGAATTTGAATCAGGCGCCACGGCCGCGCTGATGGGGCCAGTGGGCTCTGTGGTGGCGGGCGGGGTGGGCACGCTGCTGGTGGCGGCGCTGTGGTTCAAGTGGTTCCCGTCGCTGGCGCAGCGTGACCGCATGGTCAAAAACGATTAGGCCGATGTTGGTCTTATCGCGCGCCGTTCTGCCTGATGCGATTCACATCAAACGCTGACACCGCCGCTGCCTGGTTGCCCCAACTGCTGCGCAAGTGTGTCAGCACGGCTGCTATGTCGCTGTCGTTTAGCACCAGCACAAAAGGCGGCATGCCGAAAGGGCGCGGATTGCCTTGGGTGGCGGGTGCGTAGCCGCCGTTCAAAACAATTTGCACCAGATTCGCCGTTTGCGGCATCAGTACCGCGCGGTTGCCTCTAAGTGCGGGGTAGGCGTTAGGCACGCCTTTGCCGTCATCACCGTGGCATTGTGCGCAGTGCTGTTCATACAGTTTGCTGCCGCGTGCTGATGTGGTGCCAGGTACTGCGGCTTGCTGCGTGGCTGGTATGGCTGGCAGTGTTTTCAAATACACCGCCATCGCGTTTAAGTCGTCATCGTTCCAGTGCTGCGTGCTGCCAAGTATCACCTCGGCCATCGGGCCGTTAACAGATGCTTGTGCAGACAAGCCTGTTTTAAACAAAGCCTTGATGTCTTGCAAGGGCCAGTCTTGCAAGCCTGCTTCTTGCGGCGCGACGAGCGACGGTGCATACCAGTTTTGCGCGGGTATCAAACCACCTGCCAGGTTAAGACCATCCGTAGCGCCCAGTGCGTTACGCGCTGCGTGGCAGGCGCTGCAATGGCCCAGGCCTTCTGTCAGGTACGCGCCCCGGTTCCAGTCGGCGCTTTGGCGGGTGTCAAGCTCATAACTGCCGGGCTTGAAGTACAACGCGCGCCACACCGCGAGTGCGGCCTGTGAGTTGTACGGAAAGTGCAGCGTGGGCGGCTTGCTGGGTTGCGCCACTGCGGGCAAACTTTTTAAATATGCAAATAACGCGTCTGAGTCATCTCGCGTGACCAGTGTGTAGCTGGTGTAGGGGAAAGCCGGGTACAGCAAGCGCCCGTCTTTAGACCGGCCATGGTGCATGGCACGCCAAAACTCTGCACGCGTCCAATTGCCTATGCCCGTGGCTGCATCAGGCGTCAGGTTGGATGCATACACGCTGCCGAAAGGCGTATCAATGGCCAAGCCACCCGCATACGACTGGCCACCGCGCGCAGTGTGACAGCCTGCGCAGTTACCCACTTGAGCCAGGTATGCGCCACGTTCTGCTGTGCTGGTGGCGGCTACGGGCAAGTCAACCAGCGTATCGCCGCGCGTGTTCAGTAGCCACACTGCGATGGCAAGCACTGCCAACAAACCGCACAGGCCCGCCAGCACTTTGGTTAGCTTGCTCATGGCTTGGCCGCGCTGCCGCAGTTGATGGCTGCTTGCCCCATTGGCAAAGGCGGCGTGCTGGTGGCGGGTTTTGTATTGGCAGGCAGTGCCAGGGCAGACAGGTAACTGCTGGCCGCGTTGATCTCTTCATCACTCAGGCGCGCCACCACGGCCTGCATGCAGTCAGGCGCATGGGCACGGCGCTTGCCGACCTTCCAAGCGCCCAGTTGCGCGTTCAGGTAGTCACGCGGCAGGCCCAAGAGGCCGGGCGTGTTGGGGGCCACGCCCGTCATGGTGCTGCCGTGGCATTGCACACAAGCCGGTACCTGTCTGGCCGCATCACCCTGCATCACCAGCAGCTTGCCACGTGCCTGTAGGACGGGCGTTGCCGTGCTGGGTGCGGGTGCCGGGTAGGGCGCATCCAGCTTTGAGAAATACTGCGCTATCTCTAGCAAATAGGCGTCTGTCAACGGGGCTATCAGTTGCGTCATCAAGCCATAGTGCCGCCGTCCATCGCGGAAATTAAGCAACTGGTTGTACAGGTAGCCTGCAGGCTTGCCAGCCAGGCGCGGGTAGTAGCCGTCTGGCGCAGCGCGGCCAAGCGGGCCGTGGCAAGCGGTGCAGGCCAGCGTGCGTTGGGCCATGTCGTCTTTGAAGCTGGGTGCGGCGCTTGCGGTGGTTGCTGCCAGCAAAATCAAGCTGACTGCTATTAGCCAACGTGTGAAAGAGTTTTGTGTCGAAGTCGTGGACATAAGAGTTTGACCAGCACGCATGTCGGTCAACTGAATTTTGCCTGAAGGTGCCTCTTTAGCCATACGCAGGCTTCAAAAAGCCTTTTTTGAGCTGTTTTTGGCTGTTTTAGGGTATGTTTTAGGCCTGTAGGCCAATAGATTCGGGCGCAAGCAGCTACTGATTTGATAGTAAACACCAGTCTGCCACACGCTCGCTTACCCACAGCCCATCGTCATGCGGCAGGTCATGTCCGGCCCAGGGGTGGGTGTGGTGCCCCACCTGCCAGGCAGCAGCCAGCTGGGTTGAACACAGCGGGTTGATCAATCTGTCTGCACTAGACGACAACACCAGCGCAGGGCAGCGCGGCGTTTGCGGTGCGCAGGCAAAGCGCGCGGCGGCTATCAGTTGGCGCAAGGCGTTGGCGCCGCTAACAGGTGCGCTGCGCCGTATGTGCTGCCAGGCCATCAGGTCTGCATCACGCTGCGTCGCCTGGTTGCAGGTGATCTGGTGAATGCTTCTTTCGGCATAGTCTGCATCGCCCCAGCGTGCGGCCAACGCCAGCAGCGCCAACCAGTTGGCAGGCCGTAGCCGCTGCGTGATGCCACTAAATGGCCGCATGCTGGTGTTAATCAGTACCAGGCGGCTAACTTCATCTGGGTAGCGCTGCGCCCAGCTGGTCGCCACCATGCCGCCCAGCGACATGGCCAGCAAGGCGTAGGGCGGTTTGATGCCTTGGGCCAGCAACTGCTGGCGTGCAAATGTGACCATGCCTTCTACCGTTAGCGGCGATGCTCGTGCATGAAATTCGCCATTGCCTGGCAGGTCTAGCGCTGTGACTTGGCCCAGTCCCAGCTTTGATTCAAACTGCGAAGCAAAACTGCCCCAATGCCGCGCTTCACGCGTCAAGCCTCTTAACAAAATCCAGGTTATATCTTTGGTCATAGCGCCCGCCTTGGCCGCCAGTAGGCCATGGCCAGTTGCTGTAGTTCTGCGCGGCGTTCTTGTGGTGGCAACCAGCGCGGCGCGGCAAAGGCAGCGCGGGTTAAAAAGTCCAGCAGGTCCGCATGGCGGCGCAGCACGCGCTTGATGCGGTGCGCCTTGATCGGGTTAAAAATGCCGTGGCGCGAAAACAATTGGCGCGGGTTTTTGCGAATCCACAGCCAGGAGCCCAGCTCCAGCGTCATGGGTAAAAACACGTTGCCAGCCGGTGCCTCGTCATAAGCGTGGTCCCACAAGTCACCGTGCAGCAGGTACTGGTTGCTTTGCGGTTCAAAGCTGTAGCTGTGGTGTGGGTGTGATTGTTCCAGCATGGTTTTAAGCGCAAACATTTCAGGCAAGTGCGCCATCATGCGCCGGGTTTTGGCATACGGGAACCAGATGCTGTCTTCAAACCCATAGCCCGAATGGCAGTCCAGCGCCAGACTAAAAGGCCGGCTGGCCAGCTGTTCACGCACCACTGTGAGCAGCGCCGCGCTTTCAGCTTCCATGGGCGCGCCCGGCCGGCCGCAATACCAGGGCAGCAGCGGGCTGATGGTTTGCCCACCCGCCAAAAAAGGCACACGGCCTTCAGACCGATGCGGCGCATTGCGCATCAAATCGACACCGTTCGGGTTGGCCCGCTTGTGCGCCCACATACCGCCCGGGTTGACGATGGGCATAAAAACCAGGCGAACCTTTTCAAGCTGGCGATGCAAAAGCTCGTCCCATTCCAGACGAAACAGCAGCGCCCGCATGTAGTGCAAGATGACCTGAGTCCCAATCCGCTCCAGCCCATGAATGCCACCGAAAAAACCGACCACAGGCGCTAGCGGGTCAGTAGAGCCAATGCTGGCGGTGAAAATCGGGAAGACAGGGAAGGGCGCGCGGCGCGTGTGCACCTCACACACCGTTTGAATCTCAAACTGCGCAGCACCCGCCCGCAAAATTGCTTTGAGTTCTTCTTGTTCTCCAAATGTGGCGGTGGTGTCTTGCGTGCCTGCGAGGGTCAGGAGGTTGGTGGTGATGTTGGTTTGAAGGCTGGGGGATGGAGGCGGCATGCGTCCATCCTGACAGGCTTGGGTGACGGTTTGATGTCGGGGGGGGTAGGATTCACTGGAACTAGCTGCTGTGGATGTTGTATTTTGATAGTTTAAAAATTATGCTGAACCAACTGCGATGGGTTCATCAAAACAAACAACTCAACTCGCTAGTGCGATAGCGAACACCGCGATAATGAAATCTTCGAACAACGGACGCAAATAAATATATGTCAGTAACGCAATTTGATCGTTCAGAACACGTTTATAAAAACGCAGAGTTTGCAGAAATTGTGAAAGACGCGGTTCGGTTTTTTAACGGAACACCAGTGCATCAATT
>JAYWBS010000154.1:0-13098 GCA_043781295.1 Polaromonas sp.
GGACCTGGTAATCCTCGACGAGCTGGGCTACCTGCCGTTTAGCCAGGCAGGCGGCGCGTTGCTGTTTCACTTGCTGTCCAAACTCTATGAGCGCACCAGTGTCGTGATCACGACCAATTTGGGCTTTGCAGAATGGGCGCAAGTGTTTGGAGATGCCAAGATGACGACGGCGCTGCTGGACCGATTGACGCATCACTGCCATATCGTGGAGACCGGCAATCAGAGTTGGCGGTTTAAACAATCAAGCACCAAATCCAAAACCGCCGCTGGGGTTGCAACCCCAGCGAAAATCGGCTCTCGCATCAAGACATCCGCAACCAATAAAGGAGAAGCGTCACCAGAAAATCCAACTGACCTAGACTTATCCACAGCCTATTGAGCAGGGCTTTAAACTGCAATGGGTGGGGTTAACTTCCGATGGAAAAAGGGGGTCAACTTTGGATGGAAATCAACAGTTACGGCATTCATCTTAAGCATTGCACTTTGCATGCTTGCGTGGCACTGCATTTGGGTATCACCAAATTCCAATCAAATGGTTCAGGATGCAAAACAAATCGGAGCATCTACCTTGCATGAGAAGCAGTCCCTTTGGGCACTTGCCATTGCTGTGGCTTTGTCAGTTTTGCGCGAAGGCGCAGAGACTGTACTTTTCGTATCTGGCTTGATGACGGGCTCAGCTGAAAGTCAGGGTGCACTCATCTCAAGCGTCGCTATTGGTCTCGCAATGGGTGCCTTTGCTGGTTGGCTAATTTACGCAGGGCTCGGTCAGGTAAAGCCTCAACGTCTATTTGCAGTAACCAATATTTTGATATTGATGCTGGCTGGCAGCTTGGCAAGTCAACTTGCAAAAACGGCTAACCAGGCAGACTGGATATCTCTGCTTGAAAAACAGGCTTGGGACATTTCTGGACTGCTACCCAATGACTCTCCGATCGGCATGGTGTTGCACGGAGTGCTCGGATTTGATGCCAGTCCAACCCAACTGCAAGTGCTCTTTTACTTGGGAACAACCTTGCTCATCTGGACGGCAGCAAGGCAAATGAAGTTGCTTATTTCGCAACGCCGAATCGCTTTGGCCTCAAAGATTTAACAAAAGGATTGTCATGTTGAAAATGAAATTGGCAACAGTTGTTATGGGATCGATTTGCCTGTTTGCAAGTGTTAGCGCTATTGCTGGCCCCAACGATTACATCAGAACTCCAACCGTCGAGTACGGAGAAAGGGAAATTGACTTTAAAAGTGGATCCCAACGAAATCGTGACGGTACTAGCGAGTCGGCAACATCCATTGGATATGGCTTCACGCCCAAGACGTGGTGGTTTACTGAGTTCTATGCCAAGTATGCAAAGCCGCCGGGTAAATCTCAGAGCTTTGACGCCTGGGAATGGGAAAACCGATTTCAACTTACCGAAACTGGCAAGTATCCTGTGGACGTTGGATTTTTGCTTGAAATTGAACGCCCTAAAGATCGAAGCGAAGGCTACGAAATAACCTACGGACCCATATTTCAAGCCGAGTGGGGAAAGATACAAGGCAACTTTAATATACTCATCCAAAAACACGTTCGCGCTATTGAGACCTTTGATACTGAACTGCACTATCAAATGCAAATCAAGTATCGAAACTCAGAAAAGCTGGAATGGGGAGTTCAGGCTTTTGGGAATGTTGGTCAATGGGATCGTTGGAGTTCAGCATCCAAACAGGAATTCAAAGTGGGTCCTGCACTTTTTGGCAAGATTAAAACGGAAACCAAAGAAGCCATCAAATGGAATGCGGCTCTTTTAGTTGGCACGACCAACGCTACACCAAATACCACCCTGAGAGTGCAAACGGAGTACGAGTTCTAATATATTTTCAATAAAACTGACGGGTAACCGATGCAGATATTGACGATTCTCAGGCACATCCGGGTGACATCCAAAGACGATCTAAAGCAGCGCATCCTCAAGGGGATTGCAGAGATCAATGCGTCGCCGGTGGTGTTTCGCTTGACCAAGTTCGATCTGGGAGTCACTTAATATGCATCTACTTTAATGGAACGAACTACTAGATCGGTAAATACTGCAACTCAATAGCAAGCCGTCCAGGTCAGAGCGGCGAAACTAGGCTCGCCTCACCAGAACGTCGATTGCCGCCACTCCTTGCCCATCGTCTCGCACGATTAGCGGATTGATGTCCAGCTCCATGATGTATCCCGTTTGGCGAACTGCCAAGTCGGACAGTTTCACCAGGAGGTCGACGAGCAACACGCGCGGCACGGCGCCCAGACCGCGCGTTGCGTCCAGCAATGCACGCGAGCGCAGTTCGTCAAGCATCTCGGCAGCGTCAAGCGGCGTGACCGGCGCCACGCGGATCGCGATGTCGCGCAGCACTTCGGAGAAGATGCCGCCCATGCCGACCACCACGGCGAGTCCCACGCCCGGCTCGTGCTTCAGTCCCAGGATAAGTTCCCGTTTTCCTGTCACCATTTCCTGCACCAGAACCGGCGTTTCCACGCCATTTCGCAGGTGACGTTCCGCGATAGCTACGATCTCGTCGTAGGCCTGCAGGGCTTGCAACTCGCTGTGCAGGTTAAGCCGCAGCGCGTTCAGCTCGGTCTTGTGGCTGATGCCCTCGGACTCGATCTTCAAGGCGACCGGCAACCGCATACCGGCCAGCGCAGGGACCACACCATCGCGGCTGCGCACCAGCGCATGGCGGGCGACAGGAATGCCTGCTTCCTCAAGCAAGGCCCAGCCATTCGTCCAGGGCTTTCCGCTGCCGGCGATCAGGCCGCGCGCCTCCTGCGCATTTATCGCCGCGATACGTGCATCGCGTGTCGTCCAGTAGTGGCGCCAGGCTGCGATCGCGCGGATCGCGTCGTCGATCCTGAAATGCACAATCATCCCGGCATCGCGCAACACCTCGAACCCACACTGGGGCGGGATGCCTGATGTCCATATCTGCACCGGCAAAACGGCGCTGCGCCGACTCAGCGCAATCATGTCCTGCGCGAAACGACGCTCGATCTGATTCGCGTTGATCGAGAAGACGCTGAGCAGCACGTCCACGCCCGGGTCTTTCGCCAAGGCATCGATACACGCGGTCCAGCACTCGGGCTCATTGACCACTTGCCCGGTCACGTCCAGCGGGTTGTCGAGATTGGCCACGCCCGGGAGCTGGGCCGAGATGGCGGCAACGGTGTCGGGCGCGAACGTCGCCAGGAGTACCCCCTGCTCCTGGCAAACGTCGACGATGATGCCTGCCATGCCGCCTGACAGCGATGTTACTGCCATGGCTCCGCCCTGCGGGCGTTTGCCGCAGGCCAGCACCGACGCCACGCCGCACAGCGCGTCCATGGTTTCGACCACGATCACACCGCACTGGCGTAGCGCCCCGACGATCACATCGTAGGAGCCTGTCATCGACCCTGTGTGCGATAGCGCCACTTGCTGGCTATACGGCGTGCGCCCCATCTTCATCAGCACGATCGGCTTACCTCGGCGAAGCGCCTCCTGCGCCACCCGCAAGAAGCGTGTGGGACTCTTGAAGCCCTCGACATACAGCACTAACACCTCGGTGGCCGAATCGTCCAACAGGTATTCGACGTAGTCCGCCGCCTCTAGATCGGCCTCGTTACCCGAGGCGATCAGATGGCTGAAGCCTAGCCCCATGTCCATGCCGCGCGAGGAGATGCTAGTGTTGATCGCGCCGCTCTGCGAGATGATCGCGATCGTGCCTAGGCGCGACGGGAATTCGAAGGTGGGCGTGAAGCCCAGCGCGGTCTTGTTGACCAAGCTGAAAACACCGTTGCAGTTCGGCCCACAGATGCGCAGGCCGCGCTGAGCATAGCTCTTGAGCCTGTCCTGACGCGCCACGCCCTCGCCCGCCATTTCGGCGAACCCGCCGCCGAATACCAGCGCCGTGCGCGCGCCCACCTCCAGTGCCTCGTCCAGCGTGGCAAATATGCGGTCCTGGCCCACTAGCACGAGCACCAGGTCGGGTGTTTCAGGCAGCGATTTCAGGTCGGGATAACAAGGCAGGCCAAGGATGCTCTCGTAGCGCGGGTTGACCGGAAAGATCTTCCCCGTGAATCCTTGCGTGCGCAGGTTGACGATAGGGCGACCGCCGAGCGCCTCCACGCGCGGCGTTGCGCCGACGATGGCTACGGAGCGCGGCTTGAGTAACGCCTCCACCCCGGCCCGCGCCGAGGCTAGAGTGCTTGCTGAATCCATGGGAATCCTCTTTGCGCCTCAGTCGAGCTTGACGTTGGCCTTGATGATGAGCTGGGACGCCTGCTGCACGTCCTTCTTCAGGAATTCGGTAAACTCCGCCGACGAGGTTCCGAAGATCTGGAAGTTCGCCAGCCTCGCGGCAGTATCCGGGTCCCTCATGACCTTCACCAGTTCCGCGCTCAGCCGGTTGACGATGGCCGGCGGCGTGGCAGCGGGGGCGGCATAGCCGAACCACGAACTGGAGGCGTAGCCGGGGTACAGCTCGGCGATGGCCGGGAGATCCGGCACCTCGGGCTGGCGCTTCGCCGTCGTTACTGCCAACATCTTCATGCGCTTGTCTCGGGCCAGCTCCAATCCGATGGGCAGTGCGCTAAACAGAACGTCGATACGGCCGGCGAGCAGGTCGGGCATCAGCGTGCCGATGCCCTTGTAGGGTACGTGCAACATGTCCAGGCCGCCCATCACCTTGAGCATCTCACCGGACAGGTGGTTCACGCTGCCGCTGCCCGCCGACCCGAACGTAACCTGGCCAGGTCGGGCTTTCACGTTGGCGATGAACTCCTGCAGCGTGTTGGCTGGGAAGGTTGGATGCACCAGCAACACGTGCGCGTTGCCGTGCGTCAGGGACAGTGGCGCGATGTCCCTGAACAGGTTGTAGCTCAGTTTGCCTTTGTACAGCTGCTCGTTCACTGTGGTGTTGTTCAGGATCAGCGAGATGGTGCGGCCGTCGGGTACCGCGCGCACCAGTGCTTCCATGCCGATCAGCGTATTGCCGCCCGGCTTGCTCTCGACCACGACCGGAATTCCCGTGTTGTCCTGCAGCTTCTTCATGATGATGCGCGTGGACGTGTCGGTGCCACCGCCAGGCGGGAACGGGTTGATCACCGTGATCGACCCGTTGAGCTGGGTCTGAGAAAAAGCCGCCGAGGCCACGCTGGCCGCGAGGCCCACGCCGGCGATCTGGATCAACGATCTGCGCTGCATGATGATGTCTCCTTGTGGTGTCGGGAACTTGTCGGGTGCATGTGAGTTCGTATCGATCAGGAAAAAGCGTACATCGGAAGACCAGGCACCGGCACACGGGCAACCAGCACGGTGCGGGTGTCGGCCTCGGTGATGAAGAGCGAACGGCGGTCGGGTCCGCCGTAGGCTACGTTGGTCGTCAGTAGGCCCTTCGGCGCCGGGATCTCCGCGGCCGGGCGGCCGCGCACGTCGAACAGCCAGACCGATCCCATGCCGGCATGCGCCACGGCAATCCCGCCAGACTCGTCCAGCGCCATGCCGTCCGGCCCAGTGCCGCCCGACATCTGGATCCACGTGCCGACGCGGCCGAGCGAGCCATCCTTGCGCATGGGCACGCGCCACACCGCGTTGGCGCGCGTGGCCGCCAAGTACATCAAGCGGTCGTCCGGCGTGATCACCAGCCCGTTGGGACTGGGCACACAGCCTATGAGCAGGCGCGTACGCCCGGTCGCCGTGCGCACCCACACACGTCCGTTCGGATTTTGCAGATCGCTCTCCCCCTGATCCGTGAAATACAGATCGCCCTGGCTGTTGAAGACGAGGTCGTTGAGTCCCTTGAATGGCTCGTGCCCTGCACGGTCCATCAACGTTGTGACCGTTCCCTTGGCGACGTCGAGTTCGAGCAGCCCCTTGGTGTGGTCGGCGATAAAGATGCGCCCGTCCTTGTGGATCTTCAAGCCGTTGGGCTCACCGTCATATTCCGCGATCTGGGCGACATCTCCCGACGGCGTGATGCGGAAGACCTGACCATAGGACGTGTTGACGACGTAGAGGTTGCCCTCGCGGTCGAACGACGGGCCCTCCAGGATACTCGTGCGGTTGCCGCTCTTCCACAAGTGTCCGGGAATCTGGACGAAGACTTCGGGCTTGATGATGGGCGGCGCGGGAAACATGGTTGTGATGTCCCCGGTCTCAATTGAACTCGGCCTTGCGCTTCTGCGCGAAGGACTTTGCACCTTCGATGGCGTCCTGCGTGTTGGACATCATCCCCCCACTCACGTGGGCGTACAAGCGGCGCGCCTCGTTCACTGGCAGGTCGAGCAGGCCCGCTTCGACAGCGCGTTTGATGCCGCCGACCACTGCTGGGGAATTACCGGCGATCTTCTCGGCAAGAGACCAGGCGGTCGCCATGAGTTCGGCCTGCGGCACGATGCGGCTGATCAATCCCCACTGCAGCGCCTGCTGCGCGCTCAGCGGCTCGCCAGTTAACACCATGTCCATGACCACCGCGCGTGGCAGACCGGCGCCCGCCAAGTCCAGGGGCATGCGTGTGCCGCGCCCGCGCGTGACTTGCGGATTGCCGAAGCTCGACTGCTCGGTGGCAATACGGATGTCACATGCGACAGCGACGCGCAGGCCCGATGCCAGGCAGTGGCCGTCGATGGCCGCAATTACCGGTTTGCCCAGTTGCACTGCATCGGGGTAGCCAAATTCGCCGCTGGCATCGTAGTCAAGCTTGCTGCCTTCGGCGTCGGCGATGGCGGTCTCCTTAAAATCGCGACCGCTGGAGAACGCACGGCCACCGGCGCCGGTGATGATTGCGACACGCAGCTCGCTGTCGTCGCGGAACTCGCGCCAAAATGCAGTCAATTGCGAACGCAGCACGGAGTTGAGCGAATTCATCGCGTGCGGACGGTTCAGCGTCACGCAGATCACAGCGCCACGGCGCTCCTTGAGCAGAATCTGTTCAGCGGTCATTTCTAGCCTTTCAGGATAAATGGGAGTAAAAGCCGCGGCCGCCCGAGTCACGTCAGGCCGATGGCCTTGGCGATGATGTTGCGCTGAATCTGCGAGGTGCCCGAACTCACGGTGTTCTGCTTGGCGTCGCGCCAGTAGCGCTCCATGTCGTAGTCGGGCAGCTGTGCGTAGCCGCCCAGCACCTGCATGCCCAGATTGGTCGCGCGGAGGCCGGCCTCGGACGCGAAGAGCTTGGCCATGGAGGCCTCCTTCAGCGCGGGAATGCCGCGCGCATCCATCCATGCGGCCTGGTAGGTCATGAGGCGTGCAGCGTCGATTTCAGTGGCTGCATCCACCAGCGCGTGCTTGATCGCCTGGAATTCTCCGATCGGCTGGCCGAACTGCTGACGCTCGCCGGCGTAGCGGATTGCATCGTCCACCGCGGTCTGCGCGTTGCCCACATACATGGCGGCACCGCCGATGCGTTCGGCGACCAGGAAGGCGCCCAGGATCTTCCATCCCTTGTGCAACTCGCCCACCACGTTCTCCTTGGGAACCCTGACGTCGGTGTAGAAACATTCGTAGGTGCCCGACATGCGTCGCGATAGGACGGGCATCTTGCGGCATTCGAGACCGGGCGAATCGCCGGGCACCAGGAACATGCTGATGCCGGAGTGGCGCTGCGGCTCCGGTGGACCGGTGCGCGCCGCGAGCACGATGACGTTGTTCTTTACGCCGGCAGCCGTAGCGAACACCTTCTGGCCGTTAAGCAGGTAGTGATCGCCCTTGTCTACTGCCTTCAGGGCGATGCCGCTGAGGTCCGATCCGGCGTTGGGCTCGGTCATGGAAATTGACATGCGGATCTTTCCTGCCAGCGCGGGCGGGATATATTTCGCGCGCTGCGCATCGGTGCCAAAGCGCAGCAGTGTCTCGATGCCCCAACATGTTAGGCCGTAGACGGCGCCCAGGTCGAAGGCGTAGCGCGCCAGGCCTTCCTGCAGGATCGCGCGGAAGATCACATCAACCCCCATGCCGCCGTGCTCTTCCGGTACGCACAGGCCGAAGTACCCCTGCTCGGCCATGGCCGCATAGGCTTCGAATGGGTATTCGCGCCGCACGTCGTTGTCGCGCGCGTATTTGCGGGAGCAGTGCTCCTCGACGAAACGGTTCACCGTATCCTTGAACAGTAGGTGTTCTTCGGTGAAAAAAGGCGATGCGTTCAAGTTCTTATCTCCTAGTCTCGGCGGACCTTGTTGTGGTGATCGTCCCATGAGCGGAACGATTAAACTGTCACAGCATTCTGGAATGCTGCCGCTCCTTTGCCAATAGGTAGAATCGGAACAAGGTGTTTCACCACGGGAACGCCTTGCAAATACTTGCCATGAACCATTGCGATCCAAATGACATGCTGCTGTTTGCCAAGGCAGCCGAACTGCAGGGCATCAGCGCAGCCGCGCGCGCCCTAGGCCGTCCAAAGTCATCGATCAGCCGTGCCGTGGTACGGCTCGAGACAGTGCTGAACGCGCGCCTGCTTGAACGCACTTCCCGCAAGGTAGCGCTGACCGACATTGGTCGAGTCTTCCTTGCCCACTGTCAGCGCGTGGCCGAGGAAGTGGACGCCGCCGAAACGGAGATCGGCCAACTGCAAGGGTCTGTTCGTGGAACCTTGCGCGTGGCCGTGCCACTGACCTTCGGACGCGCTTTGCTCGCACCGCTTTTGCCACGCTTCCTGGCGACCTATCCCGAACTCCGCCTAGAGTTGCGCATCACCGACCGCGCGTTCAACCCCGTCGAGGACGGGTTGGACGTGGTGGTGCGCCAAGGCCCCCTTGGCGATTCATCACTGATGTCGCGCGAACTGGGTCGCACATACTACGGCGTCTATGCGTCACCCGCCTATCTCGCGGCCCATGCAGCCATCCGGCAGCCCGAGGACCTCGCGGCGCATGCCGTGCTGGACTTCTTTAACGGGAAGGACCGCAAGGTCTGCTCGTTCCTACGTGACGGTGAGCAAAGAGACGTGACCGTCCAGCCGCGCGTTGACTTGAACGATGCGGTGATGCGTCGCGACGCCGCGTTACAGGGCATCGGAATAGCGCTGACTCCGATCTCAATTTGCACCGAGGCCGTGCGCGAAGGTCGCCTGAAGCGGGTGCTTCCGGAGTGGAGATGCTTGCGCAGCGCTGCGATCTTCGCGCTGTGGTCGGGTCGGCGGCACCTGTCGCCGCGCCTGCGTGTATTCCTGGATTTCTTGTCTGAAGCGATTCCCCGGGTGCAGCAGGATCCGGCGCGAGACGATCTCGACATCCTCCTGCAGCGCCGATAAATAGAAAAATTTTCTGCCGCCTAGGCTCTGTTGACGTATGAGGAAAAGTAGAATCCAAGTCGTTTAACAGGCTTACAGGGACTTCCCACGTAGTCAAGCACTGATCGGAAATTTTCCTTGATTACGGTATTCGGTGCATTGGCGTGAGGTGAAGAGGCCAGGAAACGAGGAACAGACTGCACATTTACAGACGGGCTTATTGCACTGATGGTGCGACCCCAGATACGAACCGCATGGTGGGACTCCATTTGCTGAACGGGTCGATGCCGAAACATTGGAGTTGCCACCTCGGTTCAGCACGTTGCAGTGCCAGAGGATGGGTGGGAGGATGGGTGAAAATTGATGATTTCCGGAAAGCCCTCGGAAAACATCGTATGTTGGCGGAAAGGGTGGGATTCGAACCCACGGTACCTTGCGGTACGCCTGATTTCGAGTCAGGTACATTCGGCCACTCTGCCACCTTTCCGCTCGAAACTTGATTCTATCAGCCGCATACGCTGTTAGGCAGCGAATTGATCAAGCTCGCGAGCACTGCCGCCGAGACCGCTTAAAAATTGACCTGGCCGTGCTTGGCTGCTCGTTAGCGACTTGCAGGGGCGACGCCCGCGCCATCCACATTCCAGAGGGTGCTTGACATCAAGTCATCAGGATGCGCTTCCGACAGATGCACAACTAAAAACCGGATATCCGGGTTCGCCATAGCTATCCGGAATTTTTTGGCTGCATTTAAATCTGCAACAGCAAGCAGTTTTTCTGAGGCGCGGTCCAAATTGAGCCAATGCACGAAACTGTCGCCAAAAACCACGCCCGAAGGAAGCAACTTACCGCTAACAGTAAAGCTGGGTTGCTGATTCAAACGCGCTTTCTTGACACCGAGCAATTCGTCTAGCGAGCCGCCACCCGTTTTTTCTGCGTCGTCCGTCTGCGCGCCAGTGATGTTGAAAACAGGAGTTGGCATTCCAAGTTTAGATGCTAGAAATTCTGAGATTCGCTGAGTCGCGATCAGGCCAGCATATTTGTTCCAGTGATGGTCGCCTTTGTAATAAACCAGACGTTCTTTTTTAGCTTGCAATATGTCAGGCAGCATATCTATCTGATTCACACCTGCTTGAGCTAAAGCGCGTGACCATCTATCCCCTTCAGAAGCCGGGTTCAAAAGATATCCGCGCTGACGTATGTGTTCCTTGTAGACAGTGGCTTTGTTCGGAGCCATCACAAATAAGAATTCAATGCCACGGGCCTTTAGCCGGTCTTGTAGCGCCCGAATTTTTAAGGTTGCATCTAACACCTGCTGGTCTGTGTGTTTTGTGTGGCCATGCACAAAACTCTCCCAATCAGGCAACCCAAATAAAAAATCGGCATCGCCCAAGATCACCCTTTTGTTGGTCGATGATTTCAATAATTTGAGATCTAAAAAATTATTCAATCGGATGAAAAATTTACGAAACCCAAAGTTATCGTTCACATAAGCATCAAAGGCACTCGTGAATTTATCTGAAAAAATATCCGAGGCTTGCGCGAGTACTGGGCGAGGTGCTGGTGAGCGCTTTTCTAGCAGCGTCGGCTCTGGAACCAGACGAAATAACATTTGCGCATTTGCACCAACAAGGAACGCAAAGAAAAGCGCGATAGTGACTGTCTGAATCGTTTTTTTCATGGCTATCAGCTTTCAGTCTAAAACTGGAAATACAGAAAAGGATTAAACGTACCAGTTGCTAAATTCATGACCGAGTAGCCCAGTAAAACCAGCGCGCCCAGGCCTTTTAGTAAAGGTTGCCATTGTTGCGGTACATGCCATTTTTTCAAAATACTGTCCGGGAAGCAGCTCACGACCAGCCCAATCACCGCACAAAGTATCACCTTGGGGTAAAGGCCGTAATCAACGGTCAGGTCGTAAGGCGTAACGCCGGTTGTCGCAGTTTGAAAGTTGAACATTTTTGCCAAAAAATCAAATGCGTAAGCCAGATCCGGCGACCTAAAAAACACCCAGCCAATAACCACCACAAAAAATGCATATGCAGTAGCAACGAACGCTGGCGTGCGTTCGAGTGTGCGTAAAAGGAAAAGTCGCTCAAGCGTGAGCCAAAGCCCAAAGTAAGCACCCCAAAAAACAAAAGTCCATTTGGCGCCATGCCAAAGCCCACACAAAAGAAAAACCAGCCACAAATTCAGAAGTGTCCTGCCAAGCGATAAATGGTTGCCGCCCAGCGGGATGTAAACATAATCGCGGAAAAACAGTGAAAGTGAAATATGCCAGCGGCGCCAAAATTCAGTGATGCTTTTTGAAGTGTAGGGGCGATTAAAGTTCTCAGGTAGACGAAAACCAAACATCATGCCGATACCAATGGCCATGTCGGTGTATCCCGAAAAATCAAAATAGATCTGTAGCGTGTAAAGAATAACGCCAAGCCAAGCCAGTGTTGGATCCAGTGCTGTGACAGGTTGGGCAAAGATGGTGTCAACCATAAGCCCCAGTTGATTCGCAATCAGTACCTTTTTTGCCAAACCAACCGCGAACCGCCATAGCCCAAGAAACATCAAATCTAAAGAGTGAGTGCGTTCTGTTATCTGAGCCGCTATGGTGTGATAACGCACGATAGGCCCAGCAATCAGTTGTGGGAAAAACAGCAGGTAAAGCACAAACTCCGAGATGTTGCGTCGAGGCTCTACCTTGCGCCGATACACGTCCACCAGGTAACTGATTTTGTGGAAAACGATGAACGAGATACCAATGGGCAAAATGACAGCTTGCCATGCCCACTGTGGGCCTCCAACAGTTTTACTGAGTTCATCAACAAAGAAATTTGCGTACTTGTAATAGACCAGCAACAAAAGATTGATACCGATAGCTGCGCAAAGCAAAGTTCTTGCTAGACCGGTGCCAGCCACCAGCCGCTGGTACCTAGCAATCGCAAGTGCAATGTAGAAATCGAGAATCACCCCCGCACCGAAGACCAGCAAATAAGAAGATTTGGGCGCACCCCAAACGTAGAAGAATATGCTTGCTAAAAGCAACCATATATTTACAAACCGATTTGTCGCTGGAGAAGCCAGCTTAACTAAGTAGTAAATACCCAAAACAGCGGGTAAAAAACAGAAACAAAAAAAGCGGTGAACTGAAAACCATTGATGTCTTTCTTCATGGCGAAGAGTAGGCAAAGCCAAAAACCACTTGTATTGAATTTGGTTTGCTTGCGCGTATTGACTGTTTCTTAAAAGGCATTTCGAAAAACCGAATGAGTCAATGCCAAGACACATTATTCTTTTTTGCCCACTTTAAGAATTTCCGCCTCAAACTGTTTTCCTATAAACACACTACCGTCGTAAGAAAGGTGGTCTGCATCGCGGTAAAGCAGTGCGCCTTCCCGTTTTGCCCAACAAGTATTGACATCGCATAAATATTTGCTCGAATCAAAAATCTGCACGTCTGGGAAATGCGCAAGTACCGCCAAAACATCAACTCTCATTTTTGCTACGCGCTCTTCGTGCAATGATTTTGCAATGCCACAGGGCGTTTTGAGATTTTGCGTCAGGTAAATCGGCCGGAGTTCTACGCAGGTTCTTGGGTTGAAACCGATTTCTGGATTGTCAAGAATATAAACAATTTTCTTTCTCGATGCCGTGAGTTTTTCAAGCGTATTTTTCATCGCTTGCAAATAAATGGTGGCCTGCGAAGCGCCATCAGAATTATTTGAAGCCCATTTAAGGCTTCGTTGCTGGGTCTTATCGCCCAACGGATGTCCAGACATATACAAAGAGTAATAGTTGGCCAAAACGATGGTTTTGATGTGGGGTGATTCAAGCGCGAAATTCAATGCGCCTCGCATCAAATCAAAACACACATCTGACCTGTTTGGT
>JAYWBS010000155.1:0-4443 GCA_043781295.1 Polaromonas sp.
CGATTGGTAACGGATACCACCAGACTGATGCAATCTTTGCCAGAAGCTAGCGGTGCTGGCAGCGTTTGTGGCAAACATACGACTGCGAAGCGGGTGCGGTTAAAGGCATCATCCTGAATGCCATGCGCTGGTGTGTGCAGACCAAACTGCGCCCCAGCGCGTGCACTCGCAATGCCGGCCCATGCCGGGTTAGTAGAGGCGAGACGCGCGCCCTCCGCATTGCTCGACGCCGCATGCCGCACTGCGTTCGGCAGATGGGCTGTCAGCCAGCCCTGGCATTGCGCCAAGGCTTGGGGATGGGCATAAACCGCTTCAATGCCCTCCATGGAATCATGCAGCCGCAGCAGGTTGTGCTGCACCATCAGACTGCTTTCACCGATGATATGCAGCGGAGAATTTAAAAACAGATCGAGCGAGCGCGACACCACGCCTTCGGTAGAGTTTTCAACCGGAACCACACCGTAGCCTGCACTGCCAGAGGCCGCCGAGCGAAACACCTCGTCAATGCTAGCGCAGGGTACGTGCTCAATACTGCTGCCAAAAAATTGTAAAGCGGCTTGCTCGCTGAAAGTGCCCGCTGGCCCCAGATAGGCTACCCGCACGGGCGATTCAAGTGCCAGACAGGCCGACATGATTTCACGCCACACAGCCGCGACATGTTCGTTTTTGAGCGGGCCTGCATTGGACTGCTGAATCTGTTCAATGACTTTTGCAACCCGGTCAGGACGTAGAAATGGTGTTCCTTCACGTTTTTTGATTTCACCGACTTGCTCTGCCACCCGCGCACGGCGATTCAGCAGAACCAGCAATTCCTGGTCTATAGCGTCGATTTTTATACGCAAATCAGCGAGGTCTAAGCTCATTTCTTGATGGCGGGCTTGCTTTTGTCGGGTGAACCTGCGGCGGCAGTAGGTGCTTTGGGTGCAGGTGCCGCACCCACAATTTTGGTCGCGGCGTCGTCAAATTGCCTGACACGGGCGGTAACGTCGGCGCGCGTAGCTTCTATGAGTTGTTTGACAAAAAGATTGCCTAATTCGGGGGCTGAACCTTGATATTTCCTGATTGCTGGGGATTCAAAAAAAGCGACCAGCTGCTTGAGCTCATCAAGCGTGAAACGCTCCATGTAGGCCGGGATCAGCGCATCAGCACTGACTTTGGCGACTTTGCTGTTTATCGCATTTGAAACATCTGAATAGTATTTTTTAAGCTCAGTATTGAGGTCGTCAGTGGCCTGCTGAAGTTTGGCTTTGGGAACATCAGACTGAAGGCGCGGCCCCCAATTTTGAAGAACTTCCTGCGTCGCACCGTCAGCGAGTTGACCGACAAGGCGTTCGAGTTCTGGGCCTTGCTGAAGTGTCACGACTTTAGCTGCCCATTCTAGTTTGGGGTCGGTGCTCTGGGCCTGTGTGGTTGTGGCCATCGCTAGACATGACAGGGCTATTGCAGTGAGTAATTTTTTCATTCGTTGGTATCCGTGTTGGGAGTTGATTCATCTAAAGTCGTATCTGTGGCGGCTGGGTCAGTAGGCGTGTCATCCAGAGCCGCATCATTTTCAACAATACGTTGCAAGCCGCTTAATTGTGAACCTTCATCCAGGCCAATCAGCGTGACACCCTGGGTTGCCCTTCCCATCTCGCGGATTTCGCTGACACGGGTGCGTACCAGCACGCCCTTGTCTGTGATCAGCATGATTTCATCGTCGGTATGGACCAGCGTCGCCGCTACGACTTTGCCGTTGCGCTCGCTCTGCTGGATGGCAATCATGCCCTTGGTGCCACGCCCATGGCGGGTGTACTCTGTAATTGATGTACGCTTGCCGTAGCCGTTCTGCGTGGCGGTCAGCACGCTTTGTTGCTCATCTTCTGCTACCAGCATGGCGATGACGCTTTGGCCCACATCGAGAGCCATGCCGCGCACGCCGCGCGCATTGCGGCCCAGCGGGCGAACGTCTTCTTCGTCAAAGCGAACCGCCTTGCCGCCGTCGCTAAACAGCATCACATCATGTTTGCCGTCGGTCAGGGCTGCACCAATCAAATAGTCGCCATCGTCAAGATTAACGGCGATGATGCCGCCTTTGCGCGGGTTATTGAATTCGTCCAGCGCTGTTTTCTTGACGGTGCCCATGGATGTCGCCATGAACACATATTGGTCTGCGGGAAAGACGCGCTTGTCGCCTGTCAGTGCCAGTACCACATTGATTTTTTCACCCTCTTGCAGTGGAAACATATTGACAATGGGGCGGCCGCGTGAACCGCGTGAGCCCGCGGGCACTTCCCATACTTTGAGCCAGTAAAGCCGTCCACGGTTAGAGAAACACAAAATGTAGTCATGCGTATTGGCAATGAACAACTGGTCAACCCAATCATCTTCTTTGGTAGCGGTTGCCTGCTTGCCGCGCCCTCCGCGTTTTTGTGCGCGGTATTCCGAGAGTGGCTGGCTCTTGATGTAGCCGGTGTGTGACAGCGTTACCACCATGTCTGTAGGCGTGATCAGGTCTTCAGTGCTCAAATCAAACGAGCTGTGTTCTATCTGGCTACGCCGTGCGCCCAGTTTGGTCTGGCCAAACTCTTTTTTGATACTTTCTAGCTCCTCACCAATGATGACTGACACCCGTTCTGGCCGCGCCAAAATGTCCAGCAAGTCATCAATCTCCGCCATGACTTCTTTGTATTCAGCAACGATTTTGTCCTGCTCCAGGCCAGTCAGGCGTTGCAGGCGCATTTGCAAAATTTCTTGTGCCTGGGTTTCCGACAACCTGTACAAGCCATCACTGCCCATGCCGTAGGCTTTCTCCAAACCATCCGGGCGGTAGTCATCGGCATTGACAATACCACCATCGGCTCGGGAACGAGTGAGCATTTCGCGCACCAGGCTGCTGTCCCACGGGCGCAGCATCAGCTCGGCTTTGGCCACCGGCGGCGTGGGTGCGTTGCGGATGATGGCAATAAATTCATCAATGTTGGCCAGCGCTACGGCCAGGCCTTCCAGCACGTGGCCACGCTCGCGCGCTTTGCGCAGTGTGTAGACAGTGCGGCGGGTGACAACCTCACGCCGATGTGACAAAAAGACCTGGATCAGATCCTTCAAGTTACATAGCTTGGGCTGACCATTGATCAAAGCCACCATATTGATGCCAAACGTATCCTGCAACTGGGTCTGTTTGTAGAGGTTGTTTAAAACCACCTCGGGTACTTCGCCGCGTTTGAGTTCAATCACCAGGCGCATGCCTGATTTGTCACTCTCGTCCTGAATGTGGCTGATACCCTCGATTTTCTTTTCGTGTACCAGTTCGGCCATGCGCTCTTGCAGCGTCTTTTTGTTGACCTGGTAAGGAAGCTCGTCAACGATGATGGATTGGCGCTGCCCCTTGTCGATGTCTTCAAAATGGCATTTGGCGCGCATCACCACTTTGCCGCGACCAGTGCGGTAGCCGTCTTTAACGCCGTTGATACCGTAAATAATGCCGGCAGTGGGGAAGTCTGGCGCCGGGATGATGTCCATCAGCTCATCAATCGAGGCATTCGGGTTTTTCAACAGGTGCAGGCAGGCATCAACCGATTCGTTCAGGTTGTGCGGTGGAATGTTGGTAGCCATACCAACAGCAATGCCTGATGAACCATTGACCAGCAAGTTGGGAAATCTGGCGGGCATGACTAGCGGCTCATGTTCACTGCCGTCGTAATTGGGGCCGAAATCAACCGTTTCCTTGTCCAGATCCGCAAGCAACTCATGCGCGATCTTGGACATCCGAATTTCGGTGTACCGCATGGCGGCCGCGTTATCACCATCGACCGATCCAAAGTTGCCCTGACCATCTACCAGCATGTGGCGCAAAGAAAAATCTTGCGCCATGCGAACAATGGTTTCGTAAACAGCGCTGTCACCGTGTGGGTGGTATTTACCAATCACATCTCCCACGATACGCGCTGATTTTTTGTACGGTTTATTCCAGTCATTGTTAAGTTCGTGCATTGCAAACAACACGCGTCTGTGGACTGGTTTGAGCCCGTCGCGCGCGTCCGGCAGGGCACGACCCACAATGACACTCATCGCGTAGTCGAGGTAGCTCCGCCTCATTTCTTCTTCAAGACTGATGGGAAGGGTTTCTTTTGCAAACTGGGTCATGAATGGCCTGAATAGAATTTGTCGCGTGTTGCGCTTGAACGCAACACGTGATTTTAAGGCCTGAGTTTAAGTGCTACAGATTGTGGCTATGGAGCAACAAACTTTAAAGATTCTGGTTTCTGTGTCAGACGAAAGCTCTTGTGGGCTTGTACGCTCAAACAGGTGTGGCACAATAACCATAACGCTGCGAGTGATGGTCATTCACAGCGTGTAACTTATTAATCGCAGCCAGTCTGCGGCTTTTCTCTAGAGGAGAACCATGAAGAAACTCAACAAAGTGGCAATGTTGTTTGCTTCCGCAGCGCTTGCTACCGCCGC
>JAYWBS010000156.1:0-4436 GCA_043781295.1 Polaromonas sp.
CAGGCGCATGTCGCCCTCGCGGATGTGGCTGAACTCATGCGCCACCAGGCCTTGCAATTCGTCACGGGTTAAATGGTCAAGCGCGCCTTGCGTCACGGCCACCACCGCGTCATCCTCATCCCAGCCACAGGCAAAAGCATTAATGCTGTCAACACGTTCCAGCACCATCGGTGTGGGCGCTTTCATGCTGCTGGCAATCGCCAGTTCGCTGACGATATTGCAAAACTTGTGCTCGGCTTCATGCAGCAAAGGGCGTGCCTCGCGTGCGCCCGCGCGGCGCGCCAGTTTTTCGCCGCCACCATCCAGCTCAGCACTTTCAATCCACCAACCACCAAGTACAAACAGCAGCGTCATGGCCGTGTTGATATGAAAGAAGTAAGCCGGGTAGGCATGCCCACCCGATACCACCCGCCAAGTCAGCCCCAAGGCAAAGTTGACAGACAAGACCAGCGCCAGCACGGTCAGCGCAAACAACACCAGCAGGCGCGCAGTTTGCGCTCTGGCTGCTTGCTGCTGCTCAAAAAAGCCCATGCTCAATCCGCTTTTTAAAGCGCAATCCGCACAGCCTTGCGCTCATCAGCGCTCTCAGTGGCTTGCAACATCGCCGATGGCGCAAAGCTGAACAGTTTGGCTATCAGCACGGCGGGGAACTGCCCTTGGGCATTGTTGTAGTCGAGCACGGCATCGTTAAAGGCCTGGCGCGCAAACGCCACTTTGTTTTCCGTGCTGGTCAGCTCTTCGCTCAATTCGCGAATGGTCTGGTCAGCTTTCAGCTCGGGGTAAGCCTCAGCCACGGCAAACAAACGGCCCAGGCTGCCATCGAGCGCCTGCTCGGCAGCGGCCAGGGTCGTGACGGCCAAGGCGTTGGTCGGGCGGCTGCGCGCCGCGTCACTGGCTGACTTGGCCTGGTTGCGGGCGGTAATCACCGCCTCCAGCGTTTCGCGCTCGTGGCTCAAATACTTTTTGGCGGCCTCGACCAGATTCGGAATCAAATCGTAGCGCCGCTTGAGCTGCACGTCGATCTGGCCAAAGGCGTTGGCAATCACGTTCTTAAGACGGATCAAGCGGTTGTAAGCGCCTACCGCCCAAAAGACGAGTATGGCCAGGATGGCAATTGAGATCAGGTTGGTGGGTGTCATGCAGTTCTCCTTGAGGGCCAAAGTTGGTTAGCCACAAGGTTAACTGGTTTTTATGAGCACCTGAATCGCTATATTTTTAATAGCGGTTTGCGCCCGAATTTATTGGGCTAGAGTCGTATTTGGCACTCAAAATCAGCCTTTTGCACGCTGGTACAGGCCCTGTACCTTGGGAATGTTGTCTTGCAGGTGCTGAATGCGCTCTGGGCCAGCTGGGTGAGTCGATAAAAAGCCGGGGCCACCAGCGCCACCACCAGCTTGCATCATTTTTTGCCACAGGCTGACGCTGGCATCTGGGTTGTAGCCGCCGCGTGCGGCGAGTTCCAGCCCCACCAGGTCGGCTTCGTTTTCGTCTTCACGGCTAAATTTCAGGGTTAGCAATTGCGTACCCAGGTTAGCGGCCACGTTGCCAACCTGGCCCAAACCCAAAAGCTGCGACAAGGCAGACAACGCCATGCCGGTGCCTTGGGTTTTGGCGACGCGCTCACGCGCATGCTCACGCAAAGCGTGGGCCATTTCGTGACCCATGATCATGGCCACTTCATCATCGGTCAGTTTGAGCTGCTCCAAGATGCCGGTGTAAAAAGCGATTTTTCCGCCGGGCATGCAAAACGCATTGATCTGCTTGCTGCCGAGTAAATTGACTTCCCAGCGCCACTGGCGCGAGCGGTCGTTCCACTGCGCGGTTTGCGGCACCAGCTTGGCGGCAATGCGCTGCAAGCGCACCAACTGCGGATTGCCTTTGGGTGCCAATGCGCCTTTTGCGTTGGCTTCGCTCAGCATTTGCGTGTACTGCTGGGCAGCCGCATTTTCAAGCTCTTCAGCGGGCACCAGTTTGCGCAAGCTCGATGGTGGCCCCACATTAACTTGCGCCAGCGCGGGCGCAACGGGCGCAAGCACAGCAGCAGAGCCAGCAGCCAATAAAAATGCCCGGCGGCCAGCCCAGGCGGAAGTTTTGGCCTCACATATTAAACACATGGCCTAATAATAGTCATAAATCGCAACCGCCATGTCAGATAAAACCCCGTCATCCAAATGCCTGCTGAACCATTAGCCTCTGCCCTCAAAATTCCTAAAAAGCCCTGGCGCGATGTGTTTGCGGTGTATGCAGAAGCCGCCACCTTGCGCATGCTGCTGCTGGGCTTTTCAGCCGGGCTGCCGCTGCTGCTGGTGTTTGGCACGCTGAGTTTTTGGTTGCGTGAGGCGGGCATTGACCGCACCACCATCGGCTACCTGAGCTGGGTGGGTTTGGCCTACGGCTTCAAGTGGGTCTGGGCACCGCTGGTTGACCGTATGCCGATTCCGCTGCTGGGCCGCCTGCTGGGACGGCGCCGTAGCTGGTTGCTGTTGTCGCAACTGATCATTATTTGTGCCTTGATCGGCATCGGCTTGACCGACCCGCGCATCGCCCTGACGCCCGTTATTTGGTGCGCGCTGGCGATTGCCTTTGGCTCAGCCACACAAGACATTGCGCTGGACGCTTACCGCATTGAGTCAGCCGATACCGACAGGCAAGCCGCCCTGGCCGCCGCCTATCAAACCGGCTACCGCATGGCGATGATCTGGGCGGGCGCGGGCGCGCTGTGGATTGCGGCACGCGCTGAAGTCGGCGCTGGAATCGGCGTTTTACCCGGCTACCAGCAAGGTGCGTGGCAAACCGCGTACTGGGTCATGGCGGCATCGATGGCGCTGGGCGTGGCTACGGTGCTGCTGTCGCCCGAACCGGCAGCGCGGGTATTGCCACCTTCGCGGAATGCGGCTGAATGGCTCAAGAGCGCGCTGGTTGAGCCGTTTGCTGACTTTTTACGCCGCTACGGCAAACAGGCCATCGTGATACTGGCGCTGATTGCGATTTACCGCATCAGCGATGTGGTGATGGGCATCATGGCGAACCCGTTTTACGTCGACATGGGTTACACCAAAGATGAGGTGGCTGCCGTGACCAAAATCTATGGCGTCATCATGACCCTGGCAGGCGCATTTGTGGGCGGCGCTTTGGCCATGCGCTTTGGCGTGATGAAGGTGTTGATGCTGGGCGCGGTGCTGTCTGCGGCAAGCAACCTGCTGTTTGCCTGGTTGGGCACACGTGGCCACGATGTGAACGCGCTGATTTTTGTGATCTCAGCCGACAACCTCTCCAGCGGCATTGCATCGGCAGCCTTTATTGCCTATTTGTCCAGTCTGACCAACATCAATTATTCAGCCACGCAATACGCGCTGTTCAGCTCCATGATGCTGTTGCTGCCAAAATTTTTGGCGGGCTATTCGGGCAAGTATGTGGATGCGTTTGGTTACAGCCACTTTTTTACCGCCACGGCCGTGTTGGGTTTGCCGGTACTGGTGCTGGTTTGGCTGGCTTCGCGCTTACCCAAACCCACATAGCCAAGCCCACATAACCAAGTCCACATAATTTTTACCCCATCTTTACCCAACTGACAACCCTGCTTGCCGCAACCCAAGGAGTATGGACGCATGGCACAACAACAGCTGTTAATGATTGAAGACGATACCCGCCTGGCGAACATGGTGGGTGAGTATTTACGCCAGTCGGGCTATGGTTTTACCCACGCGGCAGATGGCGCAAGCGGCATTGCTGCGCTTGGGGCATCGGCTGTCGATCTGGTGATTCTTGATTTGATGCTGCCCGACATGGACGGCCTGGAAGTCTGCAGGCGCATCAAGGCGCAAAGCAGTGCAGACGGCAGTGCAGTCCATACCGCCGTGTTGATGCTGACGGCCAAAGGCGACCCCATGGACCGCATTGTGGGGCTAGAGATTGGCGCTGACGATTACCTGCCCAAACCTTTTGAGCCGCGCGAACTGCTGGCCCGCATCCGTGCCGTGCTGCGCCGGGGTGCCGAGGTCAGCGCAGGCGCGGGTGGCAGCGCACAAAAAGCGATGCGCTTTGGCTCGCTTGAGATCGACCGCGACGCACGCACCGTGACGGTGTCTGGCAAGCTGTGCGAGCTCACGTCCTACCAGTTTGATTTGCTGGTAGCCTTGGCTGAACGATCTGGCCGCGTGTTAACCCGTGACCAGATCATGGAAGCCGTACGCGGCCGCGAGCTCGAAGCCTTCGACCGCTCCATCGACGTGCACATGGGCCGCATCCGAAACGCCATTGAGCTGGATGCCAAAGACCCCAAACGCATCCTCACGGTGCGCGGTGTGGGTTATGTTTTTGCCAAGCAGCAGGACTGACATTTTTTTATGTGGTCACGCTTCACGTCAAAACTTTACGTTCGCATCTGGCTGGCCGTGGTGGCCACCGTGGCAGTACTCACTTTTGCAGCCACTGGC
>JAYWBS010000157.1:0-4416 GCA_043781295.1 Polaromonas sp.
CAGGCGAAATCCCGGCGCGGTTCTCCTCCTCCCTCCCTCCCTTGTTCGCATCGGGGCGCTTCGCAACATTTTTATCTTCTCCAGGCTGACAATGGCCAGCGATCAACCCCGCATCGCCATTGTTGGTTCAGGCATATCCGGTCTGGCTACGGCACATGCGTTGCAGGGTTGTGCTCATATCACCTTGTTCGAGGCGGGTAATTATTTTGGTGGTCACACCCACACCGTAGACGTCACATTGCCTGGGCCGCAAGGCCAGGTCACCCACGGCGTTGATACAGGTTTTCTGGTTTTCAATGAGCGCACCTACCCCCATCTGATCAAGCTGTTCGCTGATTTGAAGGTTGAAACCGCCAAGTCGGACATGTCGTTTTCAGTGCAAGTCCCGCGTGCGGGTGGCCCTCAGCTGGAATGGAGCGGGTCGTCTCTTGACAGCGTTTTTGCGCAAAGAAAAAACCTGGTCAACTGGAAGTTCTTGCGCATGCTCAAGGACATCATGCGGTTTAACCGCATCACCACCGCACTGGCGAACTCGAACGCCGAGGCAGCCATGTTGCAGCCTCTCAGTGCGTTTTTGGCTGAACAAAAATTCTCTGATGAATTCCGTGACTGGTATTTTCTGCCCATGATGGGCTGCATTTGGTCCTGCCCGACGGACCAGATGCTTCAGTTCCCGGTCGCTACCATGATCCGGTTTTGCTACAACCATGGCTTGATTCAAGTCACCGACAGGCCGCAATGGTGGACGGTCAAGGACGGCGCAAAACACTATGTTGAAAAAATCATTGCCAATATTTCTGACAAACGCTTGAATACCCCCGTCAGGCAGATTGCGCGTGGTGCGGCAGGGGTTCGCATCAACACTGATTCAGGCACCGAGCTGTTCGATAAAGTCGTGCTGGCCACCCACTCCGACCAGTCGCTCGCCATGCTGCAAGTACCCAGCGCAGCAGAACGGAGCGCTTTGAGTGCCATCCGCTACCAGCCAAACCGCGCCGTGCTGCACACGGATATAACGGTATTGCCGCAAAACAAGGTGGCCTGGGCCGCGTGGAACTACGAGCGCGCTGCGCAGACTGACCGCGAGTCAAGCCAGGTCTGCCTGCATTACCTTTTGAATATGCTCCAGCCGCTGCCGTTCGCGCAGTCTGTCGTGGTGTCCCTGAATCCAGTGCGCGACATTGAGCGTAATCACATCATGGGTGAATTTGACTACGCACATCCGGTTTTTGACCTTGCGGCCATCCGCGCACAAGGCGAGGTCGCGGCCTTGCAGGGCCAGCAAAATACGTATTTTTGCGGTGCCTGGACGGGCTATGGCTTCCACGAGGATGGCTTGAAGTCGGGTTTGAAAGTAGCCGAGCAATTGCTGCTTGATACCCGTGGAGCTGCTCTATGAGTGCCCAGCCCCTTCTTGGTTTTGGGCAGGTGCGGCACACGCGCTTAAAGCCTGCGAAAAACGCCTTTGCCTACCCCACCTATTTTTTAATGCTGCCCATGCGCGCCATGCAGGCTGACAAAACCCATGCATTGGCCCATAACCGCAGTGGTTTGCTCAGTTTTTTTGACCGCGACCATGGCGATGGCCGGGCCAACGCGGTGAGCTGGATTGACGAGCTCTTGAATCGCGAGGGCATTGAAGATGCCAGTGGTGAAATCTGGCTGCACACCTACCCACGCGTGCTGGGCTACACCTTCAAGCCGGTCAGCTTTTGGTATTGTCATGCGCTGGACGGCATGCTGCGTGCGATTGTGGTGGAGGTCAACAACACATTCGGCGAGCGCCATTGTTACCTGCTGGAGGAGCCGCACTATGGGCAAGAGCTGAAGGCCGATAAAGTCTTTCACGTATCGCCGTTTTGCACCCTTGAAGGCGGCTACCGCTTTCGCTTCATGCGCAGCAGCCATGATGGCATTGATAAAACCGTGGCCCGCATTGACTACGACGACAACGCTGGCCCCTTGCTGGAAACCAGCGTCAGCGGCACGCTGGAGCCACTTACCAAAAACAGCCTGCGCAAGGCGTTGTGGGGCTACCCGGCCATGACCTTTGGCCTGATAGCGCGCATTCACTGGCAAGCTTTCAAGTTATGGCGCAAGCATGTGCCGTTTATTTCCAAACCCAAGTCTCCTGAACTATTTGTGACGCGATGAACACATTCAATACCTCTTCTTCGTCTTCCCCGGTATCCCAGTCGTTTTCAATGCCTGGTGATGCACCCTCGGCCGCACGCGCAACGCTCAAGCTGCTGTTGCGCTTAAAGCACGGCACGCTCACCGTCAAGCTGCCTGATGGTTCAGTTCAACGCTTTGGTAATGGTGAAAGCCCGATGGCCAGCCTGCACCTGCTGAACTGGAATGTGTGCAGCGCAGCGCTCAAGTCGGGCGACATCGGTTTTGCAGAAAGCTTTATTGCTGGCGACTGGACCACGCCCCATTTGACCGAGCTGCTGCGCGTCTTTTTGATCAATCGCAAAGAAGTGGAAGACGTGATTTACGGCACCTGGCTGGGCCGCTTTGCGTATCGCGTCAAGCACCTGCTGAATCGCAACACCAAAGTCAACAGCCAGAAAAACATCCACGCACATTACGACCTGGGCAATGCGTTTTATGAGCTGTGGCTGGACGGCACGATGAACTATTCATCAGCCATTTTTGAGACACCCGAAACGTCGATGAAAGACGCCCAGCACGCCAAAGTGCGGCGGGCGCTGCGTATGGCGCAAGTCAAGCCGGGTGACCGCGTGCTGGAAATTGGTTGCGGCTGGGGCGCGCTGGCGGAGAAAGCCACTAAAGAATTTGATGCAAATGTTGTTGGCGTAACGCTCAGCACCGAGCAACTCGAATGGGCGCAAAAACGCATGCAGCGTGAAGGTGTGGCTGAGAAGGCTGATTTAAGACTTCAAGATTACCGTGACATCGGAAAAGTTGGTCATTTGTCGACGCAAGACACGCCATTCGATGCGATCTGCTCGATTGAAATGGTTGAAGCCGTAGGGCGTGAATACTGGCCCGAGTATTTTCAAACCGTGGCGCGTTTGCTCAAGCCAGGCGGTTATGCCTGCATTCAAAGCATCGTGATTGCCGACGAATTGTTTGACCGCTACGTCACGTCAACCGACTTTATTCAGCAATACATCTTTCCTGGCGGCTGCCTGCCTTGCCCGAGAGAGTTTCGGGCGCAAGCCATAGCGGCTGGCTTTGAAGTGGTGGACGAGTTTTGTTTCGGTAAAGACTACGCCCGCACACTTGAGTTGTGGCGTGAGGATTTCACGGCCCAGGAGGCACATGTCTTGCAGCTCGGTTTTGACAAACGCTTTATCCGCATCTGGGAGTTTTACCTGAGCTACTGCGAAGCGGCGTTTTTAGAGTCCAACACAGACGTGGTGCAGTACACGCTGCGCAAACCTGCATGACGCGCCACTGCTTGAGTCTGATGCTCTTATGCGCTGCTGCCATAGGGCAGGCGCATGCCCAGTCTTACGAGCCTAGATCCGAAGTCACCATCGCCGCGCCTGCCAGCGCAGAAGATGCGCGTCCCGAACTGACCAGCGTACTGCCGCAGTCGCGCCTGGTCGGTAAGGGTCGCCTCACGTTTTGGGGTTTTCAGGTGTACGACGCGCGGCTCTGGGCGTTGCCGGGCTTCAAACCCGACAGTCTGGCAGCGCAGCCTTTTGCGCTGGAACTGGCGTACCTGCGCGGCTTCGATAACAAAGATGTTGCTGAGCGCTCCATCACCGAGATGCGTCGCTCTGCATCCATCAGTGACGCGCAGGCCAAGCTATGGATTGACGAGATGATGCGTGTGCTGCCTGATGTCAACAAAGGCGACCGCGTGATGGGAATTCATCGCCCAGGTGTAGGCGCACAGTTTTTGATGAACGGCAAACCGACTGGCGAGATCCGTGATGTTGAGTTTGCGCGCCTGTTTTTCGGTATCTGGCTGTCACCCAAAACGTCCGAGCCCAAACTGCGCAGCGCGCTGCTGGCAGGGGCTACGCCATGACGTGTTTTAAGCCGTGACTGCCTTCGGCAAACGCAATGGTCTGGCCTATGGCCTGCTGGGCCTGCCGTTGGCGTTTGTAGCGCTGCCGCTGTATGTGATTTTGCCCAACCACTACGCACGTGAGTTCGGCGTGCCGCTGGCGACGCTGGGGGCGATATTGCTCGGTGCGCGCTTGTTTGATGCGTTGATTGACCCGCTGCTGGGCCGCTTGAGTGACCGTTTGTTTGCGCTGTCTGCTGCCTCTGTTCTTCAAGCGGGCATGTTGGCTGCTGTGGTACTGGCGCTGGGTTTTGCACTGCTGTTTTTCCCGCAAGTGACAGCGCCCGGCGCGCTGATTGTGTGGGTTAGCCTGATGCTGATGGTGACGTATGCCGCCTACAGTTTTTTAAGCGTATCGCATCAGTCCTGGG
>JAYWBS010000158.1:0-4411 GCA_043781295.1 Polaromonas sp.
GCCCATGCAGCACTGGGCTTTGGCAGTAGACCGGGTGCGTTATGCCGGAGAAGCCGTTGCGGTGGTGGTGGCTGAAAACCGCTACCTGGCCGAAGACGCGCTGGACTTGATCACCGTCAACTATCGACCTTTGCCCGCCGTGGTGGACATTGAAAGCGCTATTGACCCTGGCGCGCCCATCCTGCACGAAGCCGTCGGTAGCAATGTGGTATCGGACCGCAGCTTTGCCTACGGCGATACCGCAACAGCCTTTGCAAACGCGGTCCACCGTGTAGCGCTAACCGTGCACTACCCACGCAACTCTTGTACGCCAATTGAATGCGCCGTCGTGATGGCAGAGTACCTGCCCGGCGATGAAGGCTACGACGTGATGTCCAATTTCATGGGGCCGTTTTCATTACACGCGGTCATGGCGCTAGCACTGCAAGTACCGGGCAACAAACTGCGGCACCGCATTCCGCGCGATTCAGGTGGGAGTTTCGGCGTCAAGCAGGCGGTGTTTCCATATGTGGTGTTGATGTGCCTGGCCTCCCGCAAAGCAGGTGCGCCTGTCAAGTGGGTAGAAGATCGACTTGAGCACCTCACGGCCGCCACCTCAGCAACCGCGCGCAAGACACAAATTGAAGCGGCCGTTAGCAGCGAAGGCCGTATCACCGCGCTGCGTTATGACCAGATGGACGAAGTCGGTGGCTACTTGCGCGCCCCTGAACCTGCCACTTTTTACCGCATGCACGGTGCCATGACGGGCGCTTATGACATCGCCCATCTGGACCTGCGCAACCGCGTGGTGCTGACGAACAAAACGCCAACCGGTCTGGTACGCGGCTTTGGTGGGCCGCAAGTTTATTTTGCGCTGGAGCGACTGATGGACCGCATCGCCAGCACGCTAAACATCGACCCCTTCGAGTTACGTCTGCGCAACTTTGTGCGAGCCGATCAGTTTCCATTCCATGCAGCGGCTGGGGCTGTGCTTGATTCAGGCGACTACCACCAGGCACTCCAATTGGCACAGCACAACGCCGATATGCCTACCCTTTACGCCAGACGAGATGCAGCGCGCGCAGCAGGCAAGCTGTACGGCATTGGCAGCGCGGCCATTGTGGAGCCATCGGTGTCTAATATGGGCTACATCAGCACCGTGCTAACAGCCGGGCAACGTGCCAAGGCAGGCCCCAAAAATGGCGCGATTGCCAGCGCCACAGTGGCCATCGATCTGCTGGGCGGTGTCAACGTCAACATTGCTTCTGCGCCCGCCGGGCAAGGGCACATGACGGTGTGCGCCCAAGTCGTTGCCGACGTTTTAGGCTTGCAACCTGGACAAATCGTTGTCAATGTTGAATTTGATACGGCGAAAGATGCCTGGTCTGTCGCAGCAGGCAATTATTCAAGCCGATTTGCAGGCGCTGTAGCGGGTACTGTGCATTTGGCCGCTGTCAAATTGCGCAGCAAATTGGCTTTGATAGCTGCAAGCAGCTTTCAATGTTTGCCCGAACAAGTACGCTTTGAAGGCGGCAAAATTTTCAGCGTTCACGCGCCCGACCAGGCCCAGCCATTTACCCGTTTGGCGGCCAGCCCGCATTGGGCACCCGCACTGTTGCCTGCAGGCATTGAACCCGGCCTGCGAGAAACCGCTTTCTGGACACCCCCTAGCTTGTCAGCGCCTGATGCACAAGACAGGGTCAATACATCAGCAGCCTACGGTTTTGTATTTGATATTTGCGGCCTCGAAGTAGACCCGCAGACCGGCGCAGTACGCATTGACCGCTACGTGACTGCGCATGACGCCGGGCGCATTTTGCATCCCGGCATGGCTGATGGCCAGATTCGGGGTGCGTTTGCGCAGGGCGTGGGGGCAGCCCTGCTGGAAGAGTTTCGTTACGGCGCGGACGGTAGTTTTCAATCAGGCACGCTGGCTGATTATTTGATGCCCACAGCCTGCGAAGTGCCTGACCCACACATCGTTCATTTGCAAACACCGTCGCCCTTCACACCGCTGGGTGCCAAGGGTCTGGGCGAAGGCAACAACATGAGTACCCCGGTTTGTATTGCCAATGCCTTCGCCGACGCGCTTGCGCCGTTAGCGGCCAGGATTGGCAGCACGCCAGACATTCGCCTGCCGCTAACACCCTCCAAAGTGCTGGCACTGCTAGCGGCCAACGAGCTGCCGCCTCCCGCGTCATTGTCAAAAATGATAGCTGCTCGCGCCCCATCTCATTCGTCTGGTGGCCTCTCGCTGCACTCATCAGGCAGCATTTTGATTGCCGCATCACCCGAAAAAGTATTTGCCGTGCTGCTAGACCCCGAGGCGCTGGCGCGCGTCATACCCGGTTGCCATGCATTGGTGCCGGTAGGCGAGAACAGTTACCGTGCAGATGTCACGGTTGGCGTTGGCCTGGTCAAAGCGCGTTACGCAGCAAGCATTGTGTTGTCTGATATTGATGCGCCTCGCAGCTTGCGCTTGGCAGGCCAAGGCATGTCGTCCCTGGGCACAGGTGCAGGTAGCGGCACGGTCAGGCTGGAGGCCACGGCCGCTGGCTGTCAGCTGCACTATGACTACGCCGCGCAAGTCGGCGGCAAGGTTGCAGCCGTGGGCAGCCGGATGCTGGACGGCGCTGCAAAAATTATTCTGGCGCAATTGTTTGAATCCCTGGGCAGGCAAGCCACCGGGGCCAAGCCGTTGACATGGTGGCAACGCTTGTTAGGTGTTTTCGGAGTCAAGGCATGAAGCCCGCTGCCTTTGACTATTTACGGGTTGACTCCAGCGACGAGGCTACCCACGCCCTGGCCAATCATGGTGAAGACGCGCGTATTTTGGCAGGGGGTCAATCGCTGATGGCGGTGCTCAATATGCGCCTGGCGCAGCCTAGCCTGCTGATTGACATCTCTCGCAGCCGGGAGTTAGCCAGCATCAGGATTGAAAAAAACAACTTGCACATCGGTGCGGCAGTCACCCAGGCCCAGGTTGAAACCAGGCCAGGCTTGGCAAACGAAGTGCCGTTGCTGGCGCTGGCATTTCCCTACATTTCGCATTTTCAAATTCGCAATCGCGGCACGGTCGCTGGCTCTATCGCCCATGCTGACCCATCGGCTGAATTACCGCTGTGTTTGCTGGCGCTAGAAGGTGAGCTTGTGCTGCGCAAGCCGCGCTCACGCCGGGTGGTCAAGGCGGTTGATTTTTTTACCGGCATGCTGCTGACAGCGCGTCTGGCTGACGAGTTTTTGGAAGAAGTGCGCTTTCCCATCAGCGCACCGGGTACAGGCTATGGTTTTAAAGAATTTGCCATGCGTCATGGCGACTTTGCAGTCTGCGCGGTTGCGGTCATTGCCCATGCCAGCGGCTTGCGTATTGCGGTGGGGGGGGTGGCTGATCGACCTACAGCGGTCAATCTGCCGCTGCTGGCGGGCAGCGCACTGGAAGACGCTTTGAATGAGCTGGCCTGGTCGCTGGATGCAAAAGACGAGCCGCAGGCCAGTGCCCTGCTGCGCCGCCAACTGGTGCGCACGCTTGGCCTGCAGGCGGTTGTACAAGCCACCGCAGCCTACAACGATCAAAAAAGGCAGGCCGCATGACAAGCAACACTCTTTCAAGACCCATTATTTCACGCGACACATTGCATCCGGTGCAGTTGACGCTGAACCAACAAGTGCGTACAGGTCATGCGCACCCCAGGCTGCTCTTGACTGATTTTTTGCGCCACGAACTAGGTGCCACAGGCACACACGTCGGTTGTGAGCACGGCGTCTGCGGTGCGTGTACGGTGCGTGTCGATGGTGTGGCCGGTCGCGCTTGCCTGATGCTGGCCGTGCAGGTTGATGGCCGACAGGTCGATACGGTAGAAGGCCTCTGCAGCAACGGCGCGCTCAGCGATTTGCAGGCTGCTTTTAAAAAGCACTTTGCGTTGCAATGCGGGTTTTGCACGGCAGGCATTTTGATGTCTTGCGCCCATTGGTTTGACCAATTAGATGCGCTAAACGCAGCCCCGCCTGACGAGGCCAGCGTGCGGGCGATGCTGTCGGGCCATATTTGCCGCTGTACGGGTTACACACCCATCGTGCAAGCGGTGCTGGAAGTGGCCCAAGCCCGGCATCTTTCCAAACAGCTATCAAAACCAACAACAGGAGCCATCCATGCTTGATCTGGGACGCACTTTTTTACAAAGCGTCGAACGCAACCCGCATGCGCTGGCACTGGTGGATGATGCGCAGCGTTTGACGTATGCCCAATGGGCGGGCCGTGTAGGTGCAGTGCAAAGGGCATTGGCTGATTTGGGTTTAAAACGCGGCGACCACCTGCTGGTGGTATTGCAAAACCGCTGGCAAATGGCCAGCTTGCACTGGGCCTGCCAGTTTGCAGGTATCGTGATCACACCGCTGAACTGGCGCGCCAAAGCCGATGACATTGATTACTGCC
>JAYWBS010000159.1:0-13010 GCA_043781295.1 Polaromonas sp.
GGCTTGACCCATCTGTCATTGCGGGCTTGACCCGCAATCCATGGATCCCGGATCACGTCCGGGATGACGCAAAAAATTGAAGGATTTGTATATGAGTGAATGGAAAAAAATCTGCCTTGTGACCGACATCCCGGTGCTCGGCTCACGCCGCGTGTCACGTGCCCAGGGTCTGGACGTGGCCGTGTTTCGCAACGATGTCGATGGCGTGTTTGCCCTGCTGGACCGCTGCCCGCACAAGGGTGGCCCACTGAGCCAGGGCATCGTGTTCGGTGAAAGCGTGGCCTGCCCGCTGCACAACTGGACGATTGATTTGAACGGCGGTTGCGCCAAGGCACCAGACGAAGGCTGCACGCCCAAGTTTGCAGTGAAGGTTGAAGGCGGCATGGTCTACCTGGATGCGCATGAGCTGGCCTCCCACGCTCTTGACCTGCCCCGCCCGGTGGCAGGGCCTCAGCCCAAGGCGGCTCTGGTTTCTTGATCAATGTCCTGGATCAACACTTGAAATTCAAGAACTGAAATCACCATGCTATTTGGCCGCACACACCGCAAACCCATTTCTATCCCTGCCAAAGAGGTCAAAGAGTGGAAGTACACCACGTGCAACTATTGCTCCACGGGTTGCTCGATTGAAATTGGCCTGAACGACAGCGGCAAGATAGTCTCTAGCCGAGGCCACGCCGGGGCTGATGTGAATCGCGGCAAGCTGTGCATCAAGGGCTTGCTGGAGCACGAGTTGTTCGACAGCCCAGGCCGCGGCACCATGCCCCTGATGCGCGAGAAAGCGCACCTGCCGTTTGCACCCACCAGCTGGGACGCAGCCATGGACAAGACTGCTGAAAAAATCAAAGAAATCCAGGCCAAGTACGGTCGCGATGCCTTCGCTGTGGTGTCTACCGGCCAATTGCTGACCGAAGAGTTTTACACCCTGGGCAAGCTGGTGCGCGGGCAGATTGGCACCAACAATTACGACGGCAACACCACGCTGTGCATGGCCTCGGCTGTGTCGGGCTACAAGCGCTCTTTCGGCTCTGACGGCCCACCCGGCTGCTACGGCGACTTTGAGCACACCCACTGCCTGATGGCTTTTGGCTCGAACCTGCCCGAGCAACACCCCATCATTTATTGGCGCTTGAAAGAGGCACTGGAAAAGCGCAAGTTCCCGCTCATCGTGGTGGACCCGCGCGTCACCATGCTGGCCCAGTTTGCCGACATCCACCTGCCCATCACACCGGGCACAGACACGGTGCTGATCAACTCGATGATGCACGTCATCTTCAAAGAAAACCTGCAAGACGACGACTACATCGCCAGGCACACCGAGGGCATTGACGCCCTGCGCGAGCTGGTCAAAGACTACGACCCCAAGAGCGCCCAGCATGTCTGCGGCATTGACGAAGACCGCATTCGCACCGTCGCGCGCCTGTATGCCAAAGCGCCAACGGCGATGAGCATCTGGACCATGGGCATCAACCAGTCCACCCACGGCTCAGACGGCGTGGTGGACATCAACAACCTGAACCTCGTCACTGGCAACATCGGCATACCGGGTGGCACCAGCTTGTCGATTACCGGCCAGTGCAACGCCATGGGCACGCGCGAGTGGTCGTCCTGCTCGGGCCTGCCGGGCTACCGCATGCTGGAGAAAGAAAAAGACCGTAAGACCGTGGCTGACTTCTGGGGCATTGACGAGAGCTTTTTCCCGCCCGCGCGTGGCTTGGCGCAGACTGATATTTTCCCGGCGATTGAGACGGGTGAAATCAAAGGCCTGTGGCTGGTGGCTACCAACCCGATGACGTCGATGGCGAACCAGCCGCGCATCGTCAAGGCAATGGAGAACCTGGAGTTTTTGGTGGTGCAGGACGTGTACGAAGACGTGGAGACCAACAAGTATTCACACGTCTACTTCCCCGCCTCGGTCTGGGCCGAAAAGCAGGGCTGCCACACCAACACCGAGCGCCGCGTCAACCTGACGCGCAACGCGATGCCGGCCTACGCCGACTCCAAGCCCGACTTCTGGATCTTTAACCAGATGGCCAAACGCTTTGAAGACCGCAACAAAATCAACTTCCCTGACGACACGGAAGCCGTGTTCGAGGAGATGAAAATTTTGTCACAAGGCGAAGGCCGCACGCTGGACATCACGGGCATGACCTACGACCGTATTGAAGCCGCACGCGGCATTCAGTGGCCGTATAGCGAAGCACAGGCCCAGGCTGATTTGCAAAAAATGGGCGCGTATGACCCAAGCAACATGAAGCTGCGCCTGCCGTTTGACGGCAACGCCCGCCTGTACACCGACGGTGTGTTCCAGACCCCCAGCGGCAAAGCCAAGCTGATCCCGATTCGCTTCTTCAATAACAACGAATGCCCGGACGCCGAGTACCCGTTCTGGTTGAACACGGGCCGTGTGGTGGAGCACTTCCACACCCGCACCCGCACCGGCAAGATTGGCAACCAAAACAAGTTCAGCCCCACGCCCTATATGGAGATGAACCCCGACGCGGCCGAAGTGCTGGGCATTGAGCACCAAAGCTATGTGCGCCTGGTCAGCCGACGCGGCGACGCCGTGGTGATGGTGCAGCTCACACAAAGGGTGGGGCGCAACATGGTGTTCGTGCCCTTCCATTACCACGACTGCGTGAACCGCCTGACCCTGGGGCTGCTGGACCCACATTCGCGCCAACCCGCCTTCAAGCAAAGCGCGGCACGGATCGAGAAGATTGACCAGCAAGAAGCGGCACGACTGAACTTTGAACGGAGGACTTACTGAGACCTTGTGGGACAGACCGCAGTTACACGAAGTGAACCAGCTCTGTCCTCAACTGATTAAAGGCGAACACCATGACAAATTCCGAATCCAAAGGCGGTTGCAGCAACCCCGGTTGCGGCACGACGGGTTGCGGCAGTAAAGCCAAAGCAATAGCCAGACCGATCAAACCCTACAAGACTGAGCGCTCCATCTGGGAAGTCAAAACAGAAGAGCAAACCTACGCTTTTCTGAACGACAAAACCAGCCTGGACGCCAACCGCTATGGGCAAAAAATCGACCTGATAGTGCACACCAATAGCCAGTTGCCCGTGGGCCGGTCCATGTTCATCAACGAGAACCCGGCCGTTGGCACCAACCCGAATCGCAACAAGCAGCACGGCTTTTTTTTCACCGCTGACAACTGCATTGGCTGCCACGCTTGCGAAGCCGCTTGCAGCGAGAAGAACGACAACCCGGCGCACATCGCCTTCCGCTCGGTCGGCTACGTAGAAGGCGGCAGCTTCCCCGACTACAAGCGCATGAACATCTCCATGGCATGCAACCACTGCGACGACCCGGTTTGCCTGAAAGGCTGCCCGACACGCGCCTACACCAAGCATGTGGAATACGGCGCTGTGCTGCAAGACCCGGAAACCTGCTTTGGCTGCGGCTATTGCACCTGGGTGTGCCCCTACAACGCACCCCAGCTCGACCCCGTCAAAGGCCAGGTCTCCAAGTGCAATATGTGCGTCGACCGGCTCGAAGTGGGTTTGAAGCCGGCCTGCGTGGCGGCCTGCAACGGCAACGCGCTGGACTTTGGCGTGATCGAAAACATCCCTGGTGGCCGGGAGCAGGCGCGGGTCGAGATCCCCGGCTTCCCTTCGCCCGAAATCACCCGTCCGAATATCCGCTTCCAGCAAATCAAGCAGCTGCCCGACGAGATGAAGCGCACCGACTCGATGCCCTTGAAGTACCACAAGGACGCCGCTGGCCGCTACCGCCCCGCCATCGACCAGAAAAAGGGCAAGGCCAAGCACTGGAACCTCAAACGCCTGAGCTCCAAAGAAAACCCCTTGGTGCTGTTCACCCTGTCGGCCCAGGCGGCAGCTGGGGCTTTTGGCCTGGCCTTTTTGGCTGCGCAGGCGGGCCTGTCGGGGTTTGCTGCGTTTGCCCAATCTGCCCTGTACGCACCGCTGGCCATTTTGTGCCTGATGCTGGTGGGTTTTGGTCTGTTCATGTCTACCATGCACCTGGGTAAGCCGCAGCGCTTTTACCGGGGCTTTAACAACCTGCGGCACTCACCGGTGTCGCGTGAAGGCCTGGGCATTGCTATTTTTATGGGCGCACTCAGCGGCCACATTTTGTTTAGCCTGCCGGGTAACACCCTGTTCCAGAGCCTGTTCAGCGCGGTGTTTGGCACGGACACCAGTCGCTTTGTCAGCGCCAACCTGGCCGCCTCTTTGGCGCGTGGCTTTGGTTACCTGGCCGTTTTGGGAAGCGCCGCAGGCCTGTACTACATGGTCAAGTGCTACCGCATCAAGGCCCGGCCGTTCTGGAACCATTGGCAAGTCGGCTCGGCCTTCATCGGCAACCTGCTGTCGCTAGGCGCTTTGGTGGCGGGCACGGTGATGGTCGCTACGCTGGCGATAACCGGTGAGAGCGTGCTGAACGTGACGCTGGTGTGCGCCACCGTGCTGTGCCTGGGCTTGTTGCTCGAAGGCTTGGGCCACACCGCCCACGCCCGCGCCATGGGCAAGGCCGAGCACGAGGGTGGCGCGTCTTACTACGTGCAGACCACCACCTTTGGCAAAACCTATGTGCTGCGCAACACGCTGCTGGGCCTGAACCTGCTGCTGGCATGCACCCTGCTGACCAGCATCCTGGTGTTCAACTCGGTCAACCTGCTCACCCTGCTGGGCCTGGCCATCGTCGGCGCGACCCTGCTGACCACCAGCGTGATTGGCCGTGCGCTGTTTTATGTGCTGGTCATCCCCACCACCATGCCCGGCGCCTTCTTCTGGAAGAACAAAGGCTTTGAAGAACATGCCCGTGACATTGGCCTGGCCAACATGCCGCAAGTGGGTGTGGTGCCTTTGAGACATTAAAAAACCATGACACTTGAAGACCTGTTGGGCTGCACCTGCGTCATCGGTGTTTCGTACTTTGACCTACAGGGCGAGCTGATGAAGCAATCGCAATTTGCCGGGCAGGTCAAGCAGGTAGACGCCGAGCTGGGCATCACCATCACCCTGCGCCATAGCGCAGCCAGCACCACAGACGTGCCGCCAGCCGACTTTATCTTGCCGCCCAATCTGGATGCCTGGTTCAAAGCGCCCCCCGGTCGCTACCACCAGCGCGATGCGGGTGTGGATATTGAGAACCCAGACTACCTGGTCACCTGGGACGTACACCGCACCCAGCAGCAAACCACCGAAGGCCAGCACGAGTGGTGGGAGTGGGTCGCCAATACCGAGCGCCCCCAGGTTGGGGCCAGTGCTACAACGCATTAGCGAGCCAGCCCTGTGAAGAATGAACCGTCTGCCTTCGCGGACAATACGACCATGGAAAAATGTCATGGGTCTTATGGGAATTAGTCACTACATCAAGGAAATCGGTCGCGGTAAAGACGGCGCCAGGCCGCTCTCGCGCGAGCAAGCCACAGACCTGCTGGGACAGGTGCTGGACGGCACGGTCACTGACCTGGAAATCGGCGCGTTTTGCCTGGCCATGCGCATCAAAGGCGAAACGCCGCAAGAGATGGCCGGGTTTCTGGATGCGTTGCGCAGCCGCATGAACCTGGTGCCTGACGCCGGTCAGCCTGTTGTGGTGCTGCCCAGCTACAACGGCGCACGCAAACTACCGCTGCTTACGCCGCTGTTGGCACTGCTGCTGGCACGCGCGGGTGTGGCGGTGTTAATTCACGGCACACCAACTGAAAACAGCCGTATTTTTGTATCAGAAGTGCTTCTAGCCCTTAAAATACGGGCGCAAGCAGCTATTCAATCTATAGCGCCCGGTGAAGTGGCTTATATCCCCACTGAAGTCTTGTGCCCTGCCCTGAAGCGCCTGCTAGACGTACGCCGCGTCGTCGGCCTGCGCAACCCGGCGCACAGCCTGGTCAAGCTGATGAACCCGTGTGTGGGCAAAGCGCTGGTCGTCAGCAGCTACACGCACCCTGAATACGCGGTGTCGATGGCGCAAACTTTTGAGCTGACCCATACCAACGTCCTGCTGCTGCGCGGCACCGAAGGCGAGGTGGTGGCCGACGCACGCCGCATGCCACAGATGGACGCCTTTATCAACGGCCAGCGGCAACTGCTGCAAGAAGCGCAAGCGGGCACGCTAAGCGCCCTGCCCGACTTGCCCAAAACAACCGACGCCGCAAGCACAGCAGCGTATATTCAGTCTGTGATGGCGGGACTACAGCCCGTACCCGCATCCATTGCCATGCAGGTGGAACACATCTTGCGTTTAGTTTCTCAGATGTAGTCAAACAATTATGAAAACGATAATTCAAACCTTTTCAGGCAAATGCACCTTGGTGGGTGCGGGCCCGGGCGACCCAGAGTTGCTCACGCTCAAGGCACTCAAGGCCATTCAGGCTGCGTCGGTGCTGTTTGTTGACGACCTGGTCAACCCCGAGATCGTGGCATTTGCTAGAGCCCAAGCGCGCATTGTGTACGTTGGCAAGCGCGGTGGCTGCAAATCGACACCACAGGCCTTCATTGAGAAATTGATGATCATGGCTGTGAAAGAAGGCGACAACGTGGTGCGCCTCAAAGGGGGTGACCCGTTTATTTTTGGCCGGGGTGGTGAAGAAATTGAAGCCCTGCGTGCTGCAGGCATTGAAGTCACCGTCATCAACGGCATCACGTCTGGCCTGGCGGCCCTCACATCACTGAACGTACCGCTGACCCACCGTGACTACGCCCACGGTGTGGTGTTTGTCACCGGCCACGCCAAGCCCGGCGATGCTGGCACCAACTGGGCACTGCTGGCATCAACCGCCGCCCAGGCCAAGCTGACGCTGGTGATTTACATGGGCGTCACTGGCTCGCAGCAGATTCAAAACGAGTTGTTGCTGGGGCTTAGCGCCAGCACGCCAGTGGCCATCATTCAAAACGCCAGCTTGCCCAGCCAGCGCCACGCCGTTGCCACGCTGGGCAGCCTGCGAAGCGCGATTGAAAGCGAAGGTTTGCAAAGCCCCAGCGTGATTGTGGTGGGTGACGTGTTGCAAGGCTTGGCGGCTGTGGCCAGCGATTCTGCACATCAGCAAAAACAAGCCTAAAAAACTTACCTTTGGGGAATTCTGTGGCGGGCAATGTGCGGCCCGCCATCGTTCATCTCAGCAGGCCGTAGTGCCGCGTGCTTGGTCACTCGCCCCGCCATCCGCTTGCGCCACATCCGAAATGACGAGGCCTTCATTTCGCTGCGCATCAGGGCAACGACCGCCGATTCATTCAGCCCAAACTGAAGTTCAATCACCTCAAAGGTGGTGCGGTCCTCCCAGGCCATTTCAATGATGCGCGAGATGTCGGCAGCTTCAAGTGCAGTTGTCATGGTTTGAGGTTACACCAAGGGTCAACACAGCACCTAAAATAAGGTTTCATTTGCGCCAGTCAACGCTATTTATTTAATAGCTGCTTGCGCCCATATCCATTGGTCTAGAGGCTTATTTGATAAAGAATTTTGATGCTGTAGTGATAGGCGCAGGCGCTGCAGGCCTGTTTTGTGCCGCCATCGCTGGCCAGCGTGGGTTGAAGGTATTGGCGATCGACCACAGTGAAAAAGTAGCCGAGAAAATCCGCATCTCAGGCGGTGGGCGTTGCAACTTCACCAACCGGGATGTGACGCCCGCCAATTTTTTAAGCGACAACCCGCACTTTTGCCGCTCCGCTTTGGCCGGTTACTCGCCGCAAGACTTCAGCGCCCTGCTGCAAAAGCACAAGGTGCCATTTCATGAAAAGCACAAAGGCCAGCTATTTTGTGACCGCTCCGCAGAAGACATCATCAACCTGCTGCTGGCCGAATGCGCAGCAGGGCATGTAGAGCGCTGGCAGCCTTGCAGCGTTAAAAAAGTAACCCATTCAGGTATTAAAAATGGCTCTGACCCAATAGATACATGCGCGAGCAGCTATCAAATTGATACTGACCGGGGGCTGATAGAAACGCCGCAACTCGTCATTGCCACGGGTGGTTTGTCGATTCCAAAGATTGGTGCAACGGACTTTGGCTACCGCATCGCCCAGCAGTTCGGCTTGAGGCTGGTTGAACCCCGAGCCGCCTTGGTGCCCTTGACCTTTGACGGCGATGCCTGGCTGCCTTTTGCGCAACTGGCCGGGCTGGCGCTGCCAGTGCAGATTGAAACGGGCGCGGCAGATGCGACCCCCAAGCAGCGCAAAAAAGCTATGGTGTTTGCTGAAGACCTGCTCTTCACCCACAAAGGCCTGAGCGGCCCGGCCGTGCTGCAAATATCCAGCTTCTGGCGTGAAGGGCAAAGCCTGCGTGTGAACCTGGCACCTGGTCAGGACTTAGGTCAAACGCTCCTGCGAGCCAAGGCCAGCTCCAAAAAACTCATCGCCAACGAGCTGGCCAGCGTCGTACCCAGCCGCCTGGCAGACGCCTGGGCCAGCACAGACGCAGCCCTGCAACGCCCCATCTGCGATGCCACAGACAGAGCACTCACAACCCTGGCAGAACGCCTGGCCGACTGGCGAATCTTGCCCAACGGCAGCGAAGGCTACAAAAAAGCCGAAGTTACCGCAGGCGGCGTCGACACCCGAGATGTGTCGTCCCAAACCATGGAATCCAAACAACCCGGCCTGTACTTTATTGGCGAGGTGGTAGATGTGACGGGCTGGCTGGGCGGGTATAACTTTCAGTGGGCTTGGGCTAGCGGTTTTGCTTGTGGGAATGCGCTGGATAGTACCGCGTAATAACGGGGCTGCAGGTGTGCATCTGAACCCGCAACGACCACGGCGTATCTACCTACGCTCATGTCCCCCGTCCTTCGGCCTCCCCCTTGACTTCGCTTCGGCAGACACGCCATGCCCGTTGCTAGGCATGGTTTTTTGCGCCAGTAAACACTCTGAAATAGCCCGAAGAGCGGTCTGCCCGGGTGTTCTGCGGAGGTCAAGGAGGAGCTTTCGCATCCGCTGTGGCGGATGCGTTCGCTTTGCAGCAGTAGGCCATGCACGGCTAAGGCCGTGCGTGCGCGGGGGACACGTAGCAGAACACTCGGGCAGACCGCTCGCCTCCAACAAAGATCACCGTTCGTCAAGTCGAATATCGCAACAACAGTCCATGCCCTAGTCGAATCTGAGGGCATGTTGTATACTCTAAGGCTTTGCTAGCAAACCCGCATCTGGCCTGATTCTGATCAAGTCTGTGGCTTTAAAGATGCACAATTTTTGGACCTTCTGAACAATGACGACCATTCGCGTAAAAGACAACGAGCCCTTTGACGTAGCGCTGCGCCGCTTCAAACGTACCATTGAAAAACTCGGCCTGCTGACCGACTTGCGTGCGCGCGAGTTTTATGAAAAGCCAACGGCTGAGCGCAAGCGCAAAAAGGCTGCTGCCGTGAAGCGCAACTACAAGCGCATTCGCTCGATGCAGTTGCCTAAAAAGCTGTTCTAAACAGAACAGCTTTACCGCAACGCAAAAAGCCCGCATGATTCAATTCTGCGGGTTTTTTTACTTCTAGCCCCGGATCATCAGGAAACCACCATGCCACTCAAAGACCAAGTCACCGAAGATATGAAAACCGCCATGCGCGCCAAAGACAGTGAGCGCCTGGGCACCATCCGCCTGCTGCTGGCGGCGTGCAAGCAAAAAGAAGTGGATGAGCGCGTGGTACTTGATGATGCGCAAGTGATTGCCATCATCGACAAAATGATCAAGCAGCGCAAAGACAGCATTGAGGCCTTCACCAAAGCCGACCGCAAAGACATGGCCGACAAGGAAGCGCAAGAGATCGTGGTGCTGACGGCCTACCTGCCCGCGCGCCTGAGTGCTGAAGAGGTGCTGGCTGTGGTCAAAACCATTGTGAAAGAATTGAACGCCAGTGGCCCCGGCGACATGGGCAAGGTGATGGGAGCGGCCAAGGCCCAACTGGCAGGCAAAGCCGACATGGGGCAAGTTTCAAGTGCGGTTAAAGCTGCGCTGGCTGGCTAGCAACATAAAAAAACATAAAAAAGGAGCATGATGATGCCAAAAAACCTGCTGAGAAGTGCTCTAGCCCAATTAATTCAGGCGCAAGCAGCTATTTTTTTAATAGCATCATGTACGCTTGTTAGCGCTCAGGCGCAAACCGTTGCGGCCCCTTCCGCTGAGCCCAGCCTGCCCTACACCGTCAAGCCCAAAGACAAGCTGATCGTGATGGCTGCGGAGCTGCTGAACAACCCCAGCGACTGGGCTGAGGTGGCGCGCTTTAACGGCCTGAAGAATCCGAACCTGATCACCCCCGGCCAGGCTATCAACATTCCGACGCGCCTGCTTAAATCGCAACCCGTGCAGGGTAAGGTCATCAGCACCTATGGCGATGTTCAAATTGGCGGTGTTGCTGCGGTGGTGGGCAACCCCATCAATGAAGGCAGCAAACTGCAAACCGGCAACAACAGCTCGGCGGTGGTGGAGTTGGGGGACGGCAGCCGCATGACGCTACTGCCCAATACGCTGGCTGAGGTGGCCACCAGTCGGGGCTACGCTGGACGCGATGCCGCCAGCAGTGCAAGCACCACTTTCTTTTCAGGTTTGATTCGGCTGGCGCAAGGCGTGGTGACGACCCTGGCTGCCAAATCCACACGCCGCGCCACGCCGCTGCAAATTGCAACGCCTACCTCCACCATGGGCGTACGCGGCACCGAGTTTCGTGTGGCGTATGACGGCACGGTGAGCCAAAACGCGCGTACCGAAGTACTGGAAGGACTGGTACGGGCCGACAACACCGTGCAGCAGGCAGGAGTTGACGTACCCCAAGGCAAAGGCGCGTTGCTCGACCCAGCGGTTAAAGACATCAAAGTCGTTGACTTGCTCAAAGCGCCTGATTTGTCAGCCACCCCCAGCGATATTTTGAAGCCGCTGGCCTTGTGGCCCATGCCCACTCTGGAGGGTGCCAAAAGCTACCGCGTGCAAATTGCGATTGACGACACCTTCAACAAAATCGTGCGTGACCTGGTCGTCACGACAGGCAACGCTGACTTGGCCAACCTGCCCAATGGCGGCTGGTTTGCACGTATTCGCGGTATCGACAGCAGCGGCATTGAAGGCTACGACAGCGCCAAGGCCGTGCAGGTGGTGCTGCCGCCACCGCCGTTTGTTGCACCCACGCAATGGAGCATCAGCGCTGACCGGATAGATGTCATCAACGGGCGACATATTTTGCAGTTCAGCCAGCTGGGGCTGGATGCCAGTCACACGATTGTGGCCAGGGTAACGACTGACGGACTGCCTGCCGTTCGCCTGGCAGAAGGCAGCGCCAGGGGGGACACGCTGCGGATTTCCATGGACCTTGGCTACCTTGAACCTGGCGCACAACTGTTGCTGAACCTCACAGTTACCCAAGCCGATGGCGCAAAAGTCATTCCTCTCACCTACCGCTTTGCAAGCCTGGGTGGCTGGGGCTGGGCAGAAGGTACATTAAAGAGCGTGACAACTGGCAAGCCTTGAGCGTTCCCAGTTGGCGTTAAAGAAAACATGGAAATCCGTCATGCATCGCGTGCCAACCTTAAAATTTAACCAAAAAGCACTTGTAGCCCAATCAATCCGGGCGCAAGCAGCTCTGTTTTTAATAGCGTCTTGTGTCACGCTGCTCGCACAGGCACAAACGCGCACGGTCGAGCCCAGCCTGCCCTACATCGTCAGGCCTACTGACAACCTGATCAAGTTCACCCGCACCATGCTGATTAACCCCGGCGCCTGGCCAGAGGTGGCCAGGTTCAACCAACTGAAAGACCCGGACGTGCTGTCTATTGGTCAAACGCTTAACATTCCGCTGCGCTTTCTCAAGTCAAAACCATCAACCGCCAAAGTCATCAGCGCCGAAGGCGATGTCACGCTGGGTGGCAGCGCGATACAACCCGGTGCGGCACTAGGCGATGGCAGCAAACTCAAAACCGGTGCCAACAGCTCGGCAGTCATTGAACTGGGCGATGGCAGCCGCATCAAAATTTTGCCCAACAGCCTGGCCGAGGTGGTGACCAACCGCGATTACGCCATGCGCGATTCATCCAAAAGCGGTTCAACCAACTGGTTTTCAGGCTTGATGCGGTTAACGGAGGGCGCACTCGAAGCGCTGGCCTCCAAAACCGCCAAGCGCGCAAAAGAATTACAGGTAGAAACGCCAACCTCGCTGGTGGGTGTGCGAGGTACCGAGTTTCGGGTAGCCTTTGATGACCCACTGGGCAAAGCCGCCCGCACGGAAGTCATTGAAGGAAAAGTGCGTGCCGACAACCCCGCCCAGCAAAGCGGCGCTGATTTGCCGATGGGCACAGGCGCAGTCGTCAAACCGACAGAGAAAGAAGTTAAGGTCGTCATCTTGCTGCCCGCACCAGACCTGTCCAATATTTCTGCGGAAGTGCTTAAGCCGCAAGGCAACTGGCCCATGCCCACACTGGCAGGGGCCAGCGCTTACCACGTGCAGGTGGCCAGTGATGAGCAGTTTGACAAGATCGTGCGTGACCTGAAAGTGGACACGGCCAGCGCAGACCTCGGCAGCCTGCCCAATGGCAACTGGTTTGCCCGCGTGCGCGGCATTGATGGCGTAGGCCTTGAAGGCTTTAACACCGTCAAGCTGATTGCTGTCAAAGATGGCGAGTGGCGCGTGACGTATTCGAGCGCCAGTGTGGTTGAAGGCAAAACGGTGCTCAACTGGATAGGCCAGCAAGCGGGCGGCCAGGCCATGGCGGACAGCAATTATTCAGCCGTACTGGCGCGTGATTCGGCTTTGACGCAAAGCGCCACCACTGTGCAAAACAATGACGGCAAGGCCAGCCTGGTGCTGGGCGATTTGAAACCCGGCATCTACTACATCCGCATGCAAAACGCGGCTGGCTTGCGCAGCGAGACGTATCGACTGGAGCTGTCTGGCAACTGGGCGCAAACCGAGTTTGACAAGGCATCGGCACTACAGGCCATCAAGTAAATGGGCACTTCTATAAATCCATTTTTCGGGCGAATTGCTGCGTTGCGCGGTGCTCGGAATCCTCATGCACACAAGTGCATTCCGGTGTCCTGCGCTCCGGGCGCCTTGCACTTCATC
>JAYWBS010000160.1:0-4393 GCA_043781295.1 Polaromonas sp.
TCATTTGCGTAAAGCCGCGCATATCGCAGAACATCACTGTTAGCTCTTTGGTCGTCGCTTTCATGCTGTAGCTGCCCGCGTCTTTGACCATCTCATCGACCAGTTCCGGCGGCACATAAGTGCCAAACAGATTGGCCAGGTCGCGCTTGGATTTGCTCTCAACAAAATAGCCATAGCTCATGTTCAAGGCAAACGCCGTCAGGGCCATGACCAATGCGCTGGCCAGCGGCAGTACCAGCCCGTAACTCAAATACAGCCAAAAATTAAGGCCCACCAATGCGCCTACTATCACAACGCTGGCCGCTACTGCTTTAGGTGCTGACAGCAGTGGCAATGCAAACGCCAGCGTCAAGCCCGAGAGGACGAGTATGACAACCTCAAAACCAATCGCATAGTCTGGCTTGACAAAAACCTTGCCATCCAAAAAACCGGATATCACATTGGCATGTGTCTCTACCCCAGGGTAGGTCTCGCCAACCGGTGTAACCCTCAAGTCCAGCAGGCCCGGTGCGGTGGTGCCGAGCAGAACAATCTTGTCTTTTAATAGGTTGGGCCCAAGCCGTTTGGCGAGCACGTCGGCAGCTGATATATAACGAAATGAGCCGCCCTGTACGCCGCCATTGCCCCGAAATGGAACCAGCGTTGCGACGCGGTCATCAACCGGGATGGCCAGTACTTTGCTGTCTTGCTTGAGCAAAATACTTTCCAGCCCCTGATAACTGCGACTCAAAAACTTTTCTTTTGGAAAGCCCGGTTCAACCTTTGGCAAACCCACCAACATGCGAAACATTGCCAGCGACAGGGATTCGTAGTACTGGCCCTTGTACTCCGCCAGCAAAGGAATGGAGCGCACCACGCCGTCACCTTCCGTGATGGAGTTGAAGAAACCACCCATAGGCGCGGCTTTGGCCAGAGTTTCAATGTTGGCACCGTAGCCGTTCCAGCTGGTGAATTTGATGGGCCGTCCCAGCAGTGACTCCGAGCCCATGACGGACGATGGCAAAACGCCATTAACCCGGCCATCCCTGTCGCTGGTGAAGTAGTAGCCCATCACCACTGGGCGTTTTTCTATGGATTTGGCAAAAACCGCATCGTAATCCAGACTGGCTTGAACTTGGCCCAATTTTTCAGCAAAGCCCGGCTGGTCGCGCATCTCGTTTTGGGCCAGCTGTTTAAGTCGCTTCAAACCCGAGCTTTCATCCGCTTCGGCAAAAACAACGTCGAAGCCCAAAAGAGCAACTTTTTGTTTGTCCAGCAGTTCTTCTACCAAATCTGCCAGCTTGTTGCGGCCCCAAGGCCAACGGCCTATTTCGGCGAGGCTTTTCTCGTCAATATCGACAATGACAATTCGCTCGTCAATCGTCTGAGGCATGGTGGCGCGTAGCCGAGCGTCATAAATGATGTCGTCCAGCCGCTGAAGAACCCCGATCCGCAAGGCTCCGCTGGCATGCAACAAGGCAAATACCAACGGAATCAGCGTTACCGCAATGCGAGGCCAGTGCTTGGAGAGGAGTTGCATGGAGCCTCTTGAACACCACTAAACAGGGAGGCTGTTTGTGGCATAGACCGGGTCGTTAGTGTTGGACAAACTGCATTTGAGTACCTGCCAGCTCAAGCACATCACCGTTTTTGAGCGCAACAGGCTCAACGCCAATCGGTGTGCCATTAAGCGATGGCCTGTTGGCACCTTCGACATGCGCAATCACAAAGCCATGTGGCCTTTTTGTAATCGCAGCCACTGCAACGCCGGGCTTGCCGATGGTGGTGACCACCTTGACCAGTGGTACTTCGCGACCAGCCGCCGCACCCGACATGACCTTGATGGCCGCGTTAGTGCTAGCGCCAGGCGCGGCAAGTGGAGGCGCGATTGGCGCAGGCGCTGCCGATGGTACGCCGACAGCTATAGGTGGTACGAGTCCAGTAGACCCCGCCTTGATGATCATGGTTTTTTCAAACCCTGCATCAGCCGCCTCATTGACGTATTTGATTTTGTACTTGCCAATTTCGACCACGTCATTATTCTGCAGTAACTGCTTCTTGACGGCTTTGCCGTTGACGTAAGTACCGTTGGTGCTGTTCAGATCCTCCAGATGCACGTCGTTGCCCGACATCTGCAACACAGCGTGTTCGCCGCTCACAGCCAAATTGTCAATAACGATATCGTTATAAGGACGTCGACCCAAGGACGTACGGTCCTTGGTTAGCTGGACTTCCTTGATCACGACACCGTCAATTGAGACGATCATTTTCGGCATGGCCGACTCCTATGTGTTTCTGATATTTCAATCATCTCGTTATTTTCCCAGTATTCTGGACAAAAGACCGCGTTTGACCGCAGCTTCTTTTGCATCAATCAAAACAACTGAAATATTATCGCGGCCTCCGCCCGCGTTGGCGGCTGCAATCAGTTGCTTGGCCTTTTGTTCAAGCGAGGTGTTTGCCAGCATGACTTCAGCGATGCCATTGTCACGCACCATGTCAGACAAGCCATCTGAGCACATCACGTAAACGTCGCCAGCTTCTACGCGGTGCTCCGTAACATCAAGCAACACTGTGTCTTCAACGCCTAAAGCGCGTGTCACCAGGTTTTTATTTGCTGAGGTGAGGGCTTGCTCGGGGGTAATAAGCCCGGCATCAATTTGCTCCTGCAACAGGGAATGGTCTTTGGTGATTTGCTGAAATTCAGTACCCCGCAAGCGGTAGCAGCGCGAATCGCCAATGTGTCCGAGCATCAAACGCCCCGATTGAAAAACGCCCACCACCAATGTCGTCCCCATGCCGGTGTACTGCGGATTGGAGTTTGCAGCATTGAAAATGGAGTGGTTTGCATTTTGAACACAAATCTCCATCGCCCGCTTCACTTCTTTGGGGTTGGCGTGTCGACCCGCTTGTGAAAGCCACCGGCTCATTTCGGATTTGATGAAGGCCGTGGCCATGCCACTGGCGATTTCACCCGCGTTATAGCCACCCATGCCATCGGCCAATATGCAAAGTCCCGTCGACGGGTCGAACGCAACAGCATCTTCGTTGTTCTCCCTGGCTAAACCGGGGTCAGTTTCTGTGCATATCTCGTAAATCATTTTTTGTTCAACTTGTAGCTTTTGCCTAGAGCTTTATATCAGTGCTGGTGCTGCCGTTCGCTGGTGCGGCATCAGCAGCTTGGGTAATGCTGGTTTTTTCAAAGGCTGTTGCGTCTGGATTCATCGCTTGCGTTGCTTCGTGGGCGGTGGCCTGCACGGTAGCAGTCTGCACAACGGTGGCATCAAACCTGGGTGCATCGGCTGGCGCATGGCTCGATGATGCCACGTGCTTATCAGCAGCTGGCGTGCCGGAAAAATCAGCCATCACAGCGCGCAAATCTGTAGCAAACTGGTCGCCATCCTGATACCTGGTTTCAGACCGTTTGCTGATAGACAGGGCGACGATATTTGCCAGTTTTTCAGAGAGCTCTGGCCGAATGATGCGGATATCTGGTGCGGGTTCGTTGGCTATTTTGTACATCAGCTCCGCCATCGAGTCGCCCCGAAAGGGTAAAACGCCTGCAAGCATCTGGAACAGCATGACACCCAGTGAGTACAGGTCAGACCGGCCATCAACTTTTTTACCAGCAATCTGTTCAGGCGACATGAAGCTGGGTGTACCCAGCACTAGGCCGGTTTTGGTCTTGCTCGAATCGGTGATGCGGGCTATGCCAAAGTCAGTGACTTTGACGCTGTCGCTTTCAAGGTCGTACATGATGTTGGCGGGCTTGATGTCGCGGTGCACCACATTGAGTTTGTGCGCATAAGCCAAGGCCTCGGCCACCCGCGCCACAATCGACAGCACCTTGGGGATGGGTAGCAATTGCCCGGTTTTTGACACATCGGCCAGATCTTTGCCCTTGAGGAATTCCATGGCGATATAGGCCAGGTCATGCTCTTCACCTGCATCAAAAATCGTGACAATGTTTTGATGCTGCAAACGGCCTGCGGTTTCTGCCTCGCGGAAAAAGCGCTCGCGTGCATCGTCAAGTTCTTCGCCTTCAAACTCCTGGCTCAATGCCATGGTTTTGATGGCTACGACACGGCCAATTTTCGGGTCTTTGCCGAGGTAAACCACACCCATCGCGCCCTTGCCCAGCTCTTTTTCAACCTGGTAGCGGCCCAGCATGGGTTTTTCAACGCCGCCGCCATCAAGCAGCATGGTGCCGCCGGGGTGTGCGCCGCTGCCACCCAAAATAACGGTTTCCGACAGGTTTTTGGCGCGGTTGAGCTTGGCTTGCAGGCCTTTGAAGTCCTTGTTCTGCGTGGCCATGTATTCGTACACAGCTTCTGCTTTATTGAACTGGCGCTTGCGTTCAAAATCAAGCGCGAGGTTGCTCAGGTTGTCCATCAGCGCGTCGCTGTAAGACACC
>JAYWBS010000161.1:0-33785 GCA_043781295.1 Polaromonas sp.
GTCAGCAATGCAATGGACAGTGAGGATTTTGAGTCGCTTAAATCACAAATTGAACTGTTTAAACAATCCACCTGAATTTACCGGACAGTAGTGGTTTTAGGTATCAAATAGGCTTTTATCCCAATAAATTCGGGCGCAAGCAGCTACTAATTAAATAGCAAATTATCTTTTGGTTTTAACGGGTCGCTTCCAGTTTTGCAAGCTAATCTGCTTGGCCCGCGCCACATGCAAGCCGCCAGGCAAAGTGCTTTTGGCAATGGTGGAACCCCCGCCCACCGTACCGCCAGCGCCTATCGTCACGGGCGCCACCAGCACGCAGTTGCTGCCGATGTGCACGTCGTCTTCAATCACCGTGCGGTGCTTGTTGGCACCGTCGTAGTTGGCAGTGATGCTGCCTGCGCCGTAGTTGACGCGCTCGCCCACCGTCGCATCGCCCAAGTACGCCAGGTGGTTGGCTTTGGCGCCTTTGGCCAGCGTTGAATTTTTGACCTCAACAAAGTTGCCAATGTGCACCTCAGCGCCCAGTTGCGCGCCGGGCCGCAGGCGGGCAAAGGGGCCGACCAACGCCCCCTCACCTACTGCCACACCCAGCTTTTCACCATCGATGTGGGTAAAGGGGTGAATCACGGCGTTGGCGGCAATCGTGCAATTGGCAATGAAGCAGTTAGCGCCTACCCGCGCGCCTTGCTCCAGGCTCACGGTGCCTTCAAACACACAGTTCACATCAATCTCAACATCCTGGCCGCAAGTCAAGGTGCCACGTACATCAAAGCGGGCAGGGTCGGCCAGGCGTACGCCCTGCTCCATCAGGGCCACGGCGCGGCGGCTTTGGTAGACGCGTTCCAGCTCGGCCAGTTGCACGGGGCTGTTCACGCCTGCGACTTGTGCCGCGTCGGTAATTTGGTGCCCCACCACAGCCACACCGTCAGCGACGGCAAACTTCACGATGTCGGTCAGGTAGTACTCGCTTTGGGCGTTTTTATTGTCCAGTCGGGCCAGCCAACTGCGCAGCAGGCGGGTCGGCACAGCCATGATGCCGCTGTAAATTTCATGGATTTTTCGCTCGCTGACGCTGGCGTCTTTGTGCTCGACGATGGCGCGCACCTGAGCGCTGGCCTCAGGGCCACTGCGAACGATGCGGCCATAACCCGTTGGGTCTGGCATGCTAAGGGTGAGCAGCGCCAGCCGCTGGCCGTCACACTGGTCAATCAGTGCCTGCAAGGTGGCGACTTGGGTCAACGGTACGTCACCTGACAGCACCAGCGTCACGCCATCATCAGCCAGCAGCGGCACGGCTTGCTGCACCGCATGACCAGTGCCCAGCTGCGGTTCCTGACGTGCAAACTGGATGTCCAATTTAGTGTAAAAAGTGCCTGCAAGCCCCTGGAATCGGGCGCAAGCAGCTTCTACTTCGATAGCACCATGGCCTGTGATGATTACGGCACGGCGCGCTGATAACTGCGCTGCGCAGTCAACCACATGGCCCAGCAAGGCAATACCGCCCAAGCGGTGCAATACTTTGGGCAATGTGCTTTTCATGCGCGTGCCTTTGCCTGCGGCCATGATGACAACATCAATTGGGTTTGTAACGAGAGCGGTCATGACACTTCCTGTGAATTTTTTAAGGTTAGCCAGAATTATCAGCCTGCTGGTGCTCTTCGGCCTGTTGCAGGCGTGTAGCGCCGTCAGGTTAGCTTATAACCAGGCACCCGACCTGGCGTATTGGTACCTGGACAGCTATGCCAATTTCAACAGCGCGCAAAGCCTGCAAGTCAAAGAAGAGTTGGTCAAATTGCACACATGGCACCGGCAGACCCAATTGCCCGCCTACGTCGATACCCTGCAAAAAGTACAAAAACTCCTGCCAGGCGATGTCACTGGGTCAACGGCATGCAGCGTTGTCGATGACATACGCCGCAAATTGGTCGCTGTGTCTGACCAGGCTGAGCCCGCTGTTGGGGCGCTGGCAGATACGCTGCGGGCTGTGCAGCTCACGCAGATGGAACGCAAATTCGACAAAAACAATGCCGCTTACCGCGAAGACTATGTAGATGCCACAGCCAAAGACAGCTATGCCAAACGTTACAAGCAAGCGCTTAATCGCGCTGAAATGCTGTATGGCCGACTCGATGACAAGCAACTTGCGCTGATTACCCGGCAGGTAGAACAATCACGCTTTAACGCGGCACTGTCATACGCCGAACGTTTGCGGCGCCAGCAAGACACGCTGCAAAACCTGCGCGCGATGATGGCCAACCCAAGCCCAGGGGAGCCCACGCGCAAGGCGGTACGCGCTTTGCTTGAGCGTTCTATCAATTCACCCAACATGGCCTACCGTGACTACCTTGAAGCGCTGACGCAAGACGGTTGTAAAAACTTTGCTGAACTGCACAACAGCACCAGCCCAGAACAGCGCCGCAAGGCTGTTCAGACTCTGAACAACTACGAACAAGACCTGAAGGTGCTGTCAGCGCAAAACAAAGGCTGATGAACGGGGCCAAGGCCGGCTTATTTTCCTGGCGCTTTGGAGTGCGACAGGCCTTCTCTTTCTGCCCGTTCAAGGTCTATCGCTTCTTGCAGATTTTTTGGTTTCGCCGCACGCGCATCGGACTTGACATCCGCCTTTTTCAGGTACGACTTGATATTGCCTTCATAGTCGCGGGTGCCTTCATAACTACCTTCTCCGATTTGCTGGATTTTTCCGCTGCCACCTTGCATTTCACCGGAGCCACTGCTTTGCTGTTGCTGACGGTCAATGTGGCGCTGGGGTTGTTGCTGGAGGCGCGATTGTGAGGTTGAGTAGGTTGTGTTCATGATAACTTTCAAGTGAAAAATTTCGTTTGGCACATCTTTTTAAAGTGCGCCATCACAATCGGAACCTCCAGGTTCTGTGCATGGCGGCGCAGCGCAAAAATCTGCCGCAAAAAGTCAGCTTAAAAGTACGGCGCAGGCCCTGGTGTCAGCCGATGTGGCACTTTGTTGTGGGCTGCGTCCTACGGTGCCGGGAAAGCTTGGGCGTCTGCGGGTCAGCGGAGAAATAGTAAGCAGAAGTTGCACCATGCCCACTGCCGCAATAGTCGTAGACAATGCCCTATCTTTTGCCAGGGCTAAATTCACGGGAGGCCGATGTATTCGTCGGCGATGATGGGAACCAATGCAAAAACTCTATGAAGCACTCTACGTCAGCACCATTGCACCTGACGCACCACTGAGCATTGTTGGCGATATTGCGGGCGGGGCACGCATCTTCAATGCTGCGAATGACATCACCGGTCTGTTGATTTTTGATGGCATGCGCTTTTGTCAACAGCTCGAGGGCCGGCAAAAGGATGTGCTCGCCTTGATTGATCGCATCAGCAACGACCCGCGTCATTCCCATGTCACCATTTTTCATCATGGCAGCCTTGCCGAGCGCCGCTTCAGGAGCTTTGCGCTGGCTTTTACCAATGTTGACGATATTGAGGTGCTGGGCAGGCTGGAGCAGCTTGATGGTCAGCCGGGTGTTGCTGCCTTTGTGGCGCTGGTTGCCACGCTGGATTTGCAGGCGTGAAGTTCAAGCCTGAAGCGAAGATCGGAAACGCACTTCAGGCCTGAAGTGAAAATCTGAAACGCACTTCAGGCCTGAAGTGCGTTCCCCATCTCTTTGTCGCGCTCAGCCGTCCAGATGCGCGGGTTTTTAATACCACTGGCTTCGTCATAAGCGCGGCTCACGTCAAACGGCAGGCAGTGTTCGTAAATAAACACATGGCCAAACATCGGGTCCATGGACTTGCGGGTATGCGCCATCGCGGCTTTTAAATCCATGCCGCCCGCAGCGGCTTCTTTGCCCGCCTGGTACAGCGTCTCGACCCAGCGCTTGGTGTAATCGAGCGCTTTATTGACTTCTGACCCGCCCTTCATGGCTTCACCACGGCCCGGCACGATGGCTTCGGCCTTCAAGGCGCGCAGCGCTTCAAGCGTGGCGGGCCATTCTTCGAGCTGCGCATCGCCTGTGTACACACCGGCTTCATATTCGACCAAATCGCCTGAGAACAATACCTTTTCTTCCTCCACCCAGGCAATCGTGTCGCCGCGCGTGTGGCCAGGGCCAGGGTGCCAGATTTGTGCTTTTACGCCGCCCAGGTCAATGCTTAATTTGCCTGGCACTTCGTTTTTGGTCGGGTTACCGCCGCCAATCACCATCGTTGGCCAGGTCAGGCCGGGCACGCTTTCAGAATTTCTGAACAAACGCGGAAAGCGCTCCATCTCACTTTGCATGTCCTGCGCACCGCGCTCAACAATCAGCTCATAGGTGCCTTGGCTGGCGATGACTTCTGTCGCACCTTCAGCAATGTAAGCGCTGGCCCCCAGCACACGCACAGCGTGGTAATGGGTCAGCAGCACATATTTGATGGGCTTGCTGCTGACAGTGCGGATGCGTGCAATCAGGTCTTGCGCCATGGCTGGAGTGGCGGTGGCGTCACTGACCATGATGAATTTGTCGCCGATGATGACGCCGGAGTTTGGGTCACCCTCAGCGGTGTAAGCCCAGCAATGGGGGCTGAGCTGCTCGAAGGTGATTTTTTTATCTTCAAGATCGGCCTGGGAGGCAAAGGCTTTGGTCGTTGTAGACATGCGTGGGTTTCCTTAAGATTTAAACGATTTTACCTAAGCGTAATCAGTTACGTTTAGTTGAATCAGCAAGCCAGCTAGATGCTTGCGCCGCCAGCGCATCCAGAGGCATCGCCCCATCCAGCACCAGCACATGCGGCTCGCTAGCCGGGTCTTGCAGCGCCTCAAACTGGCTGGCCACCAAGCTGGGCGGATAAAAGTGGCCGGGCCGATTGGCCACGCGCCGCAGCGACTCGGCCTGGGTGATGGCCAGGTGCACAAAATACAGAGGGCTCACAGATTGCCGCAAAGCATGGCGGTAGGCAGCCTTCAAGGCCGAGCAGGTCAACGCCGCGCCCTTGGGGCGCCGGGCCAGCTCTGAGCCCAGCGTATGCAGCCAGTCGGCGCGGTCAGCATCCGTCAGGGCCATGCCTTGTTGCATCTTTGCAATGTTGTGCGCGGGGTGAAAGTCATCCCCTTCTATCAACGGTAAGCCCAGTTGCGATGCAATGCGCTGACCAACGGCTGATTTGCCGCAGCCTGCTACGCCCATCACCACAACATGAATCACTACAGGCTTCATAACAGGGACAGCATCAGACTCCATGGTCTGAAGTGTAGAACCTGTAGCGAAGCCTTATGGCATGCCGCGCCTGAGCGTTAAGGTGCAGACCAGGTGCGCAGCCAGGCCCTGCACCAAACGCCCAACCCGCCTGATGCAGCGCAGTACCCAAGTCCAGCAGGGGTTGCCGTACACCGGCATGTAAGTGCGGTGCTCGTCGGGGCAGTGACGCACGGGCTGCCAAGCTCATGGCTGCGTCTGGTTCCCAGCTAAAGTACACGGGCTGGCAGGCATGTTGAGGGGCATTTTTTTCATACGCCTCCAGCACCACTTGCTGGCCCGGCTGCAAGCGCAGCGCATCACCTGCGTTGACAAAATGATCACCTGCGCGCACCGATGCGTCACCCGCCGCATTGGCAAAGGTGGCCCACACGCGCCCATGCGTAATACGCAACTCACCAGATGCTCTGGGCATCAAGCTCAAGGCGTGACCCGGCGGCAGCTTGAAGCAACCCACCGTGTGTGCGGGGGCGTGGTTGCTGGCTTGCTGTGAGCAGATCAAACCTGCTGAATTTGGGATGTTGCGGTGCATGGCGTTCTTTCAAAAAGCCCACCCTGACGGAGAGGGTGCGCATGAATAATCACGCCCTCGGGCTTTTCAGTCCAATGAAATTGCGGTACGCTATTCATTCTTAAAACGCATTAATCAAGTTTTACCTGGCCATGCTGCATTTATCCACCCACTTGCGTACACGACCTATCTCAGCTGGCCAGCTGCGCGCCTTTGAGGCGGTGGCGCGGCACCTTAATTTTCGTGCCGCATCTGAAGAGCTGGCCCTGACGCAATCAGCCGTCAGCAGACAAATTCAGGCACTTGAAGAAGAAGTCGGCGTGTCCTTGTTTTTGCGCCACACGCGTGCGGTCGAGCTGACCAGCGCAGGCGCGCAACTGCTGCGCGCTGCCTTGCCGTCGCTGGAGCGAATTGACAGCGCGGTGCGCATCATTCGCCAAAGCGCGGGGCGTAAAAGTGTGGCGATCAGCACCTGGGCCTCGTTTGCGTCGATGTGGCTGATCCCCCGGCTGGAGATGTTTCAGCGTGAGCACCCGGACATCGACATTCGCATTGATGCCACCGACGTGGCGGTAGACATGGAAACCACCGACGTTGACCTGGCGCTGCGCTACAGCGCCCCAGGCCAGGTGCCCAGCCATGCGCAGCGCCTGTTTGGCGAGCAGCTCACGCCTGTGGCCAGCCCGTGGCTGATCAAAAGCGGCACACGCATCAAAAAGCCCTTGGACCTGGCACAGCACGCGCTGGTAGAAGCCAGCGACGCACACCGCACCCAGCACATGGAATGGCTGACCTGGCAACGCTGGTTTGACACGCAAGGCCTGAAAAGCTTTGCCCCCAAGCGCTGGTTGTACTTCAACTATGCGCACCAAATTGCGCAGGCTGCCTTGACAGGCCAAGGCATTGCGCTGGCCCGCATGCCGCTGGTGGCAGACAGCCTGGCGTCGGGTGACCTGGTTGAGCCCCTGCCCAATATGCGGATAGATTCGCCCCTGGCCTATTGGCTGATTGTTGGCCCACGCAATGCAGCCCGGCCCGAGGTGGCGGCGTTTTGCGACTGGCTTAAAGCGCAGGCGCTGCTGACGCGGGAAGCGATTGGCGATGTGCCGGATGCGGATACGGTTGATAACCTGGATTGAAGCTTAGATACCCTTGGCTCACGCTTTCTTGCGTTGCTCCACGCGCTTGCGCAAGGTTTGAAAGTACGGGGCATCAGCTCGTCCAGTCACCGGGGACTCCAGCCATTTAAGCATCATGGCGCGCAGTTGGCTGCGGTCTTTGGTAAGCGCCCAGCAAAGTCACCTTGAGTCTGGCGTTGAAGAGGTAAACATAGTGTCCACGAAACAAACAAGTGGACACTATGGAAACGAAGAGAGTTGGGCGCCGCAAGCACGGCAAAGAGTTCAAGGCTGAAGTTGTGCAGGCGTGCCGGCAAGCTGGCGCTTCGGTAGCTGCGATCGCGCTGCGCAGCGGATTGAATGCCAACGTGGTGTACCGCTGGTTGCGCGAGGAGGCTCTACCCGCTCATGCAGATGGTCACAGCGGTGGTGCGAGGAGCAAGTGCCTTGATGCGCAGTTCATTGCCGTGCAGTTTCCGCAGCCGTCCCCGGCGGTGGCCCCGTCCACAGACATCCGCGTCGAGGTGCGCCGTGGTGCATCAAACGTCACGGTGAGCTGGCCGCTGCAGGGCGCTGGCGAATGTGCTGCCTGGCTGCGCGAGTGGTTGCGATGATTCGTATTGACGCCGTCTGGCTGGCGACCGAGCCAATGGACATGCGCGCTGGCACCGACACGGCGCTGGTGCGCGTCGTGAAGGTCTTCGGTGCAGCCCACCCGCATCAGGCTTACCTGTTTGCCAATCGGCGGGCCAACCGGATGAAGGTTCTGGTGCATGACGGTATCGGCATCTGGCTGGCGGCCCGGCGTCTGCACCAGGGCCACTTCGTCTGGCCGTCTGTCAACGCCGGAGCACAGGCCAGTCTGAGCCGCGCCCAGCTCGATGCCTTGGTACTTGGTTTGCCGTGGCAGCGCATCGGTGAGGGCGGCATTATTACGCTGGTTTGACCGAGTCCTTGAGCGGTGCCGATTGTCTATCGGGACATCTGCCAATAGCGGCTACGCGCCAGCGCAGGCACACTTCAGGGCATGGTTATCGCCCCTCAATCACTGTCAAGTTTGAGCGCTCTGGAGCTGTGCGAAATGGTCACTGGGTTGATGTCCAGAATTGGCGCTCATGAGAGCCAATTACTCCAGCGTGACGAGACCATCGCGCGCAAAGACCGTGAGATTGTTTACCGCCAAACGAAGATTGACCAACTCACGCACGAGATGGCGGTCCTCGAGCGTTGGAAGTTCGGACGCAGCCGCGAGCAACTCAATCAAGCCCAGGCCAGCCTGCTCGATGAGGCCATCGATGCTGACATCGCAGCCATTGAGCAGGAGTTGGAAAGTCTGGTGCCCGCGCCCAAGGCAGATGCCACCATTCGCCAGCAACCCAAACGCGCAGCACTGCCGCCAGAGCTGCCCCGCGTGGACCAGCACCACGAACCTGAATCGACCCGCTGCACTACGGCTGGCTGCGGCTGCACCTTGAAACGCATCGGTGAAGATGTCAGCGAGAAGCTGGACTACACGCCCGGGCTGTTTACAGTCGAGCGCCACATTCGCGGCAAGTGGGCCTGCGCCCAGTGCCAGAGCCTGATTCAGGCACCGGTACCGGCGCAGATCATCGACAAGGGCATTGCGACCGCAGGCCTGCTGGCCCAGGTGCTGGTTGCCAAGTATTCGGATCACTTGCCGCTGTACCGTCAGGAAGGCATCTTTGCGCGGGCCGGCTTGGGCGTGCCTCGCTCCACGCTGGGCGCCTGGGTGGGCATGTGCGGCGTGCAGTTGCAGCCCCTGGTCGATGCCTTGAGGCAGGAGGTACTCGGCTGCCGCGTGCTGCATGCCGACGAAACGCCTGTGGCGATGCTCAAGCCGGGTAACAAAAAAACGCACCGTGCGTACCTATGGGCCTATGCGCCAGGAGCATTTGAGGACATGAAAGCCGTGGTCTACGACTTCTGCGAAAGCCGGGCTGGCGAGCATGCGCGCGCCTTCCTGGGCAACTGGAAGGGCGCGCTGGTTTGTGACGATTTCTCGGGCTACAAGCAATCATTTACCCTGGGCGTGACCGAGGCCGGATGTATGGCGCATGCGCGGCGCAAGTTCTTTGACCTGCATGCGGCCAACAAGAGCCAGATCGCAGCGCAGGCGTTGCAGATCATCAGCGCACTTTATGACGTTGAGCGCGAGGTTAAAAGCCTGACAGCCGATGAGCGGCTAAAAATCCGCCAAACCAGATCCAGGCCACTGGCCGACGCACTGCATCAATGGATGGAACTACAGCGCAGGCAGATCACCGACGGCACGGCCACCGCCAAAGCTCTGGACTACAGCCTCAAGCGCTGGGGCGCACTCACTCGCTTTGTGGACGACGGGCAACTGCCGATCGACAACAACTGGGCGGAGAACCAGATCAGGCCCGTGGCCATTGGACGAAAAAACTGGTTATTCGCAGGCTCTTTGCGGGCGGGCCAGCGTGCGGCTGCCGTCATGAGCCTGATTCAAAGCGCCAGGCTCAACGGGCACGACCCTTACGCTTATCTCAAAGATGTGCTGCAGCGTTTGCCCACGCACAAAAACCATCTGATCGCCGAACTCCTGCCTCATCGCTGGCAGCCTCTGCGCGCCTGACATTCACTCCTGCAATTAGTTGACCTATGTCAACATGTGTTCGCCGCGTGCTTACGGTCTTTGTCACGCCGAATCAGCTCACGAACATACTCACTTGACGTGCCATAACCCTCTTGATTGAAGCGTTGGTCAACGTACGCTGTCATGCTGTCGGGTAAAGGAATGTTCATCGTGCTCGCGGCTTGAGATGTCAGTGGCAAATGATTTGTCCGGATCTTAGAAAGCAATCTGTCCTGTTTATGGAGAAGGGATGTAAGCGGGGCCAAGACTCATCACTGTTTATCGGACGACTGAAGTAAGCCGTGCCGCAAGGCGGCGTCGGCTTGAATGAGTGGTTAGCCACTACCAGCGCTTAAGGTGAGGAACTGCAAAATCCGAGAATCCTGTGTAGTCAGGATAAATTGTTGAGTGTCTGTAGCCAAACATAAGCTCGAGACGTTTACGGATATCTTGCTTGGCAGCGGCTGAAATTTTGAAGGTGTAACAGGCGCTATTGGGAATAGCTCCGACACTGGCTGAAAACTTATGAGGGCGAAGCGCTAATGAAGATGCTTTCCGACCATCACTAATTGGCCACCATCCTTCCCTGAAGTCGGGACTTTTAGGGAACTGAAATCTCGTATTATTAGGCCCCGTTGCGCTTGGCACGCCGCCAAAAATGAACCCCCCATTCTGCGCGAAAATTCGAGCATCTAGACTTGGTGGCTTCCATGCGAAAAATGAAGTGGTCCATTCGTGGGGATCAATTTTTGATGCATCAGTCCATGGACGAGAGTAAGCGTCCTCCCATTCTCGTGAACTGGACTGCTCGTTGATGATGTTGTTAGTTACATCAAATGCGAATAGCCTAGCGTCGTCAGCCTCATTAACTAGAACTGCATTGGACCATTTTTGTTCAATAGCAAAAAAGACACCAACCCAAGCATTGAAGCTGACGTCAATTAGCCTGGTTGGCGCGCCAAAGTGCTGGAGCATTGCAAGCTGGTTTAATACAGAAAGTCGTCCCCGTCCGTGTACGTTGTGAAGCCCCCATCGATGCAAATTCGCCAATATATCTTTCTCTTCCGAGCTGAACCTCGTCTCAATTGGGCTTGACCCCATCGTAAGACTGAGGCGGCGATAAAGTGAGCTATGAAGTGCCCAGTCAGCATTAACTTGGCCTCTCCAAGCAAATTGCTTGTTCTGCAACTTAGCTTTGGTGAGGACACCTTCAATCGTCTGAACCAAATCAGCATAGTTGGTGATTTCGGTTTCGAATGGCTCCCAGAAAAAACTCGCTGACATTTTGGAAATCTTTCTGTAATGGCTAACGAATGAAAGGGACTTCCCAGTCCCAAGTTAGCTGCAAGGCGTGACGCTTGCAGTGAATGGCATCAAAGTGCCAAGATGGAGAGGTAAACCCGTTCATTACTCACTTGGAAGGAGAAATCATGGCCATTATCACCATCGGAATTGATCTCGCTAAGAACGTCTTTGCCGTCCGTGGCACGATGACGCGTCCGCGCGACACGGGGCGAAGCCGGTTGAAGCCTGGGCTTGCGCGGCCCCACCCTTCGACAGGCTCAGGGCGAACGGCCTTATGAAAAATCTCGGTTTATTGACGCTCCTGCGCTGAATGCAGGATCGTGAGTATCTGTACTTCGCTACCTTTGACTGTGTAAATAGCGATGTAATTTGGGTGAAGTACATATTGCCTGGTGCCGAAGACTTTCCACGCTGTGCCTATTTGTTGTGACTTCAAAATATCCACTTTTTTGCGAAGCTCTTGTGTGAAGGTTTTTGCCCGTGTCGGACTGTCTTTGGCGATGTAGGAGGCAATCGTATCGAGGCGACCAAGGGCGCGATTCGTCCAGCGCAATTCAAGCGCCATATTTTGCAAAGACGGCGTTGACTTGTTCGTCAGTAGCAAAATCGCCGCTGTTTGCCTCGGCGATAGCATCTTGCACTTCTTTGACCTGCCAGGCTTGTGCTTCGAGATAACTCGACAGGGCTTCGACGGTGACGAAACTTTTTGTTCGGGCTGTGGCTGTGGCGAGTTCGTCCAGTTGGTTGAACACGCTGATGGGAACACGGACGTTGATGGTGCGTGTTTGTGGGGAAAAGGTAGGCGTGGGCTGTGCAAATGTCGGCATGGTGGGCGTTCGTCAGTTTGTAATACAACGCATTGTACGTGTTACATCAAGACAGCGCGCGTTCAGACGGCTTGCTAGACAGGCCACACCACCCCATTGTCATTAAGCAGCGCATCCAGCGGCACATCATGCTGCTCAGCTTCCATGTCGGGCAGCCATCCGTTGGTGTAACCCAGCCCCACCGTTACCGGCTTGGGCAATAGCGTTGCCAGCGTGCGGTCATAAAAGCCGCCACCATAGCCCAGCCTGAAGCCGCCCGGCCCATAGCCCACACAGGGCACAAACAGCAGCGTGGGCACAATCACTTCGGTGTCTTTGGGTTTGGGGATGCCGTAGGCGTCTTCCTCCATCGGGCAACCGGGGTACCAGGCGTGAAAGGTCAGGGTTTTATGCAGTTTGTCGACCACCGGCAGGCCAATGCGGCGCGGCTGGGGCTGGTCAAGCAGCTCGCCGTCCTCCTTCCAGCGGTGCAAGGCGGGTAGCGGGTCAAACTCGCCCTTGATAGGCCAATACGCGCCAATCACCTCGTCGGTGCGGCCAAACAGCCAGATGCGCATCACGCGTTGCAACATGTCGGCGCGTTGCAGGCGGTCAGGCAGATTGAGGCGTTGTTCAATCAGGGCTTTGCGGGTATTAATTTTGTCCATAATCACCTGATGCTATCCAAATTTCTTTGCACCTTCGTTATGGCCACTTTTTTGGGGCCTGCTGCCATCGCTCAAACCACGTCAGGTGACAGCCTGATCGTCGAGATGAACCAGGCTTTCAAGCGTGGCGATCGTAAAAAACTAAGCGCTCTGCTGCCGCAAGCCAAAGGCCACGCGCTGGAACCCTATGCCGCGTACTGGGAGCTGAAAGCGCGGCTGGATGAAGCCAGTGCGCGTGAAGTACAAGACTTTTTTGCCCGCTACCCCGGCACGTACCAGGAAGACCGCCTGCGGGCAGACTGGCTGCTGCTGCTCGGCCAGCGGCGTGACTGGGCCGCGTTTTCCGCCGAGTACCCGCAGTACCGCATGAACGACGACAAGGAAATACGTTGCTATGCACTACTGGTCGAACATTTAAAAAATCCTGCGGCGGACGCTCGCCTGTCAGACGAAGTGCGCAAAAACTGGTACGTCCAGCGTGATGCAGATGACGGCTGCCGCGCCGCTGCCGAGCGGCTGGTTGGCACCAAAAACCTGAACGTGCTAGATGTGTGGCAAAAAGCGCGCCTGGCGCTGGAAGCCAATCGGCCCAGAGCAGCCCGTGACGCGGTCGCCATCGTCTCGCCTGAGTCAGTCGGCATGGTGGCTGAACTCATCAACAGCCCAGCCAAATTTTTAAGCGAAAAAAATGTGGCGGTGCGCAACACCCGCAAAGAGCTGATCACCCTGGCCCTTGTCAAAATGGCCAGCGCAGATCAGTCCGGGGCCGAAGGCGCAGCCAACATGATGGACAACAAGTGGGGCAACCAGTTAACAACAGAAGAGCGCAACTGGGTCTGGGGTCTGATTGGCAAACAAACTGCCACACGCCTGGGCACCTTGTCCGCCAGCGCGGCACTGGCTTACTACAGCAAGGTCAGCAAAGACAATGATTTAACCGACGACATGCTGGGCTGGAAGGTGCGCGCCGCACTGCGCTCTGGCGCGCAACCCCGGTGGCGCGAGGTGCTAAGCGCCACCAGCGCCATGAGCGAAGCTGCTAAAAATGAACCCGCCTGGGTGTACTGGAGGGCGCGCGCCCTGCTGGCCACCCTGCCCGCTGCCGCCACGCCAACCGCGCCCGCAGGGACAGGCACCATCACCATTGCGCCCCAGCGTGCCGAAGCACTCGCGCTCTACCAGTCCATCGCTTCTGTACGCGGTTTTTACGAGCAACTGGCGCTTGAGGAACTAGGCCAAAAAATCACGGTACCCACGAAACCCGCGCCTATCAGTCTTGAGGAAAAAGAAGCCGCGCGCCTGAACGCCGGGCTGAACCGCGCCGCCTACGCCATCGCCATCGGCCTGCGGCCAGAAGGCGTACGCGAATGGAACTACAGCACCAACCTGGCCCGGCCCGGCGGCATGAGTGACCGCGACCTGTTGGCCGCCGCGCAATTTGCCTGCGACAAACAAATCTGGGACCGATGCATCAACACCAGCGAACGCACCAAGGCCTTGATTGACCTGGAGCAGCGCTTCCCGATGCCGTTCAAAGAGACAGTCGTCAAGCGTGCACAAAGCATCAACCTGGACCCGGCCTATGTATACGGCCTGATACGGCAAGAAAGCCGCTTCATCATGGACGCCAGATCCGGCGTCGGTGCCTCCGGCCTGATGCAGGTGATGCCCGGTACAGCACGCGATACGGCGCGCTACATAGGACTGACCGGTTTTACCGTCGATCAACTGACCGACCGCGATACCAACATCACCATCGGCACCGCCTATCTGAAAAGGGCTCTGGACGACTTCGGCGGCTCCATGTCCATGGCCGCTGCTGCCTACAACGCCGGGCCAGGCCGCCCAAGAACCTGGCGCGGCCAGTCAGGCAGCCCTGCGGTTGAAGCCGCCATCTGGGCCGAAAGTGTGCCCTTTGCCGAGACACGTGACTACGTTAAAAAAGTCCTCTCAAACACCACCAACTACGCCGCGCTTTTGACGGGCCAGCCCCAGTCGCTCAAAGCCCGCCTTGGCACCATAGGCCCACGCGATGCAAGCCAGCCCGAGCCCGACAAGACCTTGCCCTGAAGAATAGTCACTATAAAAATAATAGCTGCTTGCGCCCGAATCTATTGGGCTAGAGCACTAAAAGACACTCAAAAAAGCCCTTTTTTGAGCAACTATCACCTGAAAACAATAAATTAGCACCATGAAAAAAATCCTCATCCTTGGCGGTACTGGTTTTGTCGGTCGCCACCTGTGTGAAAAGCTGGCTGCAGGCCCCTACCGCGCCACGGTTGTGACGCGGCGGCGTTCAAACGCGAGTCATCTGCAAATGCTGCCTCTGGTGGACGTGGTTGAAGTTGCCGCGCATGATGCCACCGCCTTGATGCCGTTGCTGGCCGAACACGATGCGGTGGTTAATTTGATTGCCATCCTGCACGGCAACGAGGCCGCGTTTGAAAATGCGCATTTGCAGTTGCCACTTGAATTGGCCAAGGCTTGCGATGCCGCAGGCCAGCGGCGCATCGTACACATCAGCTCTCTGGGTGCAGACTTGAACGCGCCTTCGATGTACCAGCGCAGCAAAGCCCGCGGTGAGGCGGTACTGAGCGCTGCAGGACTGGACTTGAGCGTGCTGCGGCCCAGCGTTATTTTTGGCGCTGAAGACAAGTTTTTAAACACCTTTGCGTCGCTGCAAAAGCTGCTTCCGTTTATCCCGCTGGCGGGCAGCACAGCCAGATTTCAGCCGGTGTGGGTAGAAGACGTGGCCAGTGCGATTGTGAAATGCATTGAAGACAAGTCAACGATTGGCCAAACCTTTGAAGCCTGTGGGCCAGAGGTTTTCACGCTCAAGCAACTGGTGCAACTGGCGGGCCAGTACAGCGGCCATGACAAGCCTGTGATTGGCCTGCCCGATGCGCTGGCGCGGATTCAGGCGCGGCTGATGGAACTCGTCCCCGGCGATCCCATCATGAGCCGCGACAACCTGGATGCGATGAAGGTTGACAACATCTCGGGCGGCAAGTTACCCGGCTTGGAAGCGCTGGGCATCAAGCCCTCAGCCATCAGCGCGGTGGTTCCGTTTTATCTTGGCAACCTGGGCCTGCGCAGTGGGCTGATGGCCAAGCGCAAAACGGCGGGGCGGTTTTAAGGGAGGCATCAATTCGCTTGAGCTTTTGCATCAATCGACCGTTAATGCTGCGCTAGCATGGCGTATCCGCACACAAGGAAAGCATCATGCTCAAGCTCTACATCGGCAATAAAAACTATTCGTCCTGGTCCATGCGGCCCTGGGTATTGCTCAAGCAAAACGACATCCCGTTTGAAGAAGTCAAGGTCAGGTTTGACTCGTTTCAGGCAGGCTCGGATTTCCGCAAGACGATGGATGTCGTGTCGCCGGTTGGCAAAGTACCTGTATTGGCCAATGGCGATTTTGCAGTGTGGGACACGCTGGCCATCGCTGAATACCTGGCTGAAAAATTTCCCGAAAAAAACCTGTGGCCACAAAGCGTTCAAGCCCGCGCCAGAGCGCGCAGCATTTGCGCTGAAATGCACAGCGGCTTTGGCGCGCTGCGTTCCGCCTGCCCGATGAACATTGAGGCCAGCTTGCCAGACATCGGTCAGCTGATCTGGCGGGACAAGCCTGCTGTGCGTGCAGATGTGGCACGTATTGTGGCAATGTGGGACGAGCTGCTGGCGCAACACAAAGGCCCCATGCTGTTCGGCGATTTCAGCATTGCCGACGCGTACTTTGCACCTGTGGCCATGCGCTTGAAAACCTACGCCCTGCCCGTATCAGCCAGCATCAGCGCCTACATCGACAGGCTGCGCGCCGCGCCCGGCGTGAAGGCGTGGATTGATGAGGCGCTGCTTGAAAACGACTTTCGGGACTTTGAAGAGCCGTACCGGCTAGCCCGCTAAGCCAGTGCTAACTGCGAGCTCATTCAGGCAACAGGCCAATCTCTTTGGCAACCTGGCCCCAGCGCTGGTGCTCGTTTTGCAAAAAACCTGCAAATTGATCGCCTGAACCACCGGACTCAACGATGGGGCCAATCGTCAAAATACGCTCAGCCACCTCACGCTCGGCCAGCAGCTTGTTGATCTCCTGATTCAATCGAAGCACCACAGGCTGCGGCGTGCCAGCGGGTGCCACCACACCAAACCAGCCAATCATTTCAAAACCAGGCAACACCTCTGCCAGCGCAGGCACTTGTTCCCAGCCCGCAATGCGCTTGCCGTTGGTGACAGCCAGCATGCGCAGGCGGCCCTGGCGTACGAGCTGCGCGGTGGACGCGACATCGGCCACCACTGCATCAACATTGCCGCCAATGAGGTCTTGTAGCGACACGCCGACCGATGCATAGGGCACCAGATTGGCTTGCATAGCCGCACGCGCATTGATCAGCCGGGCAATGATGCCACCAAAAGTACGCGGCCCTTCGTTGGCCAGTGAGAGTGTGCCCGGCGTGGCCTTTGACTTGGCGATCAGGTCTTGTATCGATGCAACACTGGACTCGGCTTTAACCAGCACCGCAAACGGGCTTTTGGCGATAAAGGCAACCGGCACAAAATCTTTCTGCGGGTTGTACGGCATGGTTTTGAACAGATAACTGTTGGTCACCAGCGCTGCCGTAGTGGCAAAGTAAAAGCTATAGCCATCAGCCACCGAACGCGCAGCTGCTTGCGCACCAATGACGTTTTGCCCACCGGGCTTGTTGTCAATCACGATGGGCTGACCCAGCGCCTTGGTCAAGCGCTCGCCCAGAAGACGCGCAACGTTGTCGGGACCAGAACCCGGTGGTTGCGACAAAATCATCTTGATAGGCTTGTCTGGCCAGGCGCTCTGCGCTTGCGCCCAGGGTGATGAGGGTAAGGCTGTGACGGCCAGGGCTTGAATCAGGTTTCTGCGTTTCATGTTTGTCTCCTGTTGTTGAATAACTTCTTGCTTCTACACATACGAGCGCGCCAGCGCGTCGAGCTGCGCGACCAACGCTTCAGCACTGTTGGCAACGCCATAAACATAATGGTCTGGCCGGACAATAGCGACCAAAGATTCGTGCTGAGAAAACCAGTTGGCCAATACGCTGTCTGCTTCCTGAAAATCAGGTGCGGCCATATCGACCACTGTCATCAACGGGCTCTTTGCAGATACGGCGCCATGCAGCAGCATCTTGTCTGCACCTGCGCTAACAACCAAGCGCCAGCCTGTGCCTGCCAGCGTATCAAGCCTGTTCTTTGTGCCATCACGATCAATCCACGGCTGCGGAAAAATAGTGCCGCGTGCGGCATGAAGTTGCGGCGATAACAACCCCACCGCCAGAGCCGGTTGTACGTTCTGCCGGGGCACTGACTTGACCACGCCGCCACACTCGGCCAGCAAATGGGTATCACGCGCGCGTGCTTTTGTCACGTCGCGCTGGCCGACAATCTGGCCTATGGCCTTGATACGCGTGGTCAATTCCGTGACGTGCATTTTTCGCTCTACGTCATAGCTTGAAAGCAAATCTTCAGATGCTTCACCACGCAACACAGCACCCAGCTTCCAGCTTAAATTGACCACGTCACGAATGCCCTGGCACATGCCTTGCCCCAAAAATGGCGGCTGCTGGTGGGCGGCATCGCCCGCCACAAAGACACAGTCGACTTGCCAGCTATCGGCTACCAGCGCATGAAAGCGGTACGTCGCCTGGCGCCACAGCGTCGCGTCTTCTGGCGTGATCCAGCGCGACAGCAGTGCCCAGGTACCCTCTGGCGTGGCGACTTGTTTGGGGTCTTCGTCATCGTTTAGCGCAATCTCCCAGCGCCTGTGGTTCTTGGGACCAATCAAATACGTACAGGGCCGCGTGGGTTCACAAAACTGCACACTGGTTTGCGGCAATTTGGCCAGCCCGCTGTCATTGACCAGCACATCCACCACCAGCCACGGTTCGTCAAAGCCCAGGTCTTGTAGCGCTATGCCCACAGCACTGCGTACCTTGCTTGACGCGCCGTCACAACCAATGACATAGCGTGCATGTACTTGCCGGGCACTGCCATCGGCGTTTTGCAGTTGCAGGGTTGCACCTTCTGCTGTTTGATGCAGCTCAAGCAGCTCGCAGCCAAGCGCAACATCAACCGACGGCAGGGTGTGCACATGCTCGCGCAAAATGCGCTCCACCGGCGGCTGGCTAAACACCAGCGACGGCACATACCCCAGCGGGTAAGGCGGCTCAACGGTTGTAAAGCGCTTGATGAGCTGTCCATCCACGCCGTAAAACTCCGAGGGCGTAAACGGCTCGGCATGGTGCAGCACCTGCTCGGCCACGCCCAATTGCTGAAACACGCGCATGATTTCATGGTCAAGCGCGAAGGCCCTGGGCAGGCTGTAAATGTCATGCGTTTTGTCGCAGACAAATACCCGCAAACCTTGTGCGCCCAGCAGGCTGGCAGCGACCGCCCCAGATGGGCCAAAACCGACGATGGCAACGTCGTAATGCCCTGAATCTTCAGGTCGTCCCTTCAGGTTCATGCGGCCTCATCGCAAATCGGATTGGACAGCACACCCAGCTTGTCGATTTCAATCTCAATCGTGTCGCCGTGCTTCATCCACACCGGCGGCGTGCGTGCCTGCCCAACGCCTGCAGGCGTGCCCATGATGATCACATCGCCGGGCTCCAGCGTCATGCATTCGGTCAGCAAGGCAATGGTTTCTGCCACGCCCCAAATCATGTCGGTGGTATTGGCATCCTGCATGATGTTGCCATTCAGGCGACTCTGAATGCGCAGACCTGTTGCGCCGGGCGCAAGCTCGTCAGCCGTCAACAAAAACGGGCCAAATGCACCGGTACCGTCAAAGTTTTTACCGATCGTCCACTGCGGCGTTTTCTTTTGATAGTCACGCACCGACATGTCGTTAAAGCAGCTGTAGCCAAACACACAGTCCAGCGCATTAGCCTGGCTCAAGTGCCGGGCTTTCTTGCCGATAACCACCGCCAGCTCGGCCTCGTAGTCAAAGCGTTCGGACACACGCGGGCGTATGCCTGCACCACCATGGGCAATCAACGATGTCGCGCCACGAAAGAAAAACCACGGGTAGTCGGGCTTGTCGCGCCCACCTTCCTTGGCGTGGTCAAAATAGTTCAGGCCCAGGCAAATGATCTTGCCAGGGCGCACCACGGGCGCAGCATAGTCAATACTGGCAAGCGGCAAACGCGGGGCAGTTGATGCCACTGTAGCAAGAGCCGCTGCATGCAAATCTACGCCTTGCCACAGTGCGGCACCCAGGTCGGCGGGTACCTGCGGCTGTGCGGCATTCAGGTCAATCACGCCATCGTTTGTCAAAACACCCAGCCGGCTCACACCTTGCTGCCTGAAACTTACGAACTTCATAAAAACTCCTTGATTAAAAAATGATGATTAAAGGATGCTCTGCATAACTCGCTGCGAATGGGTGTAGTGCGGGTTGGGATGAGATGCAAGGCGCATTTCGCAGTCCAATAGCTAGACTATTGGCAAGAAATGCAACGCAGCATATCGCCCAAGCCTGCGCTATCACACATCGCATGGAGTTATGCAGGGCATACTTATATGGTTTGGCTAAATGCAATCTGCCTCTGTGCTTCTTTAAGCCGCGCCGATGGCGGCAATGAAATGCCCCATTGGTCAACCCGGCCTGGTGGCCATTTCCAGTCGTCCGGGCTACCTGCAACGTAGCTGTCATCGACCTGCTCCACATCAGCGGTGTATTCAATAACAAAGCCTGCCGGGCCAACAAAATAATTAAAGGCGTTGTCACCTGGCCCGTGGCGGCCTGGCCCCCACTCAATGCCGTAGCCTGCGTCCTTCATGCGGCCACCGCCACGCATGACGGATTCCAGGTTGGGCATGACAAAGGCAATGTGGTTCAGGCAGTCGTTGTCAGCATCGGCCAGTGCGATGCTGTGGTGGTCGCCGCTAGACTTCATCGGGATGCGAATAAACGCCATGATGCGTGTGCGGTCTGACAGTTTGAAGCCCAGCGCATTTTCGTAAAACGGCAAACCTGCGGCCACGTCGTGGCTGTTAAGCACGGCATGCGCCAAGCGGATGGGTTTGTCTTTGTGGTCTGGCTGTGCAACGTGCTTTTCATCGCCCCACACAAAACGCAAGATGCGGCCCTGCGGGTCACGCACCACCACGCCTTCACCCCCGCCTGGCTCGTCTATCAGGGCGCGAGGCGCAAGCACCTCACCGCCATGCAAGACTGCGTTGTGCGCAATCTGGTCAAGCGCCTGGGCGGAGGTAGCGCGCAGCGTCACCATCTTCAGCTCGGGAACAGTGCTGGCGTGCAAACTCAGCAAGTGGTGGTCACTGCCCGTACCGCGCAAATAAACACTGCCGCCCTTGCGCGCTGCCACGCTCAGGCCCCAGGTCTCTAGATAAAACTTTTCAGCTGCTGCGATGTCTGGCAGGCCAATTTCAACGCTGCGCAAAGACGCGACCAAGGGTTCACTCATGATGACTCCTGTTCCTGTTTGTTTTGTTATTCAGCTTTGACGCCCGCAGTGCGAATCGCCTTGCGGTTTTGCTCAATATCACTGGTCAAATAAGCGCGAAATTCATCAGACGTACTTGACATGGGCACGGCCCCATTGGCTTCAAACGCTTCCCGCAGCGCAGGCTGCTGCAAGGCCGCCACAACGGCTTTGCGCAGCTTGTCAGCCACTTGTAGTGCAAGGCCTTTGGGTGCCATCAGGCCTATCCAGCTGCCGTATTCAAACCCGGCCACTGTGTCGGCAATTGCAGGCACGTTACCTAATGGATTTGTGCCTTTGGCCAGGCTGTGGCCCAGCACCCGCAAACGCCCGGCCTTGACCAGTGCCATCGCGGCTGGTGCGGGTGTGAGCGTCCAATGGGTTTCACCTGACACCACTGACGCAACCGACTGGCTACCACCCTTGTAAGGCACATGCAGTGATCCAAACCCTGCCGCTGATGTCAACGCCACGCCGGCGAGGTGACTGACCGATCCCGGCCCCGCAGAGGCCATGTTGACCTTGCCGGGGTTGGCTTTGGCGTAGGCGATCAAATCGGCAACGCTTTCGACCTTGAGCGCGGTGTTGCAGACCAGCACATTGGGCAACACCGCCACCAGAGACACGAAATCGAAATCTTTCAAAGGGTCGTAAGTCACCGCTTTTTGCAGTAGCGGCGCTACGGTGATGGAACTGCTTGACGCAACGATCAGCGTGTAACCATCGGGTGCTGACTGTTTGCCAGCGTCAATGCCCAACGCACCGGCGGCACCCGCTTTGTTGTCTATAAAAATGCTCTGGCCGAGCGTGGTGACCAGTGAAAGCCCCAAGCGACGGCCAATCGTATCGACCGAGCTGCCGGGTGCGTTGGGCACAATCAGCTTGACAGGGCGCGCGAGGTACGCAGCATCTTGCGCGAATGACACGGCAGGCATTGCTATTGGCAACACAAGACCCAGCAAAGACTGCATCACAAAGCGGCGATCAGGATAATCGGTCATAGCGTTTTCCCCAAAAATCGTTCAGCGTTTGATTGCACCAGCATTTGCACTGTATCCGCGTCAAAACCCGCCCGTTCGATGCTGGCGATGGGCGTGCTGTCATGGAAGTTAAACGGATAGTCGGTACCCACCATCAACTGCGACGCACCAAACTGCGTGGCCAGATGCCGCAGAGTGGCGGCATCAAACACCAGCGTGTCGTAAAACAGCTTGCGCGCCTGTGCTGTCGGCGACGACACGATGGCCTCCTTCAAAACCGGGAACACCTTGCAGGCCTGCTCCAGCCTGGGCAACAGCATCGCCAGCGTACCGCCGCCATGGCTGAAGGCGATACGCAGCCCGGGCCTGCGCTCGATCAGATGGGTGGTCAGCACTGAAGCAGCAGCCAGGCCCACATCACTGGGGTAAGCCAGCACCTGCTGCAAGGGCGCGGGGCCGACCAGGCGGTCCATGCCTGTTGGGCGCAGGGCATGCACAAACACCGCCGCCCCCAGCGCTTCACAAGCCTCAAAAAACGGGTCAAACCGCAGGTCACCTATGGCCACGCCATTGACGTTGCTGCCAATCTCAACGCCAGCAAAGCCAGGCGTCTGCATGATGTGCGCAAGTTCTTTTAGCGCCAGGTCCATGTCTTGCAGGGGTACCGCGCCCAGGCCCACCATGCGGCCAGATGATTCATTGACCATGGTGGCAATTTGCGCATTCAAATAATGCGTCAGTTGCGCGCCAGCGTCGGGCGCCATCCAGTACGACAGCAATTCAGGCATGGGGGAAATGGCTTGCAGTTGCAAACCCATGGCATCCAGATCAGCCAGGCGCTTGGCGGTATCCCAGCATTTGTCTGACACTGTGCGGTAAAGCTTGCCTGAGATCATCACGCAGCGGTGACAGGCATGCGCGGGCACCATCGAAGGCCAGTCCGCCGGAATACCCGATCCAAGGTAGCTGGGGAAATTTTCAGGAATGACGTGGGCGTGGGTGTCGATGCCACATCGGCATTTCAAAAGGGAGGGCATGCGTTTGTCTCTTTATCGCTTGTTTTGTCGTGATGTTATGCAGCCCTGCAAAATCTGTATAGAGGATTTTGTGAATAGCTAAAATCCATGCCATGGATATTAGAAGTGTTGATTTAAACCTGCTGGTCATCTTTGACGCGATGGCCCAGCACCGCAGTGTGATCCGCACTGCCGAAGCTGTGGGTCTGAGCCAGCCCGCCACCAGCGCAGCGCTGGCGCGACTTCGCGGTGTGTTTGACGACGCATTGTTTGTGCGTGCTGGCCTTGAGATGAAGCCCACGCCCAAGGCGCTTGAATTGGCACCCGCTGTACACCGCGTAGTCGAAACGATCAGTACTGAAATCTTGCAGCAGGCAGCCTTTGAGCCAGCCAGGGCTGAACGCACCTTCACCATTCTTACGCCAGATATTGGCGAGATGGCATTCATCCCCGGCGTGCTGCAGCGCCTGCGCCTGGACGCACCCCATGTGCGGTTGCATGCCATGTCTATGCGCAGCAAAGCAGCCGCTGAGGCACTCGAGTCAGGTCAGGCCGAGCTGGCCGTGGGCTTTTTCCCGGACTTGCAAAAGGCCGGATTTTTTCAGCAGGGCTTGTTTAAAACGTCTTACACCTGCATTACTTGCGCCGACAACAAGCACGCTGGCCCACGCATGACGATGAAGCAGTTTTTGGCGGCACGGCATGTGGTGGTCAGGCCCGAAGGACGCGAACACACCTTTGACAGACTGCTTGAAGAAAAGGGGCACCACCGGCAGGTGATGCTGGAACTGTCGCATTTCATGAGCCTGCTGGCCATCATGCCGGGCAGCGATTTGATTGCCACAGTGCCAGACGACATTGCCACCGCCGTGGGCCGCTACATACCGCTCAAGACCATCGAGCTGCCACTGCGCGCGCCGATGATTGATGTGCAGCAGTTCTGGCACCGCCGCATGCAACATGACCCCGCCAACAAATGGTTGCGCGGCGTGTTTCACGCAGTCAATCGCCGCGAGGCGAACTTGCCACTTCCCTAAAAACTATCCGCTAATCAAACCCGCAGCTGCCACGCCCGCCATACAGATAGCTTCGTCTTCATCGCCTGTACCACCGCTCGCACCTACTGCACCAAGGACGTTACCGCTTGCGTCCTTGATCAACACCGCACCGGTTTGTGGCAAAAATTTGCCCTGCGCTGTAGCTGCCAGAGACACAAAAAAGTTGGGGTTGTCTTTGGCGCGTTGGCCCAGCACGCGGCTCGATGCGCCCATGCCCACCGCACCCCAAGCCTTGCCCTGGGCAATCTCAAAGCGGAACATGCTGGCACCGTCTTCACGGGCAAAAGCCTTCAAGTTGCCTGCATAATCCAGCACCGCAATGCCCATGGGTTTGTAGCCTGCCTCTTTTGACTTGGCGAGTGCGGCGGTGATGATGGTGTTGGCCTGTAGGAGTGTGAGCATCACAATAAAACTTTCAAAAATAGAACAATAAAACATCTACTTTAACCAGACGTCAAACAACCGCAAGCCGCAAGCGCCGGACACCTACACTTACACCATGGAAATTTTCATGGTCGGTGGTGCGGTTCGCGATGCCTTGCTGGGCTTGCCTGTGCAAGACCGCGATTGGGTAGTGGTGGGCAGCACGCCTGAAGAGCTGGTGGCGCGCGGTTTTCTGCCCGTTGGTAAGGACTTTCCGGTTTTCCTCCACCCGACCACCAACGAGGAATACGCACTGGCCCGTACCGAGCGTAAAACGGCGCGTGGTTACCACGGCTTTGAAGTGCATGCCGACCCTGGTGTGACGCTGGAACAAGACCTGGCTCGGCGTGACTTGACTATCAATTCAATAGCTGCTTGCGCCCGAATCAATTGGTCTACAGCCCCATTTTATGCTGATTTAGAGGCGCTAGTTGACCCTTTTGGTGGCCTGCAGGACATTGCGGCCAAGGTATTGCGCCATGTGACCGACGCTTTCCGCGAAGACCCGGTGCGCATCCTGCGGGTGGCGCGTTTTGCGGCACGCTTTACTGACTTCAGCGTCGCACCTGAGACGATGCAGCTGATGAAAGACATGGTGATTGGTGGGGAAGTGGACGCGCTGGTGGCCGAGCGTGTGTGGCAAGAGCTGTCTCGCGGCCTGATGCAGGCCAAGCCATCGCGCATGTTTGAGGTGCTGCGCGAATGCGGCGCGCTTGAACGCTTGTTGCCCGAGGTTGACCGACTCTGGGGCGTGCCGCAACGTGCGGACTACCACCCTGAAGTGGACACAGGTGTGCATTTGATGATGGTGCTTGACATGGCTGCGCGGCTGGATGCACCACTGCCCGTGCGCTTTGCCTGCCTGATGCATGACCTGGGCAAAGGCACGACCCCGGCAGACATCTTGCCTAAACACATCGGCCATGAACTGCGCAGTGCAAAGCTGTCAAAAGCAGTATGTGAAAGGCTGCGCGTGCCCGTTGAATGCCGCGAATTGGCCGATGTGGTGGCGATGGAGCATGGCAACATTCACCGCAGTAGCGAGTTTGGTGCAGCAGCGCTGACCCGGTTGCTGGAGAGGTGTGATGCCTTTCGCAAGCCGCAGCGCTTTGCCGATGTGCTGCTGGCCTGTGAGTGCGATGCGCGCGGGCGGCTTGGCTTGCATGACTCTGCTTACCCGCAGCGCCAGCGACTGGCAGATGTGCTGAAAGCGGCGCAATCAGTCGTGACCAGCGTGATTGCCGAAGCAGCTCTTGCCGAAGGGCTAGATGGCAAACAGATTGGTGAGCGGGTGCATGCGGCGCGGGTGGCAGCGGTGGCAACCTGCATCAAATGATTTGCGAGACCAGGCTGGCAATCAAACTCAGCAAAATCGTGGTGGTCAGCGGAATATAGCGCTCCTTGCCAAACAGCTTGAAGCGCAGGTCGCCCGGCAGCTTGCCAAAGCCCAGCTTGTTCAGCCAGGGCGTGAGGGCGCTGATAAACACCAATGTCAAGAAAATAACGATCATCCAGCGAATCATGTTTTGATCACAGCGTGTGTGTCCGGTCGCCTGTCAAAAAACCCATGGGTTGCCACGCCGCCGTATTTTTCGCGCCGAAAGCAATGACCTTGAACAGCTCGCCCATCTCATGCTCATTGATGAGTTTTTGCACCATGGCTCTATTGGCCAGTGCAGCATCTTCCATACCATCCAGTACGCCGCAGTTCAGCAAAAACCGCCCCTGCCCGGTATAGCCCAGCACCTGTAGGCCAGCCTCTTGCCCAGCCATCGCTATTGCTGTGAAGTTGACATGCGCGGTGATGTCCTTGCTACCCACATCCGCCAGCGCGTCAGCATCGACCTGATGCGCGCGGTGGCACAGTACCGTCCCCATGCTGCGCTGCGGGTGATAGTACTCATGCTCGGGAAAACCGTAGTCGATCATGAAAATCGCACCCGCTTCCAGTTTGTCGGCCAGAGTGCGAACAAAGCCTTCGGCTTGGGCATGGATTTCAGTCAGGTAGTCATGCGTGCCAACAACTTCAAACGGTGGCCTTAAATCTGTAGGTCGGTCTGCGTAAGTAAAAACGCCCTCATGCAGAATAACGCCTCTTTCATGCCACAGCCCGTTGATGCGTGCGAGTAATTTCACCGGCATCGCATCCAGCACTTCATTACCAATCACTACGCCGCGCATGAGGTCTGGCAAGGCTGTGGCCCAATGCACGCGCCCCTCAAATGCTTCAAGCCTTTGCTGCTGACGAGCCCGCAAAGTGCCTGAGACATCCACAATGGTGTAGCGTGTGATCTGCGGCAACGCCTGCAAAATCTGCTCAGCTAACGCGCCAGAGCCTGCACCAAATTCCCACACCTCCGTTACGCCCGTGGCTTCAAAAGCCTGGTCAATCTGCCGCGCCAGCGCCTGACCAAAGCGGGTTGACATTTCAGGTGCGGTCACAAAATCACTGCCCGAATCCCTTACCCCTCCAGGCATCAAGCCAAACTTGCGCAGGTCATTGGCGTAGTAGCCCAGGCCGGGTGTGTACAGCGCCATTTCCATGAAACGGTCAAAGCCCAGCCAGCCGCCCGACTGGTGGATAGCCTTGTGGATTCGGGTTTGCAGGGGGGTCGTTAAAATATCAGTTGTCATGGTGTTCGTTTCAATACGAATTGTCGACGATTACCCATTCCCTCCACATGCCGCCAACAACACCCGCCCCCGTCGTTTTAGTCACAGGCGCAGCCAAACGGCTGGGCCGCGAGATCGCTTTGGCGCTCGCCGCAGGCGGCTGGCGCGTGGCAGTGCACTACCGCAGCTCTAAACAGGACGCTATTGAAACAGTAGCTGCTTGCGCCCGAATACAGGGCGATTCAGCCTTATTTGATGGTGATTTAGAGGATGAAAAAGCGGTAAAAGCACTTCTACCACGTGTGATTACGCATTTTGATCAAATTGATGCGGTGGTTAACAGCGCTTCAACCTTTGAGCAAGACAACGCCGCCAGCTTCAGCTTTGCAGCGCTTGAAAAACACCTGCGCAGCAACACCGGCGCACCGATTTTGCTGGCGCAGGCACTGCACACGCACCTGACTGGCCGCAATGCACGCGGCGAAAACTCGGCTCGCGGTGCGGTAGTCAATCTGCTGGACCAAAAGCTCTGGAACCAGAACCCGGACTTTTTAAGTTACACGCTGTCCAAAGCCGCACTGGAAGCCGCCAACACCATGCTGGCCATGGCGCTCGCTCCGTTGGTGCGGGTGGTCGGCGTGGCACCCGGCCTGACATTGACCAGCCATATGCTGAGCGATGCGCAGTTTGAAGCGCTGCACAAGCTATCGCCACTGGGCCGCTCGTCAACGCCGGCTGACGTGGCCGCCACCGTGAAGTTTGCGCTTGAAAACCAGTCCATCACCGGTACCACGCTGCTGGTCGATGGTGGCCAGCATTTGATGAAATTTGAGCGGGATTTTTCGCTCATGAAAACATGAAGCCTTGAGGGAAAGACCAAAATACGCGAAGCGCTTTTGCTCTGTCCCAAACACTTTAAGAATATGTTCAACACTCGCGGCACACAAATCCTGACGCTCACCGGTTTGCGCTTCGACGCGAATCTGGGCATTCTGGAACACGAAAAAACCGCGCCACAACCGATTCAGGTGGATGCCGAGCTCAGCCTGGGCACGCAACCCCTGATGCCCAGCGACGATGAAATCAACCACGTTCTCGACTACCGCAAGGTGCGGCAAATCATCATCACTGAATGCACCGCCGAACACGTGAATTTGCTGGAAACATTGATCGGCAAACTCGCGCACCGGCTGATGCTGCTGCCCGGCGTGCTGGGTGTGCGGGTCAAAATTGCCAAGCTGGAGATTTTTGACGACTGCGAAGTAGCGATTCGGGTTGAAACGGGACAGTGGTAAGGTTCAAACAGCTTAAGGAAAATCATGCTTATTACACGTCTCGTTCTCAAAAATTGGCGTAACTTTCGCAATCTCGACGTGCCGCTTCGAGAAGTGTCATTTCTACTTGGCCCCAATGCTTCGGGAAAATCAAATGTACTTGATGTATTTCGTTTTCTACGAGATGTCAGTAAAACACAAGGTGGTGGACTACAGAAGGCGGTAGCTGATCGCGGCGGCATGACGAAACTGCGTTGCCTTCACGCTCGACAAGATCCTGGAGTACAAATTGAAGTCAGCCTGTCAGGGTCCGCAGATGAGTCACCCACTTGGCGCTATGTTTTAGGTTTTGAGGGAAAAGGTTCACAACAAATCCTCGTTACAAAAGAACAGGTGTGGCACGAAGGTAGATTACTGATTGATCGTCCTACTCAGAAAGATAAAGACGATTCAATGCTGCTTACACAAACCCATCTCGAGCAAATTCAAACGAATGCTAAATTTCGCGAACTTGTAGAATTTTTTGGTGCTGCTACCTATCTTCATCTGGTTCCCCAGCTTTTGAAATTTGCAGACAAGATTGGTGGTCAACGTTTGGAAGATGATCCTTTTGGACAAGGATTTCTTGAAAGACTAGCAAAAACACCCGAAAAAACACGCAATGCCCGACTAAGAAAAATCGAGACTGCGCTAGCTATGGCTGTTCCACAATTTAAACAACTTTATTTCAAAACAGATGTTCTGGGTCATCCACATTTGCATGCAAGATATGAGCACCATAGACCGAATGCAGGCTGGCAATCAGAGGAACACTTCTCTGACGGTACGCTGCGATTGCTGGGCTTGCTTTGGACTCTACAAGAAGGCAGTTCACTACTTTTACTTGAAGAGCCTGAAATCTCTTTGAATGACGCCATAGTCAAAGAGATACCATTAATGCTAAATCGCCTCCAAAGAAACAAAAAGATCCGTCGCCAAATTATCCTAAGTACTCATAGCGAAGCTTTATTAAGCAATCCGGGCATAGATAGCAGAGGCGTAATATTGCTTGAGGCTGGAAAAGATGGGTCAACTGCTCGTACCGTGAACGACGAAGAGACGTTTGAAATCATGGCGGGACTGAGCGTAGCCGATGTCGTGCTGCCAAAAACACGTCCTGCAACAGTCAATCAATTAGCACTGTGGCAATGAGGTTTGTCGCCCTTGCAACAGAGGACGTTTTGAGTGAGGCGGTTGGTAAACGTCTCTTAATTGATGCTGGCTATCATATTGATCCATCGCCAATTCTTCGTAAAAATGGATTTGGTTATTTGCGCTCCAAAGTGGACAGCTGGTGCGAAATAGCTAAACGCAAACCGATCTTATTGATAACTGATCTTGATACAGCATCCTGCGCAGTGGATTTGCGAGCAGCATGGATGAGTAATCGTAAGCCTAATGAGAATTTAGTTTTGCGGATTGCAGTGCGCGAGATAGAAGCATGGCTATTGGCAGACCATCAGGCATTCAGAACTCTTATTGGGAATCAGGGCACACTGCCACCTGATCCAGATTTACTTCCTGACCCCAAGCAATTTTTACTTCGGCTAGTTGCGAGGCAAGCCAGTCGAGAAATTCGGGAAGATTTAGTTGCAAATGCAGGGGCTATCGCAAGCCAGGGAATTGGCTACAACTCACGTCTTAGTCAATTAGTTGCTACGGTATGGGATCCTGCGAGGGCGGGCATGAGATCTAGAAGTCTACAAAAGGCCAGAAATCGTATTGCCGAATTAGTTGGCCGCATGAATAAACATCAGGATTGAAAATGAGCGCAGTATGGCTTGAAGAGGAACCGATCAATTTTGATTCGGCTGCACTAAAACTAAAAATCGAACGCGAAGACCACAAGCTCGAAAAGCGCCTGTGCCGCGAAGTCGGCCGGGCGATTGTGGACTTCAACATGATTGAAGAAGGCGACAAGGTGATGGTGTGCGTGTCTGGCGGCAAAGACAGCTATGCCATGCTGGACATTTTGCTGAAACTACAAAAACGTGCGCCCATCGACTTTAGTTTGATTGCCGTTAACCTCGACCAAAAGCAACCCGGCTTTCCAGAGCACATCCTGCCCGAATACTTGAACAAACTCGGCGTGCCCTTTCACATTGAAAACCAGGACACCTACAGCATCGTCAAACGCGTGATTCCTGAAGGTAAAACACTCTGCTCGCTGTGTTCACGCTTGCGGCGTGGCATTTTGTACCGGGTAGCGGGTGAGCTGGGTGCCACCAAAATTGCACTGGGCCATCACCGTGACGACATGTTGCAAACGTTTTTTCTCAATATGTTTTTTGCGGCCAAGCTCAAAGGCATGCCGCCCAAGCTGATCAGCGACGATGGCAAAAACATTGTGATTCGCCCGATGGCCTATGTGCCTGAAAAAGACCTGAGCCGCTGGGCGCAGGTGCGGGACTTTCCCATCATCCCGTGCACGCTTTGCGGCAGCCAGGAGAACCTGCAACGCAAGCAGGTCGGCAACATGCTGCGTGAATGGGACAAGAAATTTCCAGGGCGTATTGAGAACATGTTCAGTGCCCTGCAAAACATCGTGCCTTCGCATTTGATGGACGGCAAGCGCCATGACTTCAAAGGCATCAAAACCACGGGCGTAGCGACCAGCGAGGGGGACAAGGCATTTGATGCTGACGAGTTTTTGGAACCACCAAACGGCACCGTCTCCAGCCAATCAATCATAAAATTGCAGTCTTTTTAGGAGGTAAATCCTATGGAAGCCCTTATTTTACGTGCGCAAGCAGCTATTTTATTGGTAGCAATTTTATTTTTATCCGGTTGCTCAGGTATGCGCATCGTCGACAGCGACGTCACTGCTTTTTCAGCCTGGACAACCGCACCACCTGCACCGGGTACCCGCTACAGGTTTGAGCGCCTGCCATCACAAACCTCAGCCACGCAGCAAGACCGGATTGAAGCACTGGCCACCACCAGCTTGTCAAAAGTGGGCATGGTACTGAGCCCTGCGGATGCACGCTACAGTGTGCAGGTGCTGCTGAGCACTGAGATTTTGCAGCGCTACCCTTCCCCTGGTTTTGGTGGGTTTGGCTACGGCGGTGCAGGCGTATTTGCAGGCGGTGGCAGCAGAGGCAGCTCGGTGGGCCTGTCGTTTCCGATTGGCTTTGGCGAGCCGTATTACAAGCGCTCGCTGAGTATTTTGATGCGTGAACTCACCACCCAAAAGGTGGTGTTTGAAACCCGTGCCTTGCATGATGGCGTGTGGGGTGATGGCTTTGCAGTGCTGCCTGCCATGCTCGATTCAGCGCTATTAGGTTTCCCGCAACCGCCCGCCGGCATGCGCCGTATCAATGTAGAGATACCTCGCTAAATATGGTTGAACCGACCCGCATCATCGCCATCCGCCATGGTGAAACCAGCTGGAACGTAGACACCCGTATTCAGGGTCAGCTGGACATTCCTCTGAGCGCCAACGGCCGCTGGCAGGCCGAGCGATTGGCTGAAGCACTGCGTGATGAACCTATCAAAGCTATATACGCCAGCGACTTGACCCGAGCCTGGGAAACAGCGCAGTACGTGAGCCGGGCAACGGGCGTGGAATTGACCAAAGAAATCGGCCTGCGCGAGCGCGGTTTTGGTGACTTTGAGGGTAAAACTTTTGCCGAGATTGAAGTGCAGTTGCCTGAGCAGTCGCTGCGCTGGCGCAAGCGGGACCCGGAGTTTTCCCCCGCAGGTGGTGAATCACTGGTAGCCCTGCGCGCCCGCGTGGTTGAAGCGGCCCAGCGCTTGGCAGCGCTGCACCCCGGCGAGCAAATTGCACTGGTGGGCCATGGCGGCGTGATGGACGTGCTGTACCGCGCCGCAACAAGGTTAGACATTCAAGCGCCGCGCACCTGGGCGCTGGGCAACGCAGCCATCAATCGCCTGATGTGGACACTGGAGGGCTTCACGTTGGTCGGCTGGGCCGATACGCACCATCTGGACGATGACGTGCTTGACGAAGCGGCGGGATAAAAAATGAATCACTTGATTGGCAAAAGCGTCAACGCCATCGACACCCCCGCGCTGGTGGTGGACCTGGACAGGATGGAGCGCAATCTGCAAACCATGGCCGCCTTTGCAGCGCAACACAAAGTATTGCTCAGGCCGCACGCCAAGATGCACAAAAGCGCCGAGTTGGCCAAGTTGCAAATAGCGGCAGGTGCTATTGGCGTGTGCGTGCAAAAAACATCTGAAGCTGAAGCGCTGGTATCTGGCGGCGTCCACAACATCTTCATCAGCAACGAGGTGATAGCGCTGCACAAGCTGGTACGCGTTGCAGCACTCACACGGGTGTTGGCACTGGTAGGCGGCAAACTGGCCATTTGCGTCGACAGCATGGAAGGCATCAAGCGCCTGGCTGCCTGCATGAACGAGGGTCGTCTTGCCTCTAGCATCGCGTCCTCAATTGATGTGTTCATTGAACTCAATGTGGGGCATAACCGCTGCGGTGTTGAACCTGGCTTGCCCGCTGTGGCACTGGCACTGGAAATCCGCAAGCACCCGGCCTTGAACTTTGCTGGCCTGCAGGCCTATCACGGCAAGGCACAGCACCTGCGTAGCCCCACGGAGCGCCGCGAGGCCATCGTCAGCGCCATCAAGGCGGTGCGACATACCTGCGAACTGATAGAAGCTCAAGGCATCAAGGTAGCCCTGGTAACAGGCGCAGGCACCGGCACAGCACCGCTTGAAGCTGCCAGCAAGCTGTATGGCGAGCTGCAAGCGGGCTCGTACCTGTTCATGGACGCAGACTACGCTGCCAACGAGCTGGCTGTGGGCCAGCCGCGCTTCAAGCACGCACTGTTTGTCAAAACCCAGGTGATCAGCGTGCATGCGCAGCATGTGGTGTGTGATGCAGGTCATAAAAGCCACGCGATTGATTCTGGCTTGCCCAAAGTGCACGCCTTCAGCAGCCGCAGCGAGCTGGTGTATTCAAACGGCGGCGACGAGCACGGTATTTTGAAACCCGCAGCAGGCAGTACCCGCCTGCCCAGCCTGGGCAGCATGCTGTGGCTGATACCGGGGCACTGCGACCCAACAGTGAACCTGCACGATGTGATGATTGGCGTGCGCGGTGGTTTGCTCAAGGGTGTGGTGGAGCGCATCATTCATGTTGATGCGCGTGGCTGCTTAACCTAGCTGAAAAGCTCGTTACCCGTCGCTGGCGGCGCCACCCCCAAATGTCGATAGGCCGCCAGCGTGGCAATGCGCCCGCGTGGGGTGCGTTGCAGGTAGCCTTGTTGAATCAGGTACGGCTCAATCACGTCTTCAATCGTGTCGCGCTCCTCACCAATGCTGGCGGCAATGTTGTCCAGGCCCACCGGGCCGCCATCAAAGCGGTGAATCACGCATTCGAGCAGCTTGCGGTCCATCACGTCAAAGCCCTGCGGGTCCACGTCGAGCATGGCGAGAGCCTTGTTGGCGATGTCCAGCGTAATGACGCCCTTGCCCTTGACATCAGCATAGTCACGCACACGGCGCAGCAGCCGGTTGGCGATACGCGGTGTGCCGCGTGAACGGCGCGCAATCTCAAAGCCGCCTTCGGCATCCGTCGGCACATTGAGCAGGCCGGCGCTACGCTTGACGATGCGCGCCAGCTCTTCAGCGCTGTAAAACTCCAGTCGGGCGACGATGCCAAAACGATCGCGCAGCGGATTCGTCA
>JAYWBS010000162.1:0-12900 GCA_043781295.1 Polaromonas sp.
TGGCTCCTCGACCTGGGCTCGAACCAGGGACCTACGGATTAACAGTCCGGCGCTCTACCAACTGAGCTATCGAGGAATACAGCCTCAGATTATAGCGTCCTATTAAACTGTGGCTTTACAACCCCATGAAAAAAACGCAGCACCCCTTGCCCTGGCTTGAGCCTGGAGAAAACTTTCCGCAGGTCAGCCGAGCCTGGGGCCATGACGACCCTGCGCCGGGTTTGCTGGCTGCTGGTGCCGCGTTGGACGTAACCACCCTTGTGCAGGCGTATGCGCAAGGCATCTTCCCCTGGTATAGCGAAGGCCAGCCCACACTGTGGTGGAGCCCAGACCCGCGCATGGTGCTGTACGCGCATCACTTTAAGCTGCACCGTTCATTGCGCAAAAGCCTTCAGCACTTTTTAAACAACCCGGCATGCGAGATTCGATTTGACACTGCGTTTGCAGACGTGATTAACGCCTGCGCCAGTAAGCCGCGTGATGGCCAGCCGGGCACGTGGATTCTTCCTGAAATGATTGCTGCCTACTGCACCTTGCATGCGGCTGGCCACGCGCACAGCATTGAAACCTGGGTAGGCAACCAGCTGGTGGGCGGCTTGTATTGCGTCAATTTGGGTGGCATGGTGTTTGGTGAGTCCATGTTTGCGCATCAAACCGATGCGTCCAAAATTGCGCTGTGTGCATTGGTTGCATTTTGTCGTGCGCATGATATCGGCATGATCGATTGCCAGCAAAACACTGGGCACCTGGCATCGCTGGGGGCACAAGAAATCAGCCGGGTGGAGTTCGTTGCACATGTCGCTAAAAGCGTTAACCCCCCTGCGCCCACGTGGCGGTTTGAGCCCGTATACTGGAATCAAATTCTGCAAAGTAAGACCACGCCAACCCTGCTGCCAGCACCGTGACGCACCTCAAAGACCTGCCGCTGCAAACCTTGCAGTTTTACGCCACTGCCCCCTACCCGTGCAGCTATTTGCCGGGCAAGCAGGCCAGGAGCCAAGTCGCCACGCCCAGCCATTTGATTCACAACGATGCTTATTCTGAGCTGGTGGCCAACGGCTTCAGGCGCAGCGGCATGTTTACCTACCGCCCGTATTGCGACGGTTGCCAGGCATGTGTGCCACTGCGGGTGCCGGTGCAAACCTTCAAGCCCAACAAAAGCCAGCGCCGGGCATGGGGCAGGCACCAGGCGCTGACAGCGCGTGTGCTCAAACTGTGCTTTATGCCAGAGCATTACCAGCTATATCTGCGTTACCAAAATGGCCGCCACGCGGGCGGTGGCATGGATCACGACAGCATTGACCAGTACACGCAGTTTTTATTGCAAAGCCGGGTTAATTCGCGCCTGGTGGAGTTCCGCGAACGGATGCCCAATGGTGAAGCAGGCGCGCTCAAAATGGTGTCGATTCTGGATGTGCTGGAAGACGGTATTTCTGCCGTTTATACGTTTTATGAGCCCGATGCGCCAGACAGCAAGTCAAGTTATGGCAACTATGGCGTGCTGTGGCAAATTGAGCAGGCCAGGCAGCTTAAGCTGCCTTACGTTTACCTTGGCTACTGGATTGCCCAAAGCAGCAAGATGAACTACAAGGCGAGCTTTAAACCGCATGAAATACGCGTCAACGATGCGTGGGTTACCCCGCAAGCGGGCGCTTCAGCAGATGCTATTTGATTTCATAGCGTAAAATATTGTGCAGATAGGCCTGCACATGAAAAAGCTAGACAGCACCGTTCCCGCCACACCGACCGTTCAGGTCATTGAACGTATTTTCACGCTGCTTGAAATCCTGGCTGACCGTGAAGAAGCCATGCCGCTGAAAGAGATCAGCGAAAAATCAGGCCTTCACCCATCGACTGCGCACCGCATATTGAATGACCTGGCCACTGGCCGTTTTGTGGACCGGCCCGCCGCTGGCACCTATCGGCTGGGCATGCGCCTGCTGGAGCTGGGCAACCTGGTCAAAGCGCGTTTGAACGTACGTGACGCTGCCCTGGGCCCCATGCGCGAGCTGCACAAGCTGACGCAACAACCCGTGAACCTGAGCATGCGCCAGGGAGATGAAATTATTTACGTTGAGCGCGCCTACAGCGAGCGCTCGGGCATGCAAGTAGTGCGCGCCATTGGCGGTCGTGCCCCCCTGCATTTAACGTCGGTGGGCAAGCTGTTCCTGGCATTTGATGACCCACAGCGCCTGCGCACCTACGCCACGCGCACGGGCTTGGCAGGCCAGACGCGCAATTCCATTACCCAGTTGCCGATACTCGAACGCGAGCTTTCAAAAGCGCGGCAATACGGCATAGCGCGTGATAACGAAGAGCTGGAGCTGGGCGTGCGCTGCATGGCTGCAGGCATTTATGACGATCAGAACAAGCTGGTGGCGGGCTTGTCTATTTCAGCGCCAGCAGACCGTCTGGAAGAGCATTGGCTGCCCAAGCTACAAGCTACCGCAAACGAAATTTCAACTGCTTTGGGCTACAAAGCGAAGTGAAAACAACGCAAAAAAACCATTTAAAGTGGCTGTAGACCAATAGATTCGGGCGCGAGCAGCTACATTTTTAGTAGCACTGTTGAATTGACTGTCTAGCCGCTGATCGGTTTGACAGATGCGCTGATCGGGCTGGCAATGGGGTTTGACTCCACCCAGCGGCGTACGCGTTCAGCGTCACCCAGGCGGCTCAACTTACCTGCGGAATCCAAGAACACCATGATCAGTTTGCGGCCAGCGATCTTGGTTTGCATCACCAGGCACTGACCTGCTTCGGTGATGTAGCCGGTTTTTTGCAGGCCAATATCCCATTCAGGATTTTTGACCAGGCGATTTGTGTTGTTGTATTGCAGGGTGCGGCTACCTACCGCAACCTGGTAGCCCGGCGAGGTGGTCAACTCACGCAGCACCGGGTCACCGTGCGCGGCATTGACCAGCGTAGCCAGATCTTGCGCACTGGACTGGTTGCGGCTTGACAGGCCCGTGGGTTCAACATAGCTGGTGTCGTTCATGCCCAGCAATTTGGCTTTGGCATTCATCAGGCTGACGAAAGTTGGCATGCCGCCCGGATAGGTACGGCCCAAAGCGTGTGCGGCGCGGTTTTCACTCGACATCAAGGCCAGATGCAGCAATTCACCGCGCGTCAGTGATGTGCCCACCTTGAGCCGCGAGCTGCTGCCTTTTTCAGTGTCCACGTCGTCTTGTGTGACGGTGATGACTTCATCCATTGGCAGTTTGGCGCCACTGACAATCACGCCGGTCATCAACTTGGTCAATGAGGCGATGGGCAATACGGCGTGATCGTTTTTACGAAACAACACTTCGCGTGTGTCCTGGTCAATCACCAGCGCCACGCTGGATTTCAAATCAAGTGCATCGTGTGCGCCATGCAGGCCGGCAATTTGCCCGTAGGACGGTTTGATCGGTGCGGCAACGCGAATGACCGACTTACGCTTAATACCGGTTACAAAACGTACGCTTTTACGGCTCGATGCTACTTTTTTGGTGGATGAGGTTTTTGTAAGCTGCTGTTTTTTAACCGCACTGCGCTTTTCACTTGCGGCACTGGCGCCGGAACCCGCAAGCGCTGTGAATAACGCCAAAAATCCAATAACTTTAAAAGCCTGATTGAAAATCTGGTTAGACATCTTGGTGAGCCTTGCTGAGAGTTGCAATTAAAAGCATGACTGGAGTGTATACAAAATGAAAAAGTCACGCAATATCAAAAACTTGCGTGACTTTCCTAAAAACACACTCAATTGGGTAGGATTTAGCTGACCTAAAACCACCGAAATGTCTGAAAACTCTCTAAACTGTTGAATTTAAACACTTATTTCTAAAAAATGAGGTATCAACCCTGCGCCGGAACCCGGTCAGCTTTACTTTGAAGTTTATTCAAGGCACTCAGATAGGCTTTCGCGGATGCGACAACAATGTCGGGGTCTGAGCCCACGCCGTTGACCACACGGCCGCTATTTTGCAAACGTACGGTTACTTCTCCCTGGCTTTCGGTGGACCCGCTGATGGCGTTTACCGAGTAAAGCACCATCTCGGCACCGCTTTTTACAAGTGACTCAATGGCCTTCAGAGATGCATCGACGGGTCCGTTGCCATCTGACGCACCTTTAACCTCTTTGCCTTCTACCGTAAACACCACGCTGGCTTGCGGGCGCTCGCCCGTTTCGCTGTGCTGCGACAGCGAGACAAAGGCGTATTGCTCGTTGTCGTGGCTCACGCTTTCATCGCTTACCAGTGCCAAAATATCTTCATCAAAAATATCGCTCTTGCGGTCAGCCAGTTCTTTGAACTTGGCAAACGCACTGTTGATGTCGGCTTCACTCTCCATAGCCACACCGAGTTCTTGCAGGCGCTGCTTGAAGGCGTTGCGGCCGCTGAGCTTGCCGAGCACGATTTTGTTGGCTGACCAGCCCACATCTTCGGCGCGCATGATCTCGTACGTGTCACGCGCCTTGAGCACGCCGTCCTGGTGAATGCCGCTGGCATGCGCAAAGGCATTCGCCCCCACCACCGCCTTGTTCGGCTGCACGACAAAACCCGTGGTTTGGCTGACCATGCGGCTGGTGGCCAAAATGTGTTTTGCATCAATATTCAAGTCGAGGTTGAAATAGTCTTTGCGGGTTTTAACCGCCATGACGATTTCTTCCAGGCTGCAATTGCCTGCTCGCTCACCCAGGCCGTTGATGGTGCATTCGACCTGGCGCGCACCACCAATCATCACACCCGCCAATGAATTGGCAACCGCCATACCCAGGTCGTTGTGGCAATGCACCGACCACACGGCTTTGTCACTGTTGGGAATACGTTCACGCAGATTTTTGATGAAGTGGCCATACAGCTCGGGGATGGCGTAGCCCACCGTGTCGGGCACGTTGATGGTGGTGGCGCCTTCGGCTATCACGGCCTCGAGAACGCGGCACAAAAAGTCCGGGTCCGAACGGTAACCGTCTTCCGGGCTGAACTCGACATCACTCATCAGGGTGCGTGCAAAACGGGTCGAGAGTTTGGCTTGCTCAAACACCTCGTCGGGTGTCATGCGCAACTTCTTTTCCATGTGCAGCGCACTGGTGGCCAAAAATAAGTGCAGGCGACCCGATGCAGCAGGTTTGAGCGCTTCAGCGGCTCTGGCAATGTCGCGGTCATTGGCTCTGGCCAGTGCACAGACGGTGGCGTCTTTAATGACCTCTGCAATCGCCTTGACGCATTCGAAATCGCCGTTTGAGCTGGCTGGGAAACCGGCCTCAATCACATCGACCTTCAGCCGCTCCAGCTGGCGCGCAATGCGCAGCTTTTCGTCGCGCGTCATGGATGCACCCGGGGACTGTTCGCCGTCGCGCAAGGTGGTGTCGAAAATAATGAGTTTGTCAGCCATGAGTTTCTCCGCAAAAAATAAAATCAAAAAAACCAGCAACCCAAAAACAAAAACGGCCCGTTGCTGGTGCAAACGGGCCGTGGAATTAAGGTTACGCGTACGCTACCGTCTCCGCCCGTTGGCAGATAGCAGTAGTGCTAGCGAAATTCGTTTCATGCTTACGAATATATCACAGCTTGATGCGCACAAATTATTTGTGCAAGCCGCGTTCATCCGGCTCATCAGTGGATGTTGAGATCACGCTGGTATGCTGACCCTTGGCTTTGCGCCAGCCGTAAACCGCGTAGCCTGAAAAACCGTAGACCACGAACAAGCCGAACATGACCGTCGGTGGATCGATATTAATGACAGCAATGCCAAGCGCGATCAAAACAATCACGGCAAAAGGCACGCTGCGCTTCATGCTGACATCTTTAAAGCTGTAAAACGGCACATTCGTCACCATGGTCAGGCCTGCGTACAAGGTCATGGCGAAGGCATACCAGCGCACCTCTACGCCGTCGATACCGGCATCAGTCATCAGCCAGATAAAGCCGGCCACGAGTGCTGCGGCAGCGGGTGATGGCAGGCCTTGAAAGAACCGCTTGTCCACCACCGCCGTGTTGACGTTAAAGCGCGCCAGTCTGAGTGCCGCGCAGGCACAGTAAACGAATGCGCCTATCCAGCCCCAGCGGCCCAAAGTGTTCAGCGCCCAAACGTAGGCAATCAAAGCCGGCGCAGCGCCGAAGGACACCATGTCTGAGAGCGAGTCCATCTGCTCGCCAAAAGCGCTTTGGGTGTTGGTCATGCGGGCGATACGTCCGTCCAGACTGTCCAGCACCATGGCGCAAAAAACGCCAATGGCGGCATTCTCAAAACGCCCATCAATGGCCATCACCATGGCGTAAAACCCGCCAAACAGTGCCGCCAGCGTGAACAGGTTTGGCAGGATGTAAATGCCCTTGCGGCGCTTGCGCACCACCACGTCCTGGTCTTGGGCCGAGGGCTGTTCGCCATCATGCATAGAAATACTCCTGTAACTGACACCGAGGATAACAAACTACCTTGTCGCAAAAATTAAAAAAGCCGCGCAAGGAGTCTGCGCGGCTTTTTGCAGGACAAGGACCCGTCCTGGCAATTTTAATTTTTGGTTTGATCCACCAGCTTGTTTTTGGCGATCCAGGGCATCATGGCGCGCAGCTGGCTACCGACTTTTTCAATCGAATGCTCAGCGGTCAGGCGGCGACGTGCGGTCATGCTTGGGTAGTTGGTGCGGCCTTCGCTGATGAACATCTTGGCGTACTCACCACTTTGAATACGCTTGAGCGCGTTTTTCATGGCCACGCGCGACTGCTCGTTGATGATCTCCGGGCCGGTCACATATTCACCGTACTCAGCGTTGTTGCTGATGGAATAGTTCATGTTGGCAATACCGCCTTCATAAATCAAATCGACGATCAATTTGAGTTCGTGCAGGCATTCAAAATAAGCCATCTCAGGCGCGTAACCAGCCTCTACCAGCGTCTCGTAACCCATTTTGATGAGTTCAACCGCGCCGCCGCACAGCACGGCTTGCTCGCCGAACAGGTCGGTTTCAGTTTCTTCCTTGAAGTTGGTTTCAATGATGCCGGCCTTGCCGCCACCGTTGGCCATGGCGTAGCTCAGGGCCAGGTCACGGGCCTTGCCCGATTTGTCTTGATGAATGGCCACCAGGTGCGGCACGCCGCCACCCTGGGTGTAGGTGTTACGCACGGTGTGGCCTGGGGCCTTGGGCGCGACCATCCAAACGTCGAGGTCAGCACGCGGCACAACCTGGTTGTAATGCACGTTAAAGCCGTGGGCAAACACGAGCGATGCGCCCTGCTTGGCATGCGGCTCGACATTGTTTTTGTACACGCCAGCAATGTCTTCATCAGGCAACAAAATCATGACCACGTCAGCAGCTTTGACAGCGTCATTGACTTCATGCACCGACAGGCCAGCCTTGACGGCTTTGTCCCATGACGCGCCACCTTTGCGCAGACCAACCACGATTTTCACGCCGCTGTCGTTCAAGTTTTGCGCGTGGGCATGACCCTGGCTGCCGTAACCAATAATGGCCACCGTTTTGCCTTTGATCAGGCTCAGGTCGCAGTCTTTGTCGTAATAAACTTTCATCTTTTTTCTCCTGGTTGTTAACTTAAATCTAGACTCTCAAGATCCGCTCACCGCGCCCAATACCGCTGGCACCGGTACGTACCGTCTCCAAAATCGCACTGCGATCAATAGCTTCTAAAAACGCATCGTTTTTATGCTGGTCGCCAGTCAATTCGATGGTGTAACTTTTTTCAGTCACATCAATAATCCGCCCGCGAAATATATCAGCCATGCGTTTCATCTCTTCGCGCTCTTTACCTACTGCGCGCACTTTGACCATCATCAACTCGCGCTCGGTGTACGAGCCTTCGGTCAGGTCAACGACTTTCACAACTTCAATCAGGCGGTTCAAGTGCTTGGTGATTTGCTCAATCACATCGTCAGAGCCGCTGGTTTGAATCGTCATTCGCGACAGCGTGGGGTCCTCAGTGGGTGCGACCGTCAGGCTCTCGATGTTGTAGCCACGGGCTGAGAACAAACCGACCACGCGGGACAGCGCGCCGGGCTCGTTCTCGAGTAAAACTGCAATGATGTGTTTCATAAGTCTGGACTCCTCATCTCACATGCCCTCCCCTGCGCACGGTAATGTGCAGGCTTGGCAAGCAATAGATTTGTCACCTCAATGTTGTGATGGGATAAAAATAAATGCTATTAAATTAGTAGCTGTTTGCGCCCGAATTCATTGGGCTAGAGGCCTAAAAGATGCCTAAAATCGACTGTTTTACAGGTCTTCTGCCCCCAAAAGCATTTCATTGATGCCTTTACCGGCCTGCACCATCGGAAAGACGTTTTCTGTCGGGTCGGTTCTGAAGTCCATGAACACCGTGCGATCCTTCAGCTTGCGTGCTTCGCGCAGGGCAGGCTCTACGTCGCCCGGCTTTTCAATCAGCATACCGACGTGGCCATAGGCTTCAGCCAGCTTCACAAAATTGGGCAGCGCATCCATGTAGCTGTGGCTGTAACGACCTTCGTAGTCAAATTCCTGCCACTGGCGCACCATGCCCAAGTAGCGGTTGTTCAACGACACAATTTTGACCGGCGTGTTGTACTGCAGGCAGGTTGACAGCTCCTGGATGCACATTTGAATCGAGCCTTCACCGGTGATGCAAAACACCTCTGATTCAGGCTTGGCCAGCTTGATGCCCATGGCATACGGCAAGCCCACGCCCATCGTGCCCAGGCCGCCAGAATTGATCCAGCGGCGCGGCTCGTCAAATTTGTAGTACTGCGCGGCCCACATCTGGTGCTGGCCCACGTCTGACGTGATGTAAGTGTCTGCGTCTTTGGTCATGTTCCAGAGCGTCTCCACCACGTATTGCGGCTTGATGGTGCTGCCATCACCCAGGCTGTACTTCATGCAGTCGCGCTTGCGCCAGGTGTCAATCGTGCTCCACCAGCCGCCGAGTGCGCCTGGGTCGGGTTTGAGGCCAGATTCTTTGATCATGGCGATGAGTTCCGTCAGCACATCCTTGACGTCGCCGACGATGGGAATATCAACCTTGACGCGCTTGGAAATGCTCGACGGGTCAATGTCGATGTGAATGATCTTGCGTTCGTTTTGCGCAAAGTGCTTGGGGTTGCCAATCACGCGGTCATCAAACCGGGCGCCGACTGCCAGCAACACGTCGCAGTTTTGCATGGCGTTGTTGGCTTCATAGGTGCCGTGCATGCCCAGCATGCCGAGGAATTTGCTGTCGCTGGCCGGGTACGCGCCCAGCCCCATCAGCGTGTTGGTGCAGGGATAGCCCAGCATGTCCACCAGCGTGCGCAGCTCGGCTGATGCGTTGCTCAGCAGCACGCCGCCGCCGGTGTAGATGTACGGACGCTTGGCAGCCATCAGCAATTGCAGCGCCTTGCGGATTTGCCCGCCGTGGCCTTTGCGCACGGGGTTGTAGCTGCGCATTTCCACGCTTGCCGGGTAGCCGGTATAGGCCACCTTGTTAAACGACACGTCTTTAGGAATGTCCACCACCACCGGGCCAGGGCGGCCGCTGCGGGCGATGTGAAAGGCTTTTTTCATCGTCTCGGCGATGTGTTTGGCGTCTTTCACCAAAAAGTTGTGCTTGACGATGGGCCGGGTAATACCGACGGTGTCGCATTCCTGAAAGGCGTCCAGACCAATCGCGTGCGTGGGCACCTGGCCCGTGATGATGACCATCGGAATGCTGTCCATGTAGGCGGTGGCAATGCCGGTGACGGCATTCGTCACGCCGGGGCCGGACGTGACCAGCGCTACGCCAACGTCGCCCGTGGCACGGGCGTAGCCGTCAGCCGCGTGCACAGCAGCTTGCTCGTGGCGCACCAATACATGTTGAATCGTGTCCTGCTTGTAAAACGCATCGTAGATGTGCAGCACTGCACCACCGGGGTAACCCCAGATGTACTTGACGTTTTCGGCCTGCAGGGATTTGACGAGGATTTCCGCGCCTCTGAGGTCTTGCGGATTGGCGTTTGAATTTGCCGACACTGCTGCTGCGGAAGCGATTTCCGCTTTTGTGATTTCCATGATGAACCTTTGTGAATTTCTCTAACGAAATAACTTGGGTGCCTTTTCGCTATCTCTTGTGAAGCAGCGTCAAGACTTGAGGCCAAAACCATAAGCAGACACATAATCTGCCGAGTCATGACCCGTTTGCCGTTTGAATTGCGACCCGTATTATGACATTTCGTGTTGTGCAATCGCGCCAAACCATCAGAAAATGGCAACCCACCGCACAGGCAATGCGATAATTTTGGTTAGCATGCATAACAATCAAAGCGCTGGACAAACCGGAAACCCCTACCGTTGGCAACTGAACAAGAACTCTCTGACTTCCTGAAAAGCGTTGAAAAACGTGCTTTCAAACGAAGCGTCTACCACACACGGGACGAAGAAGCTGCTCTTGATATTGTTCAGGACAGCATGATGAAACTGGCGCACAGCTATGGTGACAAGCCAATAGCTGAGTTACCGATGCTGTTTCAACGGATTTTGTCCAACACCACACTGGACTGGTTTCGTCGGCGCAAAACCCGCAACGCCCTTTTTTCCAACATGAGTGACTTTGAATCTGCTGGCGAAGACGGAGATTTCGATATTTTGGAAACTTTAGAGGTCCAGACTGACTCCGAAGGAACTGAAAGTGCCCAAGATGCCACAGAACGGGCTCAAATATTGCGTGAAATAGAAGTTGAGGTGAAGCTTTTGCCAGGTCGTCAACGAGAAGCCTTTCTGATGCGTTACTGGGAGGAGATGGACGTGGCCGAAACGGCCTTGGCGATGGGTTGCTCTGAAGGCAGTGTTAAAACACATTGCTCACGCGCAGTTCTTGCCCTCAGTAAAGCGCTGGGCGCCAAAGGACTAAAACTATGACTAATTCACTACAAAATCGAGCTGACATACTGCAAGACCGCTTTGCCCTCAAAGCCACATCTTATCTGTCTACAGGCGCTACTGATTTGCCTTACGACGTTTCGGAGCGTTTGCGCGCGGCCCGTGTACAAGCCGTTGCCAAACGCAAAATCGCCAGTACTCAAACCGCTGGCAGCATTTTCAACATCGGCGGCGGCAGTGCTGCGCTTTCATGGGGGTCGTCGGATGGCCTGAGCTGGTGGGGCCGTATTGGCTCCGTGGTTCCGCTGGTTGCCTTGGTGGTGGGTCTGCTGACGATCAATTCGGTTCAAAACGACAACCGCGCCCAGGAAGTGGCTGAAGTTGATGCCGCCCTGCTCACAGATGCCCTGCCGCCTGCTGCGTTTTCTGACCCCGGCTTTGTGCAGTTTCTGAAAACCAATCGCTGAATTGACGCCAATACTTCCGCTAAACCACCCAACAGCTGACCCTCTATTTTTGAGCGTTTATTGCCCGACATGAAGCAAGCTCTTGCCGTTCTTATCCTCGCCTTCCTGCCCGTTTTGGCTGTCGCGCAAACTTCCGCACCTGCAACGTCCGTAGCTCCAAAAGTTGCCGCTAGCAAGGCAGCTGCGGCCAAACCAGCAGCGCCAGTTGCAGCTTCAAAACCTGCCTGGGCCGAACTGACCGCTCCACAGCAGCAGGCGCTCAAGCCCCTGTCAGCCACCTGGAACAGCATCAGCGAGCCACAAAAGCGCAAATGGCTTGCAGTTTCTAAAAACTACCCAACGTTGCAGCCGACCGAACAAACCACCATGCACAGCCGCATGAATGAGTGGGTCAACATGAGCCCGCAAGACCGCGCTGCAGCCCGGCTTAATTTTGCAAAAACCAAAGAATTGTCCAAGCAGTTGACCCCGGACGAGAAAAAAGCCAAGTGGGAAACCTACCAGGCCCTGAGCCCGGAAGAAAAAGCCAAACTGGCTGCCAAGGCCAGCCCCAAGCCCGCAGGCGCGGCAACCGCCGTCAAGCCCGTACCAACGCAAAAGCTGGCGGTCACGCCCAAAAGCCTGCCACCGCTGCCCAAAGTACCGCCAGGCGCAGCCGTTACTACCACGGGTGAGACGGTGCTGGGCGTCATCACGCCGCCCGGTAAAACGAACTGATCGTGGCGCAGGCGATCGTCCCCTCGATACCGAGGCGCATGGCCTGCTGGACCTATGAAGGTTTGCTGATGTTTGGTGTCGTTTTTTTGGCCACCTATCTGTTCAGCAGCTTGAGCCAGACGCGAAACGCGATGGACAACCGCAACGCCCTGCAAGCCTTTTTATTCGTCATTTTTGGCATTTATTTTGTCTGGTTTTGGGCCAAGGGGCAAACCCTGGCAATGAAAACCTGGGACATTCGCGTGGTCGATACCCAGGGCCAGCCCATCACGCAAACACGTGCCCTGGCCCGCTACGCATTGAGCTGGCTGTGGTTTTTACCGCCGCTGGTTTTTACCTGGCTGTACGGTGCTTCTGGCAAAGAAGGTGCTGTGCTGGCACTGGGTTGGGTGGCGGTGTGGGCCGTGCTGGCCCGCTTTCATCCACAAAAACAGTTCTGGCATGACGCCCTGGCAGGCACCCAGCTGATCAGCTGGAAAGCGCCTGAAAGCCCCAAGCGGCTGGCGCGCATGGCCAGTCAACCCAACGCACAAGAATGACCCCACCCGCCTTTTCCCTTTGCGTGTACTGTGGTTCACGCGCCGGTAACAGCCAGGAATTCACCGCCATTGCCGCGCAGGTCGGCACCTGGATAGGCAAGCACGGTGGCCAGTTGGTGTACGGCGGTGGCCGCAACGGGCTGATGGGCGCGGTGGCAGATGCGACTCTTGCGGCTGGTGGCCGGGTGATTGGCGTGATTCCCAAGGCGCTGGTTGACAAGGAACAAGCGCATAACGGCTGCACCGAGCTACTCATTGTGGAAACCATGCACGAGCGCAAACGCATCATGGCCGAACACGCCGATGCGTTTTTGGCGCTGCCCGGCGGTATTGGCACACTGGAAGAGTTTTTTGAAGTCTGGACCTGGCGGCA
>JAYWBS010000163.1:0-4284 GCA_043781295.1 Polaromonas sp.
GCGGACAGGAACAGAAATCCCTGCAATCCTCCACACTGGTAAATCAAAACCGCGCTCTTAAAGCCAGATAACAGCGGTTCCTGAGAACCGTTCACAGCCGGTAGCGTTTATCGTGGGCGCGGTTCATTTGGTTGGTGAAAAAGGTTTGCTGGCAGCGCTTCAGAATAGTGGGTATCAAAAAATTAGGCGTATTTTTTCCACCCCCAAAAATTGAGTTTTTTATATGAGTGCATCTTTTGTGCCATTGAAATGGTAGACATACTCATCTGTCGTTTGATCCTGAGCCGGCAGAGCCGGAATCAAACATGCAAGCCAATATCTCGGCCATACGAAAAAATGATGGACGTTCACCCGATTTACGTCCTTGCAATTGTTCTTGGGCAGACGAAGAGGAGTTTCGCTACCCATTGGGTTTAAAGGCATTTCGCCTGCAGCGTCATTGACGCTGGAACAATTCTGACACAAGGCATTTCTTCACACAATTCGTCAGCACTATACTTGTGAGTGACATAAATACTATTTATGAATAAAAAGCGGCTTATCGCGTTAGAACTTTTAGCCGCCAAAGGGTTGAAACGCTCTGTTTATGAACCACACTACTTGCGTTTGCTCTGGTATTTTGGTTTTGACACGCCTCCACCACATTTCGCGAGTTTTTTGAGCAATATCCTGATGAATGGCACTTTTTTTGGAATTTTTTGGTGGATATTTCGAGAAGTTTTCAAGTGGCTTCAGAGTGGTATTTTTCAAAGTATTGATATAGGTTCTATTGTTACTGTTGGCGTAGTTTATGGAATTGGTATGGCCGTTTACTACGCTTACAGCAGACGAAAAAACGAGTTGCCAACTTGGCACGGCTTAAGCTCTTGATAGTTTGTTTATTAAGTCGCGTAGTGGGCTTTGAAGAATTCATTTCTTTCCAAAATGGCATTTCCGTCAATATAAGAAAACCAAAAAAATGGAAACCACTCGTCTGTTTCGCCCAGAGGTGCTTGACTACAAACGCGATACATGGCTAGGCGAAATACTGCTCTCCCGCCCAACGTCCTTCGGTGTACTGGCTATGCTTTTTCTCGGGATTGCATTTGGGGTACTCGGTTATCTGGTATGGGGCGAATACACCAAAAAAGCCAGGGCATCGGGCTACCTCGTTCCCGAGCAAGGACTCATCAAAATCTACCCTCAGCAATCAGGCGCCATCACGATTGTGCGCGTTAGGGAAGGTCAGTCAGTCAATCGGGGCGATGTGCTGGCCATAGTCTCGACCGAGCGCACCAGCCTGCAGGGTGACACCCAGATTGAAATCGCCAAGCAGCTGGCCTTGCGGCAAAAGAGCCTGTTGGAAGAAGCGTCCAGAACCCACCAGCTGTATGTGGGGCAGATGGACTCCGCGCAAAAGCGGCTGGCCCAACTGATTCAAGAGCAAGAGCAGCTCAGCCGAGCTATTAGCGCGCAGGAGCAACGCGTCAAGTTGTCTGAAGTGGTCGTCGAGCGCAATACCCAGCTGTTCAAGGAAAAGTTTGTTTCAGAGCTTGCCCTGCAGGACAAGCGTGCAGACCTGCTCGACCAGGAAAACCGCTTGCATGACCTTCAGCGCAGCAAAATCGCCAGCGAACGCGACGCCATCGCATTGCAAACCGATCTCAAAAACATGCCACTCAAGGAGCACAACGAGATTGCCGCAATGGAGCGCTCCATTTCAGAAATCACGGCCACCGGTGTCGAGAACGAAGCCAAGCGGGAGTCTTACGTCTTGGCGCCTCAGGACGGCATGGTGACGGCACTTCAAGTCGATCCGGGAAAACAAGCGAACCCGAATCAACCGCTCATGAGCCTGATCCCGGCAGGCACCCGCTTGCAGGCCGACATTTATATTCCCAGCCGTGCAGTTGGCTTTGTTCGTCTGGACAATCTCGCCCAATTGCAATACCAGGCCTTCCCCTATCAAAAGTTCGGTAGCCATCCTGGCCGGGTAGTGAAAATATCCCGAACGGCGGTCGCTCCACAAGAGCTTCCCTTTCCTGCCCCTGCGGGCGACGTCTATTACGTGGTCACTATCTTGCCCGACCTAGGTCATGTGCTGGCGTATGGCAACAAAGAGCCCTTACAGGCCGGCATGCAGGTGGATGCCGACATCTGGCTGGAAAGGCGCACCTTGCTCGAATGGATTCTGGAGCCTTTGTACAGCGTCTCGGGCCGGGTGTGATAGGCATGCTCGATGGCTTGAATTTGGGCTTCGGCAAAAAGCTGTCGTTGGTGCTTCAAACCGAGGGCGCTGAATGCGGCCTAGCATGTCTGGCGATGGTAGCGGCATTCCATGGCTACCAGACAGACCTTCCGCACCTGAGGCGGAAATTCACGGTATCGCTGAAAGGCTTGAATCTCGCGCAGTTGATTCAAGTGGCAGGACGAATGAATTTGTCCTGCCGACCGCTTCGGGTAGAACTGCGAGCGCTGGAGCAGTTGGTTCTACCGACCATATTGCACTGGAACCTCAATCACTTCGTGGTTTTGAAGCAGATAAAAGGCAACAAAATCACTATCCACGACCCGGCCGCCGGCTTGCAGACTCTGACGCTGGAGGATGCCTCCAAACACTTCACAGGCGTTGCAGTAGAGGTCGAGCCCAATATCCGCTTCGAACAACGCACGGAGCGTCAATCCATTCGCTTGCGGGGGTTGATGGGCCGGGTTCGCGGCCTCAAAACTTCATTGCTTCAAGCGCTGATGCTGGCGCTGGCCTTGGAGATATTTGTGTTGGTAGGCCCGTTTCTGACGCAGTGGATCGTCGATGATGCCCTGGTGTCCGGGGACAAAGATTTGCTCACGGTCATTGTCATCGGCATCCTGTTGCTGGGAATACTTAAAACCGCCGTTTCAGCCGTGCGGTCCTGGGTATTGATGTACTTAGGGACCAGCCTCAATTTGCAGTGGGTGGCGAATGTCATGGAGCATTTGCTTCGGTTGCCCGTGGCGTTCTTTGAGAAGCGGCACATGGGTGACATTGTTTCGCGCTTTGGGGCCATTTCCGCGATACAACAGACCTTGACGACCAGTTTCTTGGCCGCCATGCTGGACGGGGTGATGGCCCTCACGACTTTGGTGATGATGTTCGTTTACAGTCCCTTACTGGGCTTCATCGCCTTGGGTGCAGTCATCCTATATGGCGTTTTGCGCCTCGTGCGCTATGACGCCTTGCGAATGGCATCGGAAGGCCAGATTGTGCGGCTGGCGCGCCAGCAGTCGCACTTCATGGAGACCATCCGCGGCATTCAGGCCATCAAGCTCTTTAACCGCCAAGCCGATCGCAAGACACGTTATCTCAAGATGGTGGTGGACAGTACCAATTCGAGCATAGCGATTCAGCGTCTGAACATCACCTTTCAGACTATCAATTCCCTGCTGGTGGCGATGGAGGGGGCGCTGATTCTGTGGTTGGGCAGTAAATCTGTGATGGATCACACCTTCACCATCGGCATGCTGATGGCCTTCATTTCCTACAAGGATAATTTCACTGGCCGCATCAGCAGCCTGATTGACAAAAGCATTGAAGTACGGATGCTGCGCATCCAGGCTGAGCGCCTGTCTGACATCGTGCTGGCCGTTCCTGAGCCGGATCTGCCGCAACCGCTCTTTGCCTGCGAGGCCATAGCACCCAGCATTGAGCTGCGCAACGTCCGTTTTCGGTATGCCGACGGTGAGCCGTGGATCATCAACGGCTTGAATATGCATGTTGGCAACGGCGAGGCGGTGGTCCTGGTAGGGCCTTCGGGTTGTGGGAAAACCACCTTGCTGAAGATCATGCTCGGTCAGCTACAGCTTGTCGAAGGTGAGGTACTGATTGGTGGAATCCCTTTGGCACAGCTGGAACTGGCCTATTACCGCAGCCTGATAGGAGCGGTGATGCAAGATGACCGGCTTTTTGCGGGATCGTTGGCTGACAACATCTCGTTCTTCGACAGTACGCCCGATCAGGAGTGGGTTGAAGGTTGCGCCAAACTGGCCCAAATCCACGCGGATATTCTGAAAATGCCGATGGGGTACAACACGCTTGTCGGCGATATGGGAACGACTTTGTCGGGTGGGCAAAAACAGCGCATTTTCCTAGCGCGCGCACTTTACAAACGCCCCAGTATTCTGTTTCTGGATGAAGCGACCAGTCATCTGGACACGGCGCTGGAAAAGGATGGGTATTCCGGTCGATCGTGACCGGTCATTCTGGTTAGTCGTGACCACCGATTCTGGTTCATCGTGACCGCCCGTTCTGGTTAATCGTGACCAGCG